>CAYVWG010000007.1:0-27883 GCA_964455425.1 uncultured Oscillospiraceae bacterium | reverse complement strand
AGTCCCGCCGCGATCAGCAGGGTAGTGGTGTCGGCTTCCTCATCGGATAGCACCAGAAGCAAAATAAGCAAAATGAGCAAGTCCCCTGTGTCCATCTGTCCCGGCAACAGCTGGGAAAGCAGCTGAGGCAGCCCAGGGTGTGGTTTGTCCGGGGCTTTGGGCGGCGGACAAGGCTCTGGCGGCGGGGGCGGCTTGTGCTCCGGTGGTCCGGCACTTTTGGGCCGAGAATGGGGCGGCTGGCCAGGGGACGGCCGGGGGTTCTGGCGGCCATAGCCGCTGTTTGGATTGGCAATATACCGGCTATACATCGGATTTGACCTCCCTGGGTGGCTCAGGCGGCGTGAGTTCCCCCATATGTCGAAGCGCGTAGCTTACGGTTCGCGATAGCTTGGCGACCCGTGCGGCCCGGTCTACGCTTTCTTGGTGCTTGGGCGAAACAAAGGGCTTTAGCGCCTGAAAAAGCGCTTCCTCCTTGCCGCCCTTCTTGTTGAACTGGGTAAACAGCTGCATGATTTTCGGTATAGCGCCAGGAGGGATGGGAAGCTCCGCCAGCTCCCCGGGCAGACCGGCTCCCTCCGATGGCTCGCCGCCTAGAGCTTGGGCCATGGAAAAGATCCGGGACATCTGCTCCGGGTCGGACAGCACCTCATTTATGCGGCTTTCCCAATCATCCATATTTGTCCTTTCTGCGGTTAAGCTGGTTCAAAAGCTGAGCGGTTTTTTCGTTGCTTAAGGCAGGGGCCAGAATCTGCTGCGCCTGGGCCATGTCGCCTGCCTTGGCGGCTACCGCCGCCCGCTGCAGGGTGTTGCCCCCGGCCTGCTGCAGCTGGGTAACCAGCTGCTGAAACTCAGGGCTGGCCATGATTTTTTTCGCCTGCTCCGGACTGACACCGGTACTGCTGCCGGTGGAAAAATTCCTCTTTTCCTGCTGCATATGGATTGCCTCCCATAAATTTATCTGCTATAATAGCCAAAAGACCAACGCATATATGCGGCGATTATGAAACAAATCCTTTGCGTTTTCTTCCATAATCGTATTATAGTCTATGCAATGGCCGTTTGTGGGGTGCATAACATGAAGGCGCTTGTTTTATCCGATTCCCATGGCACGATGAACTATATGACCCAGGCGGTGGAAAAAGAACGTCCGGATAGGATATTCCATCTAGGGGATACTTCTCGGGACGCGGAACGTTTGCAGCAGCTGTATCCCCAGATCCCGCTGCACAGCGTCCGGGGAAATTGCGATGTGGCTTCCCAAGCGCCGCTGTTTTTGCTGCTTACCCTGGAGGGACGCCGGCTGTATCTTTGCCACGGCCACCAGCAGGGGGTAAAATACGGCCTGCTACGGTTGGCGCTTACCGGGGCTGAGGCAGGGGCAGAGGCGGTGCTTTTTGGCCACACCCACCGCCCTTGCTGGGAGTGGCAAAACGGCCTGCTGCTGGCCAACCCCGGTACCTGTGGCAGCCGGGGCGGGCCTACCTATGGCCTGCTGCACATAAGCAAAGAACGGCTAGACTGGGAATTGCAAGCTTTGAGGTGAAATGTAATGATTTTAGCAATTGATATTGGCAACAGCAACATCGTCCTGGGGGGAATCGCCCAGGATACGATCCTTTTTGAAGCCAGAATGGCCACAGATCCCATAAAGACCTCTGACCAGTATTGCGCGGAGCTAAAAAATATGCTGGATCTGTTCCATGCGGAGGTGGCCGACATTGAAGGTACCATCATTTCTTCTGTGGTGCCGCCGGTGCTCAACTCGTTCCGCACCGCCGTGCGGAAGCTGGTGGGCAAGCAGTGCATTATTGTAGGCCCGGGGCTGAAAACCGGCTTGAACCTGCGCATCGATAACCCGGCCCAGGCAGGCAGCGATTTGATCGTTGGCGCCGTGGCCGGCCTGCAGGACTATGGCGCGCCGCTGATTTTGGTGGATATGGGCACGGCCACCACCATTTCCGTCATCGACAAGGATGGCCGGTTTATTGGCGGCAGCATTTGCCCGGGGCTTAAAATCTCTTTGGAGGCCCTAAGCGCCCGGGCGGCCCAGCTGCCAGGGGTAAGCTTGGATCTGCCAAAGGCAGCCATTGGCCACAACACCATCGACTGTATGCGCAGCGGCGTTATGTTGGGCACCGCTGCCATGCTGGACGGTATGCTAGATCGCATGGAAGCGGAGCTGGGCTACCCGGCAACAGCGGTGGTCACCGGGGGCGTGGCTAAATTTGTAGCACCCCTGTGCCGCCGAAAGCTGATTGTGGACAGGGATCTGCTGCTGAAGGGATTAAACATTCTCTACAAAAACAACGCCAAGCCTAAAGGCTAAGGACGATGATCGCGCCCACAACCACGCACAGGCCAATGGCCACGGTTACCGCCCGCTCAATGGCGCGATACAGCCGATCCTGCCTGCCCCGAGGACGTGACTGCGGCGGCAGATAGGGAGTCAAATCGATCACATCGTGCATGTTCTATTCCTCCTTGTTTGGAATGACGGACACAGTATATAAAGAAAAACGTCCAAAAAATGGGACTTGCTTATGCATCCTATGAATGAGGAAAAAAGAATATTACTGGCCGATTATTGGGACACTTTTGCTGATATACTGTCTCCATCAAAGCAAAGGAGCGGTAAGCGATGGCATGGTCTGTAATTTCGGTTCGGGGACATTACGAGGTTTATGACGGGGAGGGAAACTTCCTGTTTTCCGCCGACACAAAGGCGGAGGCCTACAGCGAATTGCGAGGATAAATGCAAAACTATAAGCTGACCCTAGCCTATGACGGAGGCCGGTACCACGGCTGGCAGCGCCAGGCATCAGGCGGAGGGGTGACCATTCAGGCCAAGGTGGAGGAAGCTCTTGGCCGCATTACGGGCAGTGCGGTGGAAATTGCCGGCAGCGGCAGAACCGATGCCGGCGTTCACGCCCAGGGACAGGTGGCCAGCTTTGCCTTGGCGCAAAGCATACCCTGTCAGGAGCTGTTGCAGCAGCTCCGCCGGCAGCTGCCAGCGGACATCGGCGCCCTGGCCTTGACCTATGCGCCGCCCCGGTTCCATGCCCGGCTTAGCGCGGTGGGGAAGGTATATCAGTACCGAATCTGGAACAGCGCCACACCCTGCGTGTTTGCGCGGCAGTATGTGTATGTCTATCCCGGCGCTCTTAGCCTGCCGGCTATGGAGCAGGGGGCGGCCCGCTTGCTTGGCCGGCACGATTTTCGCGGCTTTAGCGCCTATCGGGGCAGCAAATCCACGGTGCGCCGGTTGGAGGCGCTTTCTATCTGCCGGACGGGGCAGGAGCTGCGGCTGACCTTTCGGGGCGAGGGATTTTTATACAACATGGTGCGTATTCTCACCGGCACGCTGCTGGAGATCGGCAGGGGAGAGCGAAAGCTGGATACCATCGATGAGATTTTGCGCACCGGCGCGCGGGGCCAAGCCGGCTACACAGTGCCGGCTAAGGGCCTTTGCCTGATGGAGGTGATCTATCCATGAGCATTCAAATTTTTGGGAGGAATAAATGCTTTGCCACCCGCAAGGCGGAACGGTTTTTTAAGGAACGGGGGATCCCGGTGCAGCGGGTGGATTTGCAGCGCTATGGCTTGTCCGGCAAGGAATTTGACGGGGTCGTAAGGGCTGTCGGCGGGGTGGATCATATGATCGATTGGGAGAAAAAGGATCCCATTGTCGATCAGCTTCGCTATACGGAAAATCCACGGGATAAAGAGGATATTGTGTACGAAAATCAGCAGGTGATCCGCGCGCCGGTGGTGCGCAACGGCAAGCAGGCTACGGTAGGCTATTGCCCGGAACGCTGGAAAACCTGGATAGAAAAATAAGGAGAACAGACGATGGCAAACCCGATGATGTTGATGAAATTAAAGGGAAAGTGGGAAAAGTTCTGCCAGCGGCACCCCAAGTTTATCGCTTTTTTGCAAACGGCCAGCAACGGCCAAATTCAGGAAGACGGGGTGCTGGAGATCACGGTGAAAAAGCCGGACGGCAGCCAGCTGAAGAGCAATATCCGGGTGACGCCGGAGGATGTGGAGCTGCTGCGGGAGCTTACATCTATGCTGCAAAATGGAAAATAGACAAATGGGCAGATTTACCGGGGAGAACGCTGGCGCGCTCTCCCCGATTTTTATCCCCAAAGAGTAAGAAGCCTGCCCTACTGCCGTTATTTATAGGTGCAGAAGGCTGAAGAAAGGGGCCGCGTGTCAAAAAGACGATTTTTGGCACGCTTGTCAGGTCATCGATCGCTGTTTCTGGCGCAGTAGCGGGTGGTTTCCGCTGCCGCAGCCGCTGTGGCGGCGGGGCCGGACTGTCCGTCCTGGCGGCAGGGGAAAAAGGCCTCTACCGGGAAGGCTACCCGAGAAAAAGCGTCGCAGGGGCTTTCCTCGCATCCGGCGTCGGCGCAGCATTCCTTGCTGGGAACGCAGTAGTCGTAGGTGGGAATGCGCAGTTGGGCGTCCCGCTCCAGGCGAACGGTGGAGAATTGGCCCAAGGTGATGTACAGCCGCTTTTGCTCGCCGGACATGACCAGATCCCCGTCAAAGTGGCAGGCAACTTCCGCCGGAAGCTCGGCCAAGGCCGGGTCGCTGCGGCAGCAGCCGCATACGTCCTGTACCTTAGCGGCCAGGATCATGGGATCTACCACTTCTACCACCGCTTCCGGCGTGGTGCAGCCGCCCCGGCGGCTGCGGCTGGAAAATACTTTGGCGCAGCTGGTGCCGCCGTAGAGCACCACCCGTTTGGAAAAGGCGGCTACGCCATAAATGGTGCAGGGCCGCAGGTTGTTGACCATGGCATCACCGATCACTCGGTAATAAAATGTAAGATCCAGGGCATAGTGGCCCCGGTTGTAGGATATTGGCTCTACATCGATGTAAACGTGGAGAAGCTCCGCGCTTCTGGCTTTGGCCGAAGTGGCGCAATCCAGGGCGGCCTGGGAATCCTTGGTGAGATAGACCCGCAGCTCTTCTACGCAGTCTTTATCAATGCAGGCGTCCTGGATTTCCATGGCGTGAATGCAGGCGGCGTCCTGGGTGGCCGCTCCGTTGTTCTGCAAGCTGTCTGACATGGCAATACCTCCTAGATTTTGATAAGCATGATTTGGATTATCGGCAGCGATGCTCCCGGTAAAATCCTGGATAAAGGTTGCTTTCAATTCATCTTATGGAAAAAGGTTAAAAATGTGCCTGCCTGTTGTTATGGACAAATGACGAAAAGCGTGGTAATATATAAAGTAGAAGGATATGTTGGAAGGATTTGCCTATGATGTCAATGAAAATAGATGTGATGGGTGTTGCATATGATAATGTGACCCTGGATGAAGCCTTAGCCTGTGGCCGGGAGCTGCTACAGGGAGACAAGGCGGCCATTTGCGTTACGCCGAACGCGGAAATCGCCTATGAGGCCATGCACGACAAAGAATTTTGCCGAATGCTCAACAGCGCGGATCTGGTTTTGCCAGACGGCGCAGGCGTGGTGCTGGGGGCAAAGCTGCTGAAAACGCCGTTAAAGGAAAAGGTGGCGGGTATCGATTTTGCCGCCGGTATGCTGCCTGTGCTGGCTCAAACCGGCACGCCGCTGTTTCTATTGGGCAGTAAGCCCGGTGTTGCCCAACAGGCGGCGGAGAAAATGAAGGAAAAAGCGCCGGGGCTGCGGATCTGCGGCACGGCGGACGGATACTTTCAAGACGAGGCCGCAGTGGTGCGGAAGATCAATCAATCTGGCGCGGGAGCGGTGTTTGTGTGCCTTGGCTCGCCCAAGCAGGAAAAATTTATGTTTGCCCATCAAGAGCAATTGCAGGTGCGGTTGATGGTCGGCCTGGGCGGCAGCCTAGACAGCTTCGCCGGAACGGTGAAACGGGCGCCCAGGTGGATGATCCGTTTGCAGCTGGAGTGGCTTTACCGGCTGATCAAAGAACCGTGGCGTTTTGGCCGGATGCTCCGGCTACCCAAATTTATTCTTGCCGCCGTGGCAAAGCGAATAAGGGGTTGAATATTATGGAAAATGGGACTATGCAGAAAAAACGGGAAAAACGGGGAAAGCTTATTGTGTTTGAGGGCACAGATGGCTCCGGAAAATCCACCCAGTTCGCGCTAATGACCAATCGTCTGCAGGCGGAAAAACGAGATTTCCGCACCATTGTGTTTCCCCAGTATACGGAGCAATCCTCCGCACTGATCCGTATGTATTTGGGCGGAGAGTTTGGCACTCGTCCTTCAGATGTCAATGCCTATGTGGCCTCCACCTTTTACGCGGTGGATCGCTACGCGGCCTATCACAAGGTGTGGGGGGAATATTACCGGGCTGGCGGCCTGGTGGTTTCTGACCGCTATACCACCTCTAACGCGGTGCACCAAGCCTCTAAGGAACCAAAGCGCAGCAGAAAAGCGTTTTTCCGCTGGCTGTATGAGCTGGAATATGGTCACATGGAGCTGCCGGAGCCGGATCTGGTCATCTATTTGGATGTGCCCACGGAGATTACGGAAAGGCTGATGCAAAAGCGGGAACATATCACCGCCACCAGCGGCGACATCCATGAGCAGAACATGGATTATCTGCGTCTGTGCCGGGAAACCGGCCTAGAGGCGGCGAGCTTTTACGGCTGGACGGTGGTGCAATGTGCCAAAGACGGCGAGCTGCGAACCATCGAGGATATACATGAGGAAGTTTATGCGTTGGTGAAAAAGTGTTTGGAGGAATAAAACCATGGTAGTGATTTTGCTTGCCCCGGGCTTTGAAGAGACGGAGGCCATTGCGCCCTGCGATATGCTGCGCCGGGCGGGGATCGAAACAAAGCTTATCGGCGTGACCGGCCCGGCGGTGACCGGCTCCCACGGCATAACGGTACAGGCGGACGGCGTGCTGACGGATGTGTCTGTAGAGCAGCTGCAAATGCTAGTGCTGCCGGGGGGTCTTGGCGGCGTAGCGGCCATCAAGGCAAGCCCGGAGGCTATGGCCCTGGTGGCGGCGGCCCATAAGGCGAATAAATATGTAGCCGCCATTTGCGCCGGGCCTACGATTTTGGCCCAGCTTGGCATTACCGACAAGAAAAAGGCCACCTGTTATCCCGGCATGGAGGATCAGATGGGCGCGGCTCACATGACCGGACAGCCGGTGGCGGCGGAGGGACGTGTGATCACCGGCCGGGCGGCCGGCAGTTCCATGGACTTTGGCCTTCAGCTGGTAGAGCGTCTAAAAGGAAAGGCGGCGGCCGATCAGGTTGCGGCCGCTGTGGTCTACGACCGTTGACAAATGGAGGGATGGAAGTGCCTGACAGCGAAAGACAGAATCAATTCAACGAGCAGGATCAATCCGTTGATGAGCTGATCCGTTCGATCCGCCAGGAGCTGGGCGAGCCGGAGGATGCCTATACGCCTGACCAAGAGGAGCAGACCCAGCACACAACGGTAGATGATTTCCAGGCCGATTTCGGTCATGCCTTTGATGATTATGGAGAATATGTCCAGGAGCAGACGGAGCTGCCGCAGCCTGCTAAGGGGCACCTTAAGCGCATCCGTTTCCCCGTAGCGGTGCGGGTGATCCTGGTGGTGGCGGTGCTGGTGCTGGCCGGTGCGCTGCTGGCTAAGGTAGGGTGGATCATGGCCGACGACGTGTTGGCCTTGACCCGGCCCAATGAGGATGTGGAGATTGAGATCGACGCAGACGATGATCTTGACAGCATTACCGCCAAGCTGGTGGACGCAGGAGCGGTGCGGTACGACTGGCTGTTTAAGTTTTACTGCCGGTTTACCGGGTCGGAGAACTATTTTGATCCGGGAGTATACACAATTAACCTGACCTACGATTTTCACGCGCTGGTGAATAACCTTATGGCAACGGCGGCCACCAGAGAAACGGCGACCATCATGATCGTGGAGGGCGCCAGCTGCGGAGATATCTTTACCACACTGGATGAAAACGGCGTCTGCTCCAGGGAGGATCTGGAGCAGGCAGCGGCCAACTACCAGTTTGACTATGATTTCCTGTCCGGCATCAGCTACGGCAGCGCCAATCGCCTGGAGGGCTTCCTGTTCCCGGACACCTATGAGTTTTATCTTAAAGAAGAGCCGGAAAATGTGCTGGACAAGTTCCTGCGCAACTTCGCCAATAAGATGGACGAGGAGATCCTTTCCGCCGTGGAGGACAGCGGCTATACCCTGCAAGAGGTGATCACCCTGGCGTCTATGGTGGAAGCGGAGGCGGCAGACGATACGGAAAGACCGCTGATCGCTTCGGTTATGTTTAACCGTCTAAACGATTGGGACAACCCCTTGCTGAACATGGATTCCACAGTGTTCTACGCTGCCAATCTGGAGGGGACAAGCTTTGATGTGAACCTGGACAGCCCCTACAACACCTATCTGTATCCCGGGCTGCCCGTTGGGCCGATCAATAATCCGGGCCTAAACTCCATCCGGGCGGTGCTGAATCCCGAAAGCACGAAATACTACTACTTTGCTACAGATACCGACGGCAAAAACCGGTTCTTCACCAGTGAAAGCGCCTTTACAGAGTTTATCAACAGCGAAGAATTTGCTGGCTATTCCTCTAGGGAGGAATAGCCGTGGCAAGAGAACGGAAAAAGCCGGAGCTGCTGTCTCCGGCAGGGGACTGGGAAAAGCTGCAAATGGCTGTGCGCTATGGCGCGGATGCCGTGTACCTGGCAGGGACAAGCTTTGGCATGCGGGCCTTTGCGGGAAACTTTTCTTCCCAAGAGCTGCCTAAGGCAGTGGATTTTGCCCATAAGCATGGCGTAAGGGTGCATGTGACGGTAAACGCCGTGGCCAGAAACCAGGAGGCGGATCAGCTGCCAGAGTATCTGGCCCAGCTGGAGGATCTAGGCGTGGACGCCCTGATTTTGGCCGATATGGGGGCTTTCACCCTGGCAGCACGGTACGCGCCCCACTGCCAGAGGCATGTATCCACCCAGGTTTCGGTGGCAAATTACGCCACGGCGGCGGCCTGGTATGACTTGGGCGCCAGCCGGGTGGTGCTGGCCCGGGAGCTGTCTTTGGCGGAAATTCAAACCATCCGGGCCAAGGTGCCCGGTGGCTTGGAGCTGGAGGTGTTTGCCCACGGGGCCATGTGCGTTTCCTATTCCGGCAGATGCCTGCTGTCCAACTATATGACCGGCAGAGACGCCAACCGGGGCGCCTGCGCCCAGCCCTGTCGGTACCAATATGCCCTGGTGGAGGAAAAGCGGCCGGGAGAGTATTTCCCCATCACGGAGGACGGTCAGGGAACCTATATCCTTAACTCCCGAGATATGTGCATGATCGACCACCTGGACGATTTGATCGACGCCGGTGTGGATTGCCTAAAGCTGGAGGGTCGGGCAAAGTCCGCCTATTATACGGCCATTGTCACCGGAGCCTACCGCCATGTGCTGGATCAAGTGTTTGCCGGCAGGCCCATAGACCCAGCTTGGCGAAACGAGGTGGAGCGGGTTTCCCACCGGCATTATTCCACCGGCTTTTTTTACGGCGAGCCGGGGCAGTATGTGGAAAGCTCCCGGTATATCCGCACCTGGCAGGTAGTGGCCGTGGTGGCATCCTGCGATGAGCAAGGCAAGGCGGTTCTATCCTTGCGCAATAAATTTTCCACCGGGGATGAGATCGAGGTGGTGGGGCCGGACACCAAGCCCTTTGCCATGACGGTTCCCGTGATGGAGGACATGGAGGGCAACCCCTTGGAGACTGTGCGTACGCCGCAAATGCGGTTTTGCCTGCAGCTGCCCCGGCCAGTACCTGCCGGCTCCTTCCTGCGCCATGGGGTGGAGCTGTCCGGCAAATGAACCGCTCAATTTTGCGGCATAGCCGCGGCTATGTTTTGGCGCTGCTGTGCATAGACTTGTGCGTAGGCTTTGCCTATTGGCTTGGCCCCAAGGCGTTGGCTGCGGTTACCGGCCATATGCCGGTGTGCCCCATGTACGCCCTGGGCCTGCGCTGCGGCCTGTGCGGTGGCAGCCACGCCCTGTGGGATATCGTGAACGGCCACCCCTGGCGATCCTTACAGGAAAATCTGTTGCTTATGCCTTTTTTGGCGGCCCAGGCGTTGGCCCTGGTGTTGGCCCATGTGTGTTTGGTGCTGCCTGCGCCGGGGTTGGAGCGGCTGTACCGCTACCCTTGGTGGGGGCGGTGGATCGCGGGCTGGGCCTTAGCCTGGCTGGGCTATACCATTTTGCGTAATATATTGCTCTTGCGGGGCATTTTCCTGTGAGAGTCAAAGACAGAAGGAGGTAACCTTATGGATGATCAAAACCAAGTCCATCCTTTGCCGGAAGAGGAAAGCGTGCAGCCCCCGGTATATGACGCGCCGGCAGAGCAACCTGCCGCCTCGGTAAACCAGACCACGCCGGTAAGCCAGACCGCCTCGGTAAGCCAGGCCGCCCCGGTAAACCAGACCGCGCCGGTAAACCAGACCGCGCCGGTAAGCCAGGCTGTGCCGCCGGTACAGGGCCAGCCGGTTTATGCCCCGGCGCCCCCGATGGGTCAGCCGGCGGCGCCCAATACGCCCCCGTCGGCACAGCCCTACGCACCGCCGGCCTATCCGCCCCAGAGAGGGCCTGCCTATCCGCCTCAGCCCAAGGTTCCCGGCTATGGCATGGGCATTGCCGCCATGGTATTGGGCATTGTGGGCATCTGCTTTTTCTGCATACCCTATATTTCCGGCGTCTGCGGCGTTGTGGGCCTGATTTTGGGCGTGCTGTCCATGAACAAGGCCAAAGCTGTAGGGCGGAAAAACACCATGGGCAATGTTGGCATGATCTTGTCCATCATCGCCCTTGCCATTACCTTGCTGATTGTCCTAATCGCGATTTTCTCCTATGGAACGCTGCTTGGCATCAATGACTTCATGGGCAATGACTTTTATTACACCTTTTGATTTGGGAAGCGGAGAGAGACAATGAAGCACATTTTGATCGTGGTGGATATGCAAAAGGATTTTATTGACGGGGCTTTGGGCACGCCAGAGGCGGTGGCCATCGTAGACCTTGCCGCCGAAAAGATCCGCCAACATACCGGGGAGATTTTTGTCACCTTGGATACCCACCAGCCCCAATATCTGCAAACCCAGGAGGGCCGGAAGCTGCCGGTGCCCCACTGCATCAAGGGTACTGCCGGGTGGCAGCTGGATGAAAAGATTCAGCAGGCCCTGGCGGGCAAGACCTATCATGTGGTGGAAAAGCCCACCTTTGGCGCGGTAACGCTGCCCCAGCAGGTTCGCCAGGCAGCGGGGGATGAGGAGTTTACCCTGACCTTGCTGGGCCTGTGCACCGATATCTGTGTGGTATCCAACGCCCTGCTGCTAAAGGCCAGCTTCCCGGAAACAGAGATTTTTGTGGACGCCGCCTGCTGCGCCGGCGTTACGCCTGCCGCCCACAAGGCGGCGCTGGATACCATGGCCAGCTGCCAAATCAACATACTGGGCTAGCTTTTTGGGAAAATTTATTGTATACTGGCATAGGGAACCTCTGATGAACTCCTAGTACGCATCTGGGCGGCATGATTTCCGCCCGGCTTGGTCAAAAATCGGGAAATGCATCCTGTATTTCTGGGATCGTTTGCCTTTGCCAGAGAAAAAATCCGCCTGCCCATCTATACCCTTGGCGTTCATCAGAGGTTCCCTGGATAACCTAACACCCACTAAAGGAGAATGACCCATGGCTGTAAACCTGAGAGGAAGAAACTTCCTGAAGCTGCTGGATTTTACCCCGGCGGAGATCCGCTACCTGCTGGAGTTGAGCAAAGAATTCAAGCGGAAAAAGCTCAGCGGTGAGCCACACCGCTATCTGACCGGGAAAAATATCGTCCTGCTGTTTGAAAAGACGTCCACCCGCACCCGCTGCTCCTTTGAGGTGGCCGGTATGGATTTGGGCTGCGGGGTAACCTATCTTGACCCGGGCAGCTCCCAAATGGGCAAGAAGGAGTCCATCGCCGACACCGCCCAGGTGCTGGGCCGGATGTATGACGGCATCGAGTACCGGGGCTTTGCCCAGGAAACGGTGCAGGCCCTGGCGGATTATTCCGGCGTGCCGGTGTGGAACGGCCTGACCGACCAGTTCCATCCCACCCAGATGCTGGCGGATCTGCTGACCATTGAGGAAAAGCTGGGTCGGCTAAAGGGCGTCAATTTTACTTATATGGGGGACGCCCGGAACAACATGGGCAATTCTCTGCTGATCGCCTGCGCCAAAATGGGGATGAACTTTACCGCCTGCGCGCCTAAGAGCCTGTTTCCGGCGCAAGAGCTGGTGGAAACGGCAAAGAAGATCGCCGCGGAAACCGGCGGCAGCGTACGGCTGACCGAGGATGTGTCTGTAGGCGCTGCCGGCGCGGATGTGATTTATACGGACATCTGGGTGTCTATGGGCGAGCCGGACAGCGTGTGGCAGGAGCGGATCGCTTTGCTTTCCCCCTATCAGGTCAACCGCAAGGTGATGGATATGGCCAGCAAGAACGCGATTTTTATGCACTGCCTGCCTTCCTTCCACGATACCAATACCACCATCGGCGCGGAAATCGCGGAAAAATACGGCCTGCCGGAGATGGAGGTCACCGATGAGGTGTTTACCTCCAAGCAGTCTGTGGTATTTGACGAGGCGGAAAACCGGATGCACACCATCAAGGCGGTCATTTACGCCACCCTTTGCTAAATCTCATGCCCTGCGGTTAACCCGCAGGGCATAGCTTCCCTATAGGAGAAAACGACCATGTATTTTGATTCCCATGCCCATTTGGATGACGCTCGCTTCGACCGGGATCGGGAGGCGATCCTGGCCAGTCTGGCAGACCAGGGGGTTGGCCTGGTAATGAACATCGGCTGCGATTTGGCCAGCTCTCAAAGAAGCGTGGAGCTGGCCCAGCGGTATCCCTTTATCTACGCCGCCGTGGGCAGCCACCCGGATGACGCCGACCACTTGGACGATGAAACGTTGGCCGCCTATCAGGCCCTTTGCCGCCACCCTAAGGTAAAGGCCATTGGGGAGATCGGCCTGGATTATCACTATGAGGACGTCCCTCGCGCCCAGCAGAAGCGCTGCTTTGTCCGGCAACTGGCCTTGGCGGAGGAATTGGCGCTGCCGGTAGTCATCCATGAGCGGGAGACCCATGGGGATGCTATGGATATTATCCGTGCCCATCCCCGGGCCAGGGGTGTGTTCCACTGTTATTCCGGCTCGGTGGAACAGGCTGTGGAGTTGGTGGAGCGGGGTTGGTATATCGGCTTTACCGGAGTGGTCACGTTCAAAAACGCCCGCCGGGCGGTAGAGGTGGCCAAGACCATCCCTTTGGAGCGCATCCTCATTGAAACCGACTGCCCCTATATGGCCCCTGAGCCGTATCGGGGACGCCGCAACGACAGCCGGTATGTGCCCCTGGTGGCCCAAAAGATCGCTGCCCTTCGGGGACTGCCGCCGGAGACAGTGGAGCGGGCCACCACAGAAAACGCCAAACGGCTGTTTGCCATTGACGGATAACGATGGGTTCCCAATTCCCTGTTGCCAAGGCAAGAGCTAGGGGAAACCGGGAATACCTTATTTATGCCATTTTGCTTTTGTCTGAGAAAAAAACAAAATATGGCTCATATGGACTGGCGGCATGAAGCGGTCGGATCCATAAAAAGACGGGCTCTTTCCCCGGGAGGATTTCCCGCAGGGAAAGAGACCGTTTGCTGTGTGCCCCTTGTTTGCGCCTCTTTGAGAGGCAAAATCCACATCAGCCAATGGCGGCATAGATATAGCTGGCAGATGACGCGTTCATCTGCCCGTCTGCCGTGGTGGAAAACCAAGAGACGGCTTTGCCGTTATTGGATGTGCTGACGGTGAGAAGGGCCGGGCTGCTGCCGACGCTAAGCCCTTCGCCGGCGGTGGGATCCAGTATGCACTGACGGCTGCCACCGAAAATCAGGATCAGCTTGGGCGCGAAGGTGAAGCTCAAGCTGTTGGGCGCGCTGCTGCCGTAGGCGCCGGCGCCGGAGTAGGTGTCTATGGCAATGTGGGAAAACACCTTGTCCAGCAGGGCAAAATTCTGGTTCATCTCCAGCAGGCTGATGGGATCGGAAAGAACCCATTGGCATAAGCCCAGGTTGTCGGTTTTTGTCATGTTTGTTCCTCCTTTCTGTGCTATCCTTCACCCAAAGGCCAAAAACCGAAGAAATTTGCTCCTTCATAGGCAACTGCCGGGAAGAAAGGGCATATTTTTGGCCTGCCCTTGATAAAATACTCCTGTTCATAAATTATTTTCAAAGCAGCTATTGACTTTTCGCTGCGGAAGTTGTATAGTTGCTTTAGCACTCAGGGGAAATGAGTGCTAAGCCCAGTGCTAAACCCAAAGAAGAGGATACGTCATGGAGCTGACAGATCGAAAGAAACGAATTCTTCGGGCCATTGTTGAAATCTATATTACCACCGCCGAGCCGGTAGGCTCCAAGGCAATTGCCGATTTACCGGATGTGACCTTCTCTTCGGCGACCATCCGTAATGAAATGGCGGATCTGACCCAAATGGGGTATTTGGAGCAGCCCCACACCTCTGCCGGACGGGTACCCTCGGCGGCAGGCTACCGGCTGTATATCGATGAACTGATGCAGGGCTACCGGCTAAGCCTGGATGAGACGCGCTCCATCAATGATGCTATGGAGCTAAAGCTGCAAGAGATCGATAAGGTTTTATCCCAGGTGGGCAAGCTGGTGTCAAAGGTTACCAATCTGCCGGCCTACGCCATGGCCTCCCGGCAGCAGGCGGCCACCGCCCAGAGATTTGACCTCATTATGGCCGGCGAAAGCAGCTTTATCCTGGTGGTAATGCTTTCCGGCGAGGTGGTGAAGAACAAGCTGATCCATCTGCCCATAGCGGTAACCGAGCAGGATCTGCGGCTGCTCTCCGCCCTTCTCAACACCAGCCTTTGCGGCCTGACGGCGGAGGAAATCAGCCCGGAGCTGCTAAACCGGATCAGCCAAAACGCAGGCCCGGCGGCGTCCCTTGTGCCGGTGATTTTGGAGTTTACCATGGACTGCCTGCGCAAGCAGCATGGGGATGTTTACCTGACGGGGCAAATGCGGCTACTCAACCAGCCGGAGTACCGGGATGTGGACAAAGCCCAAAAGGTGCTCAGCACCTTTAATGAGGAGATCATTTCCAATCTCCCTGCCACGGTCAACACAGATGACACGGTGCAGATTTTGGTAGGCCCGGAGAACATCGCCAGGGAACTGAAGGACACCAGTGTGGTAATGACCCGCTTTGACATTGGCGACGGTATGCAGGGAATGATCGGCGTTATGGGGCCAACCCGTATGGACTACGCTCAGGTGGCGGCAAGGCTGTCTTGCTTTGCGGAGAGCCTGGGACGGATGTTTGGCAAGCCGGAGTTAGGCCCAAGCGGTGATAAAAAGGATGAGGAATGACTATGGCTAAGAAAGAAAATCCCAACAAAACAGAAGAAAGCGTAACGGAGCAGGCCCCTCAGCAGGAGGAGGTGGAGGAAAAAACTCCCTCCCCAGAGGAGCAGCTGCAAGAAAAGCTTACCCAGGAGCATGACAATTACCTTCGTCTGGCGGCAGAGTACGACAATTTCCGTAAACGCAGCCAAAGAGAGCGGGAGCGGATGTATACCGACGTCCGGGCGGAAACCATTGAAAAGTTCCTGCCGGTATACGACAACCTGGCCCGAGCCTTGGAAAGCGACACCACCGATGAAGCGTTCCGTAAGGGCGTGGAAATGACCATGTCCCAGATGGAAAAGATCCTGGAGGGGCTGGGCGTGGAGGTGTTTGGCCAGAAAGGCGAGGCCTTTGACCCCAGCGCTCACAACGCCATCATGCATCTGGAGGATGAGACCTTGGGCGAAAACGTGGTGGCGGAGGTGCTGCAAAAGGGCTTCCGTATCGGAGAAAAGGTCATCCGCTTCGCAATGGTCAAAGTAGCAAATTAACGTTGTAAATTCATCAATTTATATAGGAGGAACACATTATGAGTAAGATTATTGGCATTGATCTTGGCACAACCAATTCCTGCGTAGCCGTTATGGAAGGCGGCGAACCAGTAGTTATCGCAAACGCGGAGGGCAACCGCACCACACCTTCTGTGGTGGCGTTTTCCAAGAGCGGCGAACGTATGGTGGGTCAGGTTGCAAAGCGCCAGGCGGTAACCAACGGCAGCCGTACAATTTCTTCCATTAAGCGTCATATGGGCGAGAGCTATAAGGTGTCCATCGATGAAAAGCAGTATACCCCCCAAGAGATTTCCGCGATGATTCTGCAAAAGCTGAAAACTGACGCAGAGGCCTATCTGGGCGGCCCTGTGACCGAAGCGGTCATCACCGTACCGGCCTACTTTAACGACGCCCAGCGGCAGGCCACCAAGGATGCCGGTAAAATCGCCGGCTTGGATGTTAAGCGCATCATCAACGAGCCTACCGCGGCAGCCCTGGCTTACGGCGTGGACAAAGAAGCCGAGCAGAAGGTCATGGTCTATGACCTGGGCGGCGGCACCTTTGACGTGTCTATCCTGGATATTGGCGACGGCGTGATCGAGGTGCTGTCCACCGCCGGCAATACCCGTCTTGGCGGCGATGATTTCGACCAGTGCATCATTGACTATTTGGTAGCGGAGTTTAAGAAGGCCGAGGGCATCGACCTGTCTAAGGATAAGGACGCCATGCAGAGGCTGAAGGAAGCGGCGGAGAAGGCAAAAATCGAACTTTCCGGCGTAACCACCTCCAATATCAATCTGCCGTATATTACGGCCAACGCTTCCGGCCCCAAGCATCTGGATGTGACCCTGACCCGGGCGAAGTTTAACGAGCTTACCGCCCATCTGGTGGAGCAAACCATGGGCCCGGTGCGTCAGGCTATGTCCGACGTAGGCCTTAGCGCCAGCGATCTGAGCAAGGTGCTGCTGGTTGGCGGTTCCTCCCGTATTCCTGCGGTGCAGGAGGCGGTTAAGTCGATTACCGGCCGTGAGGGCTTCAAGGGCATCAACCCTGACGAGTGCGTGGCTGTGGGCGCGGCAATCCAAGGCGGCGTTCTGGGCGGCGATGTCAAGGGCTTGCTGCTGCTGGATGTTACGCCCCTGTCTTTGGGCATTGAAACCATGGGCGGCGTGTTCACCCGGTTGATCGACCGCAACACCACCATCCCCACCAAGAAGAGCCAGGTGTTCTCCACCGCCGCTGACGGACAGACCTCCGTTGAGGTACATGTGCTGCAGGGCGAGCGGGAAATGGCGGCCTACAATAAGACGCTGGGCAAGTTCCAGCTGACCGGCATTGCTCCCGCACCCCGCGGCGTGCCGCAGATCGAGGTTTCCTTTGACATCGACGCCAACGGCATTGTCAATGTCTCGGCCAAGGATCTGGGAACCGGTAAGGAGCAGAATATTACCATCACCGCCTCTTCCAACCTGTCTAAGGAGGATATCGACAAGGCCGTGAAAGAGGCCGAGCAGTTTGCCGCCGAGGATAAGGCCCGTAAGGACGAGGTAGACGCTCACAACATGGCCGAGCAGGTGATCTACCAGACGGAAAAGACCCTGGGAGAGCTGGGTGATAAGGTATCTAGCAGCGAGAAAGCACCCATCCAGGCTGCTGTGGATAAGCTGAAGGAGCTGAACAAGGGCACGGATGTGGCGGCCATCAAAGCGGCCACCGATGAGGTGCAAAAGGCGTTCTACGCCGTTTCGGAAAAGCTCTATCAAAATGCCGCGCCTCAGGGCGATCCCGGCGCGGCGGGAGCCACCGGCGCAACCGGCACCAGCGATGGGGTCGTAGATGCGGACTTTGAGGAAGTCAACGATTAATTGTAGACGGATTGTCCATGTGCACCGCGGCCAGGCGGGAGAATTCCTGCTTGGCCGCGGTAGGCGCAAATTAGAGGTGATCAACCATGGCAAATGAGAAAAAGAGAGATTATTATGAGGTCCTGGGCGTGGAGAAAAATGCCGCCGAGGATCAAATTAAAAAAGCATACCGGCGGTTGGCGGCCAAGTATCATCCGGATGTGAACCACGAGTCCGATGCAGAAGCGAAGTTCAAGGAGATCAGCGAGGCCTACGAGGTGCTGTCTGACAGTGAAAAACGGGCACGGTACGATCAGTTTGGCTTTGCCGGGGTGGATCCCAACTTCAATCCGGAGGGCAATCCTTTTGGCGGCGGTTTTGGCGGCTTTAGCGGCTTTGGCGACCTGGGAGATATTTTTGGCGATCTCTTTGGCGGCGGTGGCCGCAGAAGCGCTGGCGGCCCTTTGCGGGGAGAAAATGTTGTGGCTCAGGTGGAGATCACCTTTGAGGAGGCAGCCTTTGGCACGGATAAGGAGATCCAGATCTCCCGCATCGAAACCTGCGATGCTTGCCATGGTTCCGGCGCGTCAGAAGGTACGCAGCCGGAAACCTGCGGCCGTTGCCGGGGCACAGGCCAAGTGCGTACCCAGCAGAGCTTTATGGGCATGACCATGCAATCTTCCACCACCTGCCCGGAGTGCGGCGGCAAGGGCAGGATCATTCGCGTGCCCTGTAACCGCTGTAAGGGCAAGGGAAGGATCAAGCGCAGCCAGCGTATCCGGGTCAATATTCCGGCGGGTATCGATAACGGCCAGTCTGTCCGGGTGCGCAATCAGGGCAATACCGGCGTAGGCGGCGGGCCTAGCGGCGATTTGATGGTGCAGGTACGTATCCGGCCCCACCCCCTCTTTACCCGTGACGGAGCCAATGTGTATTGTGAAATGCCCATATCCTTTGCGCAGGCCGCTTGCGGCGCGGAAATTGAGGTACCAACGCTAGATGGCAAGGTGCGCTACACCGTTCCCGAGGGCACCCAGACCGGCACCACCTTCCGTCTGAAGGGGAAAGGGATCCCCTATGTGGGCTATAAAAACCGGGGCGATCAAATGGTGACCATGGTGATCGAGACCCCCACCAAACTGACCAAGGAGCAAAAAGAATTGCTCCGAAAGTTTGAAACCGGCGTGTCCGAAAGCGCCCAGCCCAAAAAGAAGAGCTTCTTTGAGAAGCTGCGGCAAAATGAGCGGGGCGCAAAAAAGTAAATCTACCTACCCGCCGCGGCAAGCCTTCTCGCTTGCCGCGGTTTCAGCTTGTCCAAAAACCTGGTAGCGTTCGCGGCGCCCCCCGCCGCGAAGAGAGAAGGATCGTTTTCTCCGGCCCGCATGGGCGAGGGAGAAAACACCGCTCGGTCTGCCGCCGCCTTTTTTGACCGTCTCACGCGGCGAAAGAACGCTATATCGCGCCGCGCTTTTTTTCGGCTTTATGGACAGCGCAGCGTCTTTTGCAGGCAAACCGGCGATTTGTGGAGAAGGCTACTACACGGACTATGGACTTTCCGGAGGCAGGGAAGAGCGCGGCCGTTCCGCATCCAATTTTGTCGGCAGCTGCCATGCCTCCTTTTCATGGATTTTGCCGGACATTAATTTTGGAAATCCCTTGATTATTTTGTCAAGGAGTTGTATACTATTACCAGTAAAAGGGTGGTTTTTGCCCATTACACCAATATTCAGGAGGTACAATCATGAAATACGGCCGCACTTATAACTTTTCTGCCGGTCCTGCTACGATGCCGGAACCTGTTTTGGAGGAAATTCGGGACGAAATGATGAACTACCGTGGCAGCGGTATGTGCGTAATGGAGATGTCCCACCGTTCTAAGGTCTTTCAGCAGATCATTGACGACGCAGAGGCCGATCTGCGTGCGCTGATGAACATCCCCGACAATTATAAGGTTCTCTTTATTCAGGGCGGTGCGACTTTGCAGTTTGCCATGATCCCTATGAACCTGATGAAAAATGGCAAGGCGGTTTATATCGAAACCGGCGCTTGGTCGAAAAAGGCCATTGCGGAAGCTAAGAAATACGGCGAGATCGTTATTGCTGCGTCTTCCAAGGATAAGAATTATTCCTACATCCCTGACTGCTCTGATCTCGACATTCCGGAGGATGCCGATTACGTCTATATTTGCGAAAACGAAACCATCCATGGTACCACCTGGCCCAAGCTGCCCAATACCAAGGGTCATGTGTTGGTGTCTGACCAATCCTCCATGTTCCTGTCTAAGCCCTGTAATGTGTCCGACTACGGCCTGATCTACGCCGGTGTGCAGAAGAATGTCGGCCCCGCCGGTATGGTTGTTGTCATTATCCGGGAAGATCTGATCCGGGACGATCTGTGCGAGAAAACCCCGGTGTATATGCGCTATGACACCCATGCCAACGCCGGCTCTATGTATAACACCCCCAACTGCTGGGCCATCTACTGCTGCGGCAAGGTCTTTAAGTATTTGCGCAGCCTGGGCGGCCTGGAGGCCATGGATAAGATCAACCGGGACAAGGCCAAGGTCATGTATGACTTCTTAGATAGCTCCAAGCTCTTTAAGGGCACAGTGGAAGTCGGCAGCCGTTCCCTAATGAACATCCCCTTTGTCACCGGCGATGCGGAGCTGGATGCCAAGGTCATTGCGTATACCAAGGCGGCAGGCTTTGAAAATCTTAAGGGCCACAAATCCGTGGGTGGCCTGCGGGCGTCCACCTATAACGCCATGCCCAAGGAGGGCGTTGAGGCGTTGGTTGCGTGCCTGAAAAAGTTTGAGGCAGAAAATCAGTAATTTTTATCATCAAAAACTATGTAAGGAGAGTTGATTATGCGTATTCTCGTAACCGACGGTATGGACAAATCCGCCATGGAAGCCCTTCGGGCCAATGGCCATGAGGTCGTTGAGCAGTTTTATGCGCCTGACGCGCTGGGCGCCGCTCTGCGGGAGTTTGACGCCGTGGTTGTGCGCTCCAAGACCAAGGTTCGCGCAAACCACATCGATGAGGCCAAGGGCGGCAAGCTTAAGCTGATCATCCGTGGCGGCGTTGGCGTGGACAATATTGATGTAAAGTATGCCGAGGAAAACGGCATTGCTGTGCGCAATACGCCTAAGGCGTCCTCTCAGTCTGTGGCAGAGCTGGCTATGGGCCTGATGTTCTCCTGCGCCCGGTTTATCTCGGTGGCTGGCCATACCATGCGGGAAGGCAAGTGGGAGAAGAAAGCCTACGGTAAGGGCTTTGAGCTTATCGGCAAGACTCTGGGTATCGTGGGCTTTGGCCGCATCGGTCAGGCCCTGGGCAAGATCGCCAAGGCCATCGGCATGAAGGTGGTTGCCTTTGATATCTACCATATCCCCGGCATCGAAGAAGAGTTGGGCATCCCCTATGTGGAGATGGATGAGCTACTGGCTACCAGCGACTTTATCAGTGTGCACGCTCCCGCTGTGGACGGCGGCGCGCTGATCAATGCCCAGAGCATTGCCAAGATGAAGGATGGCGTGGTCATCATCAATACCTCCCGTGGCTCCAACGTGGATGAGGATGCCCTCTATGCGGCACTGGAGTCCGGCAAGGTGCGCGCGGCTGGTTTGGATGTATATGCTACCGAGCCTCCCACAAACGCGGCGCTGTACAGCCACCCCATGGTGTCTTGCACGCCCCACATCGGCGCGGCCACCGGCGAGGCTCAAAAGAGAATCGGCACCGAAATCGTATCCATCATCGAAAACTTCTAATGCGCGCCCTGTACCGCAGGCGAGGGCTTCGCCTGCGGTACCCAAGGAAGCCTGCTTGGGATAAGGGATACTTTTTGCCGGAAAATTGAAAAAAATATTTGACAAAAACTGTGTATCGGACTATAATCATTTTTGCATGATTTGGGCCTTTGCCCTGTGAAGTAGGAGAATACGCATGCTGCTGAACTTGGCAAAAATAATAGAAAACCCCAACACTATGGTTTCCTTTCAGGCGTCCTTGGATCTCAGCGCTCTGCCCTTTGGCGGGGGATATCCGGCGCAGGAGCCTGTGGTGGCCCAAGGTACGGTGCGCAACGCTGCCGGTGTGCTGCTGTTGGACGGCCAGGTATCTACCACCCTCCATGGGGTGTGCGACCGTTGTGCGGCAGAGTTTCAGCGGACAGTTTGCTATCCTATCCATGCGGTTCTGGTGCGTGAGCTTTCTAATGATAATGGCCAGGAGGATCCGTGGGTTTTCCTGCTGCGGGGCGATGATGCGGATATAGACGATATCGTCACCTCTGCCTTTGTGCTGAACATGGATAGCAAGCTTCTTTGCCGGCAAGATTGCAAGGGTCTGTGCTGCCGATGCGGCAAAAATCTGAATGAAGGCCCGTGCAGCTGCCAGCCTGAGGCCGATCCCCGGCTTGCGGTGTTGAAACAGCTGCTAAAGGACAAAGCGTAAAACGAGATAAATTGCCAATCACGGCAGTTATTACTGAGGAGGTGTCACCATGGCTGTTCCTAAGAGAAAAGTATCCAAAGCAAGACGCGACAAGAGACGCAGTTCCCACTGGAAGCTGTCTGTACCTGGTGTGGTTGCTTGCCCCAACTGCGGCAAGGCCCGCCTGCCGCACAGAGCTTGCAAGGCTTGTGGTTACTACAATGGCCGTCAGGTCATTGATGTTGAGGCAGAGTAATTTCTCTTTGCTGCATACCCATGGTGTTTACCCTGGGGCGAATGAAGCGGAATATTGTTTTTTGGAAACGGCGTGATCGCAAAGATCACGCCGTTTCCATTTGCTGAAACAAATTGTGAATTCTTTGTAAATACCCTTGCATTTTGCTATGGTTGTGCTATAATGAATTTAGCACTCAAAAGTAATGAGTGCTAAATCAAAAGCAAAAGAGTGATCAACAAATGGCAAAAAAAAAGTTTAAGGCGGAGTCCAAAAGACTGCTGGATTTAATGATCAATTCCATCTATACACATCAGGAGATTTTTCTCCGGGAGATCATTTCCAACGCCAGCGACGCCATCGACAAGCTGGCCTATGTGGCGTTGACCGACCAGAACGTGGGCTTAGGTCGGCAGGATTTCGCCATCAACATTGCCGTGGACAAGGATAAGCGGCAGCTGACGGTTTCCGACAATGGCATTGGTATGACCCAGGAGGAGATGGAAGAGAACCTGGGCACCATCGCCAAAAGCGGCTCTCTGCAATTTAAGCAGGATATGGAAAAGACCGAGGATGTGGACATCATCGGCCAGTTTGGCGTAGGCTTTTATTCCGCCTTTATGGTGTCGGATCGCATTACCGTGCGCAGCCGGAAGTATGGCGCAGAGCAGGCCTACGAATGGGTCTCTGAGGGCGTAGACGGCTACACCATTTCGCCCTGTGACAAGGACACCGTAGGTACAGACATCATCATGCAGCTAAAGGCCGACACGGAGGAAGAAAAGTACTCCCGCTTTTTGGAGCAGTATGAGCTGCAGGGACTGATCAAAAAATATTCCGACTATATTCGTTATCCCATCCGAATGGAAATGGAAAAATCCCGGATGAAGGAGGGCACGGAGGAAAAACCGGAATATGAGACGTACACGGAGGTAGATACCCTAAATTCCATGGTGCCTTTGTGGCAGCGCAGTAAAAAGGACGTCACTGAGGAAGAATACGCGGCGTTCTATCGGGATAAATTCATGGACTATGAAAAGCCCTTGGCCACGATCCATGCCAGTGTTGAGGGCGCTGTGACCTATAAAGCCCTGCTGTTTATTCCGGGCCAGGCGCCCTACGACTACTATACCAAGGAGTACCAGAAGGGCCTGCAGTTGTATTCCTCCGGCGTGCTGATCATGGATCGCTGTGAGGATCTGGTACCCGAGCACTTCCGGTTTGTCCGCGGCGTGGTGGATACCCAGGACATCAGCCTGAACATCAGCCGGGAGCTGCTGCAGCATAACCGCCAGCTGACGGTGATTGCCGGCAACCTGGAAAAGAAGGTCAAGGCGGAGCTGCTGAAAATGCAGAAGGATAACCGGGAGGACTACGAAAAATTCTTCCAGGCCTTTGGCCGCCAGCTGAAGTACGGCGTGGTTTCAGATTACGGCGCCCATAAGGAGCAGCTGCAAGACTTGCTGCTGTTCTGGTCCGCCCAGCAGGGTAAGCGGATTACCTTGAAGGAATATGTAGAGGCGATGCCCCAGGAGCAAAAGTATATCTATTATGCCGCCGGTGAAAGCCACAGCCGTTTGGCCCAGCTGCCCCAGACAGAGCGGCTGCGGGAGAAGGGCTTTGACGTGCTCTATATGACAGAGGATGTGGACGAGTTTATTCCCAGAACGCTGATACAGTACAGCGAGAAGGAATTCCGTAACCTGGCCACCGATGATTTGGAGCTGGATTCCGCCGAGGAAAAGAAGGCGGAGGAAGAAAAGGCGGAGCTGTGGAAGCCAGTGCTGGAGTTTATCCAAAGCACTCTGGAGGGCAAGCTCAAGCGGGCAGAGATTTCCACTCAGCTTGGCTCCCATCCGGTTTGCTTGGTGCCGGATGGCGGCATGAGCTTTGAGATGGAGAAATACTTCCATAAGATGAATCCGGAAATGGCGGTTCCCATGGAGAAGGTGCTCCAAATCAACCCCGAGCATCCGGTGTTAAAGACGCTGCAGCTTCTTGTGGACAACGATAAAGACAAGGCGGCCGCCTATGTCAAGGTGTTGTATACCCAAGGCCTTCTCATGGCCGATTTGCCCATTGAGGATCCTACCGCCTACACAGAACTGGTGTGCAGCCTGATGTAACCAAGAGAGCAGCAAAATAGGGGTTCGGCAACGAAATGTTGGGGGGACAAACAGGCGGCGGTAATGGACGGTGTCCTCTCAACAAAAAGGAAAACGTTTGTCGAGATACCGTGCCACAGCCCTTGTCCCGGCTGCAGAAAAAAAGCAAGCGCCCGGAAGCCATGTAAAACTGGCTTCCGGGCAGCTTTTTATTCGTGCCTGTTGGCAATGGTAACGTATTTTTTCTTGGGCACGATGGCCTTGAAGGCGGGGCGGTAGATCCGGCTACCGGTCATGATCTCCTCAATCCGGTGGGCGCACCAGCCGCTGATCCGGGCCACAGCAAACAAAGGGGTATATAGCTCCTGAGGGATGCCCAGCATGCGGTAGATCAAGCCGGAATACATATCCACATTGGCGCACATGAGCTTGTCGTGGCCGGTGACCTCCGCAAAGAGCTGGGGGGTGAGCCGCTCTACAGTTTCCATCAGCTCCAGCTGAGGAAGCATATCCTTGACAATCGCCACCTCCCGGGCCTTCTGCTTGAGGATGACGGTACGAGGGTCGGAAAGGGTATACACCGCGTGGCCCATGCCGTAGATCAGACCGGTGCCGTCGCCGGCTTCCTTGCGCAGGATCTTCCGCAGATAATCGGCCACTTGGCCTTCGTCCTGCCAGTTTTTCACATTGGCGCTGATCTCGTCAAACTGCCGCATGACCATGGTGTTGGCACCGCCATGCTTTGGCCCCTTCAAGGAGCCTACAGCGGCGGCAATGGCGGAGTAGGTGTCAGACCCTGTGGAGGAAACGCTGCGGCAGGTAAAGGCGGAGTTGTTGCCACCGCCGTGATCCGCATGGCAGACCAGGCAGAAATCCAGCAAACGGGCTTCCTTTTCGGTGTATTTTCCGTCGGGACGGATCATATGCAGGAAATTTTCAGCCCCAGAGAGGTTTTGAATGGGCCGGTGAAGATACAGGCTCTTGTTATCGTAGTAATGGCGCTTTACCACATAGGCGTGGGCCACAATAATGGGGAACCGGGCGATGAGCTGGATGGACTGTCGAATCAAGTTTTCCAGGCTAAGATCGTCTGGGTTGGGATCGGAAGAATACAGCGCCAACACAGAGCGGCCCAGCTTGTTCATAATATCGTGGCTGGGATTTTTCAGGATCATGTCCTCTGTGAAGTTGGGGGGCAGGGCCGTACTTTCGTGCAGAAGGGTACAAAACTTTTGAAGCTTTTCCGCCGTTGGCAGCTGGCCAAACAGGAGCAAGTAAGCGGTTTCATAGTAGCCAAAGCGCTTTTCCTGGGAGTAGGCGCTGACAAGATCGGCCAAATTATAGCCCCGGTAATTGAGAATACCTTCCATGGGCACGCGCTCGCCATCCACAACAGAATAGCCAAGCACGCTGCCCACTTGAGTGTAGCCTACCATAACGCCGGTGCCGTCTGAATTTCGCAGCCCTCGATGAATATTGGTCTGATCTAAATTTTCAATGGATTTGCGGTTATGCTGCCAGTAATCGCTGCATAGATTGTGAACGAGCTCTTGGAAATCTCGCTCTTGCGCAGTGCTGTTATTTACCAATGTAATCACCCGATGAAATATTATTGTATCTATTTTAGCATAAATATGCAATTCCGTCAATAGGAGGAAAAATGCGAGAAGCAATTTTAGCCGCCATAGCGGCCATTCTGTTTGTGGTGTCGGTGCCGGTGGCCATCGGCACTGGCTATGTACCCCCCACCGAGGAAACGGCGGAGGAGGCTGCCGCTCCGCCTGTGGAGGAACCGGCTACAGCTGCCATCCAGGAGACAAGTCAATCAGCCGCCGGTTTTGACGTCCAGTTCAGCCTGCCAGTGGACGATGACGGCACAGTGTCCAGCATAAGTTTGCATGATTATCTTGTGGGAGCGCTGTTGGGAGAGATGCCCACCAGCTTTGCGCCGGAGGCGCTAAAGGCCCAGGTAGTGGCCTGCCGAACCTATGCCTTGCGGCAGTACAAAACCCGGAAGCATAGCCCGGCGGCGGTGTGCCTTAGCTCGGCCTGCTGCGAAAGCTGGGTCTCGCCAGACAGCGATACCTCCCTGGAAGGACAAGCTGCCAGAGCGCTGGCAGAGCAGGCGGTATACGCCACCGATGGCGTAGTGGCAACCTATGAGGGACAGCTGATCGACGCCACCTTTTTTTCCTGCTCCGGCGGACGAACCGAGGCGGCCTCTGCAGTGTGGGGCAAGGACGTGCCTTATTTACAGGCGGTAGATAGCCCTGGGGAGGAAGCGGCGCCCCGGTTTGCCGGGGAGGTTTCCCTTTCCGCACAGGAGTTTCAGGAAACGATCTTGTCTGCCAATGAGAAGGCGGTTCTGGAAGGTTCGCCGGAAACCTGGGTAGGGGAGAGCGCCTCCACCGCTGGGGGCGGTGTGGCGACCATAATGATCGGGGGGCAAAGCTTTACCGGCGTAGAGCTGCGGCGGCTGTTTGGGCTAAACTCCACGGCGTTTACCCTGACCTTGCAAGATGGGCAGTTTGTTTTTTCCACCAAAGGCTTTGGCCATCGCGTGGGCATGAGCCAATATGGGGCCAATGCCATGGCGTTGGCCGGGGCGGATTATCAAGAAATCTTGGCCTTTTACTACCAGGGGACAGAAACAAAAGAGCTGCTCCCGTTTGCTTCGGAGCAGCTCGTGTATGCCTTGCAGTGATTAAACCGTTGCCTGAATCATGATCACCACGATCAAGGTGACGAGAACAAACAGGCCGGCAATCCACTTTGTGGCAGAGGCCAGCTTGGCGTCCAGCGTACGGCTCTTGCCCTTGGACATAAAGGAATCCGCCGCGCCGGCGATGGCGCCGGACAGGCCGGCAGACTTGCCCGACTGGGACAGGACAACCGCCGTCAGGATGAGGCAAAGCAACACCTGAATGATGGTGAGAACGAGCGTAATTGTTTTCATGTTACCTCCCAAAATACCGTTCTTACGGCAAACGGACAGCCGTGATATTCTACGTAAAGGGGAAATTTATATAGCAAATAGTATACTACCACATTATGCCGCTCTTTTCAAGGATTTTTTTCAAAAATCAACCTTTCCCCGGCCAATTTCCTGTGGCGGCGCAGGTAAGATAGGCGTTGATGAAGCCATCCAGATCGCCATCCATAACGGCGTTGATGTTGGTGTTTTCATAGCCTGTGCGGGCGTCCTTGGCCAGGGTGTAGGGCATGAACACATAGTTGCGGATCTGGCTGCCCCACTCGATCTTTTGCTGCACGCCTTTGATGTCGGAGATATTGTCGTAGTGTTCCCGCTCTTTGATTTCC
>CAYVWG010000006.1:34597-42919 GCA_964455425.1 uncultured Oscillospiraceae bacterium | reverse complement strand
ATCACGGCGCAAAACGGCTGTTTATTCTTTCCAACAGCAAATTGCACCCGGCACTGCATATTTATCGGAAATACGGATTTCAGGAAATCCATCTGGAAGATTATGCATATGCTAGAGGGGACATTGCCTTTGCATATATAAAGTGATCCCCGTTCTTATGAAAAAGTTTGCCGGCTGCTTCTTTCGAAGCAGCCGGCGTTTTTTTGGGGGTACAGCCCCACTTCCCTTTTCCTTTACAAACGCTTAAGAAACAAAGACATTGTAGGATTCACCGGAGACATCGAATGAGCACATCTGATCCGCCGACGGCTGGATATTGCATGGGCCTCCCGCATTGTCTGTGTTAAACAAGGCAAACTCCGGCGCGTCTGGAAGCACAAAGCTGCAGTCCGCCGCTATCATGGCATCGCTTTTGATCTGACAAGAGGCGATCACGCTTCCCGCTAGGGAAAAATCCTCATAGATCAGCTCCGGTTTCATGTATGCTTTTTTCATGCTATTTCTCCCTCCCTTACCCAAAGTATGCGCAGGTGGAATCGCCGTATTTCATCATAGCCCTGACCAACTCCACCAATTGGCTGTCCGCATCGCTGGACTTACTTTGAGCATAAGAGGCGATGCTGTAGCTTACCGTGTCGCTGACACGCTGGCCAGTTGCTTTTTCCAGCACCTCCGCTGTGCAGGCTGTGCGCATCTGCCGGGCGTTTAGGCCGGAGAAGTTGGCCACATAGTATCCGCCCTGGGCAGCAAAGCTGCTGCCATCCACGGTTTGCGTTACTTCCTGGCCGGAGGCGTCTTTATAGGTGATCACCAGCTGCAGATCCTTCACTGAACCGCTATATTGCGTCAGATTCAGATAATAGTTGAGGGTCACCTTTTCCTCCAGAGACAAGGACGCCTGGGCAAAGTGTACCGTTGCGCCATCGTTGCGCGTTAGGCTCTTGCAGCTTTCCATAACCGGATCTTCTTGGGTACCTAGAGCCTGCTGCTCAGCGGTTAAATCGGCGTTTGCCAGGTTGGCGCTGTTGTAGTTCCAATAGGTCTGGGCGGCCGCGCCATAGTTGAGCAGGTCTACCAGCAAGGCATGCAGCTGCTGGTCTGTGCTGTTTTGCAGCTGGCGCATGGCATAGGTCAGCACACTGTAATTCACCGTTTCGCTGTGGGATTGGACGCCGTCCTTGTCGGCGTACAGGGTAGCTGTAACGGCGCTGCTCATTTCCTTGGCGGATATGCCGCTGAAAGTGTAAACATAGCAGCCGTTTCGTTGGGTATACTCCCGGACGGTTTGGGTGTCGTAGCCTGTGATGCTGCCCTGGGCGTCATAGATGGCCTTGGTAAACACCATGTACGGCTCCTCCCAGCCGGAGAGGGTCTGCTCATCTACATAGAAGTTGATAGCAAGGTCACTTTCTAGTGACAAGGTGGCACTCTTGATCTCCAGTGCCTGGGACGTTGCCGGGGACGTATCCTCCGGCGTAAGCAGCAACCGCCGCAGGCTCATCATCGCCGCTTGCGTGGTGGTGGCGTTGCAGGCAATACTATTCACCGTACCGGTCAGATAGGAGAAATCTGTTAAGGCCACAACGGCGCTCCCGGTGTTGCGTAGGATAACGGTTGTTGCGTCACCGGTAAAGGTCACACCAGTGTTGTAGTGCATCAAGGTGGCGGAAGAAATGTCAATTGGCTTGCTTGTGCTCCCCGCTGTTACCGTAAGCTGGACAGCAGCTCCCGTAAAGCTGTGAGCGCCTATGCGCAGCTCCGCTCCCGCGGTGGCGTTTACCGTAAAGGCCAGCGACTGATTGGGTGCAAGGTGAACCTCAAACTTCGGGCCGTAGTAGTCCAACAGTTCGCTAAAGGTAACGTCCGTTGCCTGATGATCCTCGTCAAACTGGGTGACAAACAGGCCAGGATCGGCATCCACCTGAGAATAGATGTCGTGGAGGGAAAGCTTGTTGTAGTCCAATTCATCGGTATTCGATCCCAGAGGGTTGATGATGCGGATGCCATCGATGACCAGATCAAAATGCCCCAACCCATATTCATCATAGAACGAGGAATACATCGCGGTGATCTTTACGGTGTATTTTCCGTAGGCCAAATCTCCCGTCTCGGAGGTGGAGAACATGGTACCCTGATACAGCCGATCGATCGCTCTTTCTTCCACCTCCGGCTCCTGCTCTTCATTGTCGGTTTGCGCATAGTAGACGCCGTACCGGGTGTTGCAGGTTCTGGTTCTCACCAGCTGGCCGTTGCTGTCGTAAATCTGCACGTTCAAAACACCGCCATAGGGGGTGCCCATGGAGATCAGGTCAAAACCGGTGCCATAGAAGGAGAAGGTAACCGTAGGATAGGTGTTGCTCTGGTTGGAATCCACTTCCTCGGTGCCGATGCGCACCATTTTGGCCACAGCGCCGGAATAGGCCAGGGAGGTGTAATGGCTGTCCTCATCGTTGGTGAAGGTATCAAAGTCCTGGCCCTGGCTTGCCAGCAGCTGGGCATATCTATCATCGCCTAGAGGATTGTCGGCATCCGCTGTAGTGTAGGCTTCGTAGTCCTGCCACACGCCCCGCTTGCCATCGGTAAAGGTGAACATACTTTCGTTGGATTCCTCATAGTAGACGATATCTGCCGGGCGGGCCTTCACTTGGGTGACGATCTGGGAGCCGTCACTGTAGGTCAGCTTATAGTACAGGGTGATGACCGAGTTTTCTTGGGAATAGAGCATCTTTAGGGGATCCAGAATGACCACAGGGTTCCCTTGGCTGTCTTTCCCAATGGCCGCTTCATAATCGCTGGTGGAAATTGAGTCGCTCCACGTTGCCGCGTCTGGGGAAGTGGCCAGGGTAATGGTAGCCTGCCCGCTTTGGAAGGATTTTGTGGGGATGCTCACCTTGCGGTCGTAGTTGAGCACAAAGGAGGTGCTGGAGCAGAAGCCGCAGTTGTAGCCCACGGCGGTATAATCCTCCAGCGTCTGGGGCATGGCAATGGCCTGAATTTCCGCCTTTGTTAGTTGACCGCTGGAATATGTACCTGTGGCCTTGGAGCCGTTTTCCCCGCTTGTTACCGGCGACACCGTAAATTCGGCAATGCTCGTGCTGCCGTCTTCAAAGCGTACCGCGTAGGTTCCGGCAGGCAGATCGGTAAACCGGTAGAAGCCGGCGGTATAGGAATGGGTGGTATGTGTCACATCCAAAACGCTGACGCTTTGGCCAGGCTGGATGGTAACCTCCGGGTTACTGGCAACATTCCCATAGTGGTATGGCACATAAGCGCCGGATGCGTCCTGGACAAGCAGGGTGATGGTAACGCCGGAGAAAAGATACGTCTCATAGGTATCCTTCACGCCGTTTTGGTCGCTGTCGGCCCAGACCATGCCCGTCATGGTGCGCTTGATGGTACTCGCTGACGCTGTTATGCTCGCCTCTCCCGCAGAAAACGTGTTGAGATATGTTGTGGTGCTTTGGGTGGCTTCATCCGCGTAATCCGGCGCCAGCTGGATCTGCATCTCCACATAAATGGCCTTTTGGCCGGGTAAATTGCCCACAATTGCCCAAGCGGTGGGCTGTTTCCCATTCATGGCCGTAACCGTGCCGTCGCTGGCCATGTCCGCTTTCGTCCAACTGCTGGTTATGACATCCGTCGTCACGGTGTTATTGCCAGCGGCAGTGATGGTTGTGGCGTCTTTGTATTGCTCGTCTGTGGTGTAATACACCGCCAGATCGGCTTCGCCGCACTTTGCTGTATCCAGCTTCCAGGCGCTCACGGTATAGCTGCCGGTAAAGGCGCTTCCCCCTATACCGTTGTAGGGCATGGTGTCCAGCAAAACAACGGACGTTTCCGCATCGCCGTTGTTGTTGTAGTAAGCAATGTAATCCACCTGGCCGTTGGACTCCACACGGTCAGCCTGAACCAGCTTGCCCATAGTCGTGGACGCCCCGCGCACAGCGCTAATTCCCACTGTGGCAAGGTTACCGTTGGCGGCAGAGGGCTGGCGGAGATCCCCCGTTGCGAAGATCCGCGCCGAATTCTCCAGCAGGGTGGTGCCTTGAGGAATGTCATTTACCAGGTTGAGCATGTCACCGATGTCGGTAGAGTAGTAAATGGGCTCCATGGCCGCACCCACAGTCACATTTTCAATGATCCAGGTCAAGGTTGATGTGCCGTCTGCGTTGGTCACCACCGTTGGCTCAACCTGGCTGCCGCCGATGACGGTACCCTGGGTGCCGCCATTGGTAGAGGTTTGTCTATAGGTTCCGCCAAAATAACTGGAGCCGGGGCGGTAGGTTAGGTATTTCGGCAGGGTCAGTGTAACGGTAACCGTAGTCTCCATGGCCGTGGCAGCGGTTCCTCCGTTAACTGTGGTGGAAGGCTGAAGGATAAAATCCGCCACCCGCTGGCCGCTGTCCAAATCATAGGTTGTCTTTTCCATGCCCTCAGTGGTTTGCGCCTTGCTCAGCGTAATGCCTGCCTTGTAGCCAACAACCAGCAGAGTGTCGCCCCAGTGCCGCCAGTCGGAATTGTGATTGGTGATGATGCCGTCGGCAGCCTGGGAATAATCGGTTTTGTTGTACCAGATGGAACCACTGATATTTGCGCTGCTGTAGTAACCAGAGGGGAAGCTGCTCAGCTTTGTTTCCGGGTTCGTCCAGTCCGGAATGGTATCCAGCGTCATGCCCGCCTGTTCAAACATAGATTTTGTCCAAGCGCGGGAGGTAGAAGCCAGGATATAACTATTGCCGGACAAGTCCATGTCATCCCGCACCTTAGCCGGCTGCTGAATGAAAAAGTACGGCTCGCTGATCGATGTTGAAAATGTATCTTCCTTGAAGCAGAAAAGCAGCCCTACACACAAATATCCCTCCGGAATGTCTGCCGGAGACTTGTAAAACACCAGAGAATCCTCATAGGTACTCATAAGCTCCCAATCGCTTGCCCAGTCGGTTCCGTCTGGCTTTGTAGCGTAATAGACCATCCACTCCTTGGCATTCGCGCCGCCTGTTTGTATCAGATTAGGCGCTGTATCTGTTGTGATCTCGATGGCGCTTCCATAGAACTTTGTCAGGTTGGTCCCCCAATAAAGAAGATTGTCCTGCTCATTCTTGTGAGTATAGCTAAAGCCACCAAGCAGCCGAATCTCCGTTCCCGGCGCGGCGGAATCGAAACCATCACGGTAATTATCTACATTGACGCCCTTGTTATAATTCGTTGGATCGGCATAGGCTACACGGTTTTGCAGTCCTCCCGGAAGGGTCAGCTCCACGCCGGTGGTGCAATAATCGTCGCTCGTCCTTGTCTGCGCGCTGCTCGTTCCCTCAGTATCCGCAAACGTTGTTCCGCTGACGGTCACAGCCTTCATATTCATGGCTGTGACAGACATATCAAACTTACCCTGCCCGTAGTCCGTCACAATGTCAAACTGCGGCCCCAGGTTGTCGCTGGTTTCGCCGATTTTGTTATAAGGCTGGACAAGCCAAAGCTCGCCTGCCGAGAAACAGCCGATGCCCAAATCCACACCATATGCGCCGGTGTTTCCAGTCGTGGTATCCGCGTTTGTGGTGGGCATACTGTCCATATTGATTTGATAGCCGGATACGGTCACATGGATGGTATCGCCCTCCTGGGTTGCCGTCCATGTCCCGCCGTTATAGCAGGCGTTGCTCCCGCCGCCGCTGTTATAAGGAGCAAAGGCCACCGCAGCGCCATGCGTATCATAGAGTACACGGCCATCACGATTGGTATAGCCGGCCCCGGTCGCCGTGTTTCCGTCACAGCTCCACAGCAGCGGCGTATAGACCTCGGTTGTATCTACTTTGGTACCCTGCGTGTAATCACTTCCGGCGTTCGGCGTATTGATTGTATATGTAGACGAAACCTTCACATCGAAGGTGATGTTGCTTCCATTCGGAAGCTCAATCCCCTTAAAGCCCTTAGAGGCGTTGTCGTTGTATAACTGAACCACAATACCATACTTGACCACGCGGCCTGTCACATTTCCCTTGTTGTAGCCGTCCCCATAGGCTTGTGCTATGCTGTTTCCCGAATCAAAGCCAAAGGTATCCTTGTAGCTGGCAGTGCCGGCAATACGGATATTGTATTTCGGCGCGGCGGACACGGTGACCGCCGCTGGCGTTGCCGTTTGCACAACTGTGCTGCTCACCAGGCTGGCGCTAAAGATCGGGGCAACCTTATCGCCGTTTTTCATGGATTTGACGTTAATGGCAACATTGTCGCCAAAGCTGCCGGGAATGGCGCCATTGTCGGCGTCAGAAATATATTTATAGCAGGTCAAAACCTGGCAGGACGTAGCGACGCCATCAATGCTGCGGGTTTCCGTGGTCAGCACCGGGGCATAACCGGCGGTTTGCTCTATCCAGCCCATGGCGCTGGTGTCAAACACAGCCTCCTCGCTGGTCAGCGGCAGCACAAACTCCAGCTTGACGTGGGCTTCCTGATATTCTTTGCTGCTGTCGGTGGACGCCATCGTTACGCTAAAATTGTAAGTAACAGTGTCAAAGGTTCGGACAATGGTATTGTTTTCGCCGCTGTCGTTGCCTGGTTGATCGTCATTGTCAAAAGGCCCGGTGCCGTCGGTAATACCGGTAACCAAAATTTGGCTTACAACAGCCTCATCGCCTGTAGGAGCGCCGTGGATCATTTCTGCCATTGCCGCCGGTTGGATATTGACCACAAGGCCAAACGCCATAACCAGCGCCAGCAATAGCGAAAGCGCTCGTTTTCCCTGCCGCTTCATGTTCTTTCCTCCCTGCTGCATATTTCTTGTAGACTACAGGTTGGAGACTAAGGTACAGTTTTGTCCCCACGACTTGACTTTTGCTGAAACAGAAAATATAATATGCTATATCGTGCATATATTGGAGATTTTTTATTGGGGACAAAACTGTACCTTTTTATCCGGTTTTTTCTTCCCTTGCCCATTTTAAAAAGGTTTTATGGGTTACGCCAAGCTGCGCGGCCGCCGCTCTGGCGGAAATTTTTCCCTCTTGCCACAGCATTTCCAGCTCTTCCCACTCCTTTGGCCGGCGCATAGGCGCACGGCCAAATTTTACGCCCCGGGCCTTGGCGGCGTCAATGCCCTCCCTTTGCCTCTGGCGGATGAACTCCCGCTCCGTTTGCGCCACATAGCTCAAAAGCTGCAACACAATGTCGGCAATTAGGGTTCCGGTCAAATCCTGGCTTTGCTTTGTGTTGAGTATCGGCATATCCAGCACCACGATATAGGCAAGCTTGTCTTTGGTGATCAGCCGCCACTGGGCAAGAATGTCCTCATAATTCCGCCCCAGGCGGTCGATGCTCTTCACCACCAGCATATCGTCTTTCTTTAGCTTGCGGAGCAGCTTTTTATACTGGGGGCGGTTAAAGTCCTTGCCAGACTGCTTGTCCGCAAACACCAAATCCACGCCAAACTCCCGCATAGCGATCATCTGCCGCTCTTCGTTTTGCTCCTTGGTGGATACCCGTACATAGCCATAGGTCATATGCTTGTCCTCCCTTTTGATCTGTACGGATCATACTATTTGGGGAGCAAAAAGGCGCGTTTTTTGCCAAGACGCCGCCTGTGGAGGCTGTCCTTTTGTACTCCTAAGAGACACAAAAAATTCTCCTTGCCGCACCGGCAAGGAGAATTTGAGACTGTCCAAAAAGGCGGGCCGCCTTTTTGAGCAAAGGGCTGCGGCCTGCTGCAGCGCACAGTTTGTCCGACAAAGAATGCACGTTAGCAGGCCGAGAGGTGTTTTCTCCGCCGCACATGTGGGTCGGAGAAATCGATCCTACTTTATTCGCGGCGGGCGCGCCACGAACGCTACGAGGTTTTTTGACAAGCTGACAAAGCCGGGGCACAGCCCCGGCTTTGCGCTTTTTTCTCTTTTGGCAAGGCAGTTTTCGCTAGGATGAGGGAGCTTCCTCTTCCGTGGCCGTCATAGCCAAAAACTCCTGCTCCGTCAGCACGGGAATCCCCAGCTCGCCGGCCTTGCGGAGCTTACTGCCGGCATTTTCCCCGGCCACAACGTAGGTGGTTTTTTTTGACACCGAGCCGGACACCTTGCCACCTAGCTTTTCGATTTTTTCCGCCGCCTCTGCCCGGGTAAGCTGAGACAGTGTACCGGTAAGCACAAAGGTCTTTCCGGCAAACTCCTGCCGATCCGCCGGCAAGGTACAGGCAAAGTTTACCCCCGCCTGACGCAGCCGGGCCACCATATCCTGAGACTGGGGGGAAGAAAACCACTGGACGATATTTTCCGCCGTAATCTGGCCAATATCCCTTATGGCCACCAGTTCTTCCTTTGTGGCCGCCATAAGGCCATC
>CAYVWG010000006.1:3969-34497 GCA_964455425.1 uncultured Oscillospiraceae bacterium | reverse complement strand
TCCTCCACAATGGCGCTGCCCAAGCCATCGATATCCATTGCATCCCGGGAGACAAAGTGGGCAATATTGCGGGCCAGCTGAGCGGGGCACTCCGCCCCTGTACAGCGCAGGGCCGCGCCATCATCGTCTTGCACCACCGGCGCGCCGCAAACCGGGCAGGTCTTAGGCAGACGGTAGGGCACAGTATTTTCCGGCCGCTTTTCCGGCACCACCTCTAAAATCTCCGGGATGATCTCCCCTGCCTTGCGGATGTTCACTGTGTCGCCGATACGGATATCCTTTTCCGAGATAAACGCCTGGTTGTGCAAGGTGGCGTTGGTTACGGTGGTGCCAGCCAGCACCACCGGGGAAACCACGGCCTTAGGCGTCAGCACCCCGGTGCGCCCCACCTGCACCACAATGTCCTGCACCACCGTTTGTTTGATCTCCGGCGGATATTTATAGGCCACTGCCCAACGGGGGAACTTGGCTGTTGACCCTACAAGCTGCCGCATGGCCAGGCTATTGACCTTCACCACCGCCCCATCGATGTCATAGGACAGGCCCCAACGGTTCTCCCCAATGGCCCTGATTTCCTCCACCACCTGGGTTGCCTTCTGGCAAAGGCGGTAAGGGATGGTCTTAAAGCGCAGGGAAGAAAGGTAGTCGATGGTTTCTGTGTGGGCAGAAAAGCTGGCCCCTTCCACCAGCTGGAGGTTGAACACCAAAATATCCAGCTGCCGCTGGGCGGCGATTTTGGGGTCTAGCTGCCGCAAGCTGCCTGCCGCCGCGTTGCGGGGATTGGCAAACAGGCTCTTCCCCTGCTCCTCCCGCTGGGCATTGAGCTGGGCAAACACCCCCCGGGGCATAAACACCTCTCCCCGGACGATCAGCCGGTGGGGGGCGTTCGCCAATTCCATGGGAAGAGAACGGATCGTCTTTAGATTCTCCGTAACGTCCTCTCCGATCTGGCCGTCTCCCCGGGTAGCGCCGCGGACAAATTTTCCGTCCACATATTCCAGCGCCACGGAAAGGCCGTCGATCTTCGGCTCTACAGAATAGGCCACATCCCCGTCCGTCTGCTCCATGCGGCGGAGAAAGTCCTTGACCTCCTCCGGCGAAAACACATCCTGCAGGCTCTCCAGAGGCACAGAATGTTCCACCTTGGCAAACTGGCTTACCGCCTGCCCCCCTACCCGCTGGGTGGGCGACAGGGGCGAGGCCAGCGCCGGATACTGGGTCTCCAGGGTTTCCAGGCGCCGCAGCTTTTGGTCATACACATAATCCTCCATCTGCGGATCGTCCAGCACATAATAGCGATAATTCGCCTGGTTGAGTTCTTCGGTTAACTGCTTGATTTCATCCTTTGGTTCCATTTTCTTCTCCTGGTATTGAAATTACCGTTTCCGGCACAACGCCCACAATCACCGTTTGGGCCACCACCACTTCTGATGTCACCGGCACAATCAGGGTCTGCCCCGGCATCAGCACCGTCACCTGCACACTGATGGTCAATGTGATCTGGTGAAAGGTCTGGTTGATGCCCGCCTGGGAAAATACGTTGCCAAAATCCGCGTTCATGGTCTTTACTGCCACGATCCGCACAGGCAAAATCGGCCCCCTGCCGGAAAATATTTCCGGCAGCAGCAAATTCCCCAAGGGTACGCTAAGCTGCTCTACGGTCAGGTCTTGGATCTGCTGGCCAAGGGAATTGAGGATCTCCGCCTTTAAGCGGTTTACCTCGCTCATATCCGTTTTCAGGGCGGTGATTTGTCCGTCCAAATTCTTTTCCAGCGTGATTAGGCGGTCATAGAAGATCGCTTCGGCCTCCATTTTTTCTTCCACCGCCTGATTGATCTGATCGGAGGTACTGTTTTCCACCTGGGCACAAACCAGGGCCTCCGCCGTTGGCATCAGACGGTAACGGACTACGGCGAACAGGCCAAGAAGGGCAAGCACCAAACACACTAGGATCCGCCTGCGTCTTCTTCGCTTACGCAGATGCATACCATCACCCCAAATCAGTATATGGGGCGTGGGGCAAATTACCACTACAGCTTTTTCATGTGGGAAGAGGCCGTTTTGGCCATCAGCTTCTTGGTGCCTTTTTGGTCAAAGGCGATCTCCAGCAAGGCGTCATTGCCCATAGGCAGCACAGAAAGCACCATGCCCCGGCCAAAGGAGGTATGCTCCACCATGTTGCCCGCCTGCAGCTGTAAGGTAGGCGCTGCCGGGGCTGGGGCGGAAGCTCTGTAGCTGCCGGTATGGGGGCTGCTGGCCCTCCGGCGTTCGCCGGAGGTGCCGGCGTAGGCGGCTGGCCGGTATCCTGCGCCGCCAAATGGGCTGCCGCTGGTATAGCAGCCGCCAAAGCCCACTCCCGGCCGCTGGCGGCGGAGGCTACCCTCCAACAGCTGCTGGGGGATTTCCTCCACAAAGCGGGAAACCTTGTTGGTGGTTGTGCGGCCGTATAGCATCCGCTGGTCAGCATAGGAAATGGCCAAGCTCTTTTTGGCCCGGGTTATGGCCACATAACAAAGCCGGCGCTCTTCCTCCATTTCGTCCATCTCCCCAATGGCCCGCATGCCGGGAAACACCCCTTCCTCCGCGCCTACAATAAACACATGGGGAAACTCCAGCCCCTTCGCCGCATGCATGGTCATCATCACCACGGCATCGGCGCTGGCGTCGTACTGCTCAATATCTGTGTATAGGGCGATCTCTTCCAAGAAACCGTTTAGGGAAGCGTCCTGGGGATGGTTCTCCACATAGCCTACGATGGAGGATTTCAATTCCCGCACGTTTTCCAGGCGGGTGCGGTTTTCCACGGTGTCCTTTTCCTCCAGCATGGCCGCGTAACCGGTGCGGCGCAGCAGCTGCTCATAAAATTCCGGCAAAGGCAGGGTGTCCAGCAGGCTTGCGCAGTCTTCCATCAGCGCGGCAAACGCCTGGAGCTTTCCGGCGCTTTTTTCCAGCGCCGGATAGGACGCCGCGTCACAGATCACCGCATACAGAGGCATGCCAGCGCTGGTGGCCAGACGCTGCACCATTTCCAATGTCTTGCTGCCGATGCCCCTGGGCGGATTGTTTACGATCCGCAGCAGGCGCAGGTTATCCCCCCGGTTGTTGATGACCCACAAGTAGGCCAGCATATCTTTTACCTCCGCCCGGTCAAAAAACCGTGTGCCGCCAATGATGCGGTAGGGAATACCGTTGCTTTTGAAGGCCCGCTCTATGGCGTTGGACTGGGCGTTGGTACGGTAAAGCACAGCAAAATCCTTATATTGGGCTTGGCCGGCCAGAGAAAAGATCCTGCCGGAAACAAAATTGGCCTCGTCGGCTTCGTTCATGGCCTCGTAAACGGTGATCTTACTGCCAGCTTCATTTTCTGTCCAAAGCTTTTTCGCCTTCCGCCCCCGGTTATTGGCGATGACCGCGTTGGCCGCTTGGAGAATGGATTTTGTGGAGCGGTAATTTTGCTCCAGACGAATCACCTTGGCGCCGGTATATTGCTGCTCAAAGTTCAGGATATTGGTAATGGTAGCACCCCGGAATTTATAAATGCTTTGGTCATCATCTCCCACCACACAAATATTTTCATACCGTCCCGCCAGCAAGGAGGCCAGCATATACTGCAGCTGATTGGTGTCTTGATACTCATCGATGAGTACATAGCGGAATTTTTTCTGATAATATTCCCGCACATCCTGGTGCTCCTGCAGCAGGCGCACCGTGGTAAGGATGATATCATCAAAATCCAGGGCGTTGGCTTCCTTCAAGCGGCGCTGATACTCTGTGTAGGCCCGGGCGATGATCTCCGCCCGGTAGTCTCCGGGCTGCACAGCGGCGGCATATTTCTTGGGCAGCAGCAGCTTGTCCTTGGCCTTGCTGATTTGATGCAGCACCAGCTTCGGCGGAAAGCTCTTTTCATCCAGGCCCATATCCTTTAGGATGTCCTTCATCACCCGCTCGGAATCGGCGGTGTCATAAATGGTAAAGCGGCTGTCAAAGCCCATACGGTCAATATTCCGGCGAAGGATCCGGCAGCAGGCGGAGTGGAAGGTCATAGCCCACACATCCAGCGCTTGTGCGCCCAGCATGGTTTCCAAGCGGTTTTTTAACTCGTTGGCCGCTTTGTTGGTAAAGGTAATGGCAATGATATTCCATGGCGCAACGGGATTTATGGCACAGTAGGAAAGCACCCGGGGATCCTCCTGCCGGTTTTCGGCCAAAAACGCCTCCATTTCCTCCACCGTCTGCTCGCTGGCATAGGGTGGCAGTTCATCGCTTTCATAACCATTGCCGAAGCGGATCAAATTGGCAATCCGGTGGATCAGCACCGTGGTTTTCCCGCTGCCCGCGCCGGCCAGCAGCAACATAGGGCCTTCTGTGGACAAGACCGCCTCCTGCTGCTGGGGATTCAAAGAAGCAAAGCACCGATGGATGATCTCCCGGCGGGCCTTGCAAAATCGCATACAATATTCCTGTGTCATATTCGCTCCTACAAAACAAATTATGACACTATTTTACTATGAACTAACCGGAAAATAAAGGGGTAAGTCAAACAAATTTTCGCAACGTGGCCAAGGCCTTTTTCTCCAGCCTGGACACCTGCACCTGGGATACACCCAAAATCTTTGCCACCCTGTCTTGGGTAAGGCCATGAAAATACCGCAGGCGGATCACCAGGCCATCTCGCTGGGGCAGCCGATCAATGGCCTGGCGAAGGGCGATTTTTTCCACCATGCTCTCCTCCATTTCCGTGTCGGAGAGCATATTTTCCAGGGTAAAGCCTTCCTCCCCGCTTTGCCGCTGGATAGATTCTGTGGCGGAAGTTGCCGTTTCCGCCTCAGCGATCTCCTCCGGCGTAAAGCCAGTGGCCTGGGAAAGCTCGCTAAGGGTTGGCTCCCGGTTTAGCGCGGCAACCATTCTTTGCCGCTCCTGCTTGATGGACACCGCGCGCTCCTTTAAGCTCCGGCTAACCTTTACTGTTCCATCGTCCCGAATAAACCGGCGGATCTCCCCGGCGATTTTGGGCACGGCATAGGTGGAAAACTGGGTGCCAAAGGCGGGGTCAAAGCCAGCCACAGCCTTAATAAACCCCAAGCAGCCCAGCTGGTATAGGTCATCTGGCTCCACGCCCCGGCCAAAATACCGTCGGGCTACCGACCAGATCAAACCTGTGTTTTCCTCCAACAGCTGCTCTCCGGCTGCCCGCTCCCCCGCTTGGCTGCGGCGGATCAGGGCTTCGGTTCCCTCCGCGCTCAAGGCCGGTCTCCCCGGCGGACGATCCTTTTGCGCATATGTACCGTGGTTCCCTTGCCAGGCTTTGAGCGGATGTTCACCGCGTTCATAAAGCTCTCCATAATGGTGATGCCCATGCCGGAGCGCTCGGTGCCGCCGGTGGTATACATCGGCTGCCGGGCCTGCTCGATATCCTCAATGCCCCGGCCGGTGTCTTTCACGGTAATGTCCAAAATTCCCCCGGGAAACTGCCGCAGCTTTAGTGTTACGGTGCCGATGGTGTCGGGATAGGCATGGACAATGCAGTTGGTCACCGCCTCGGACACGGCGGTTTTGATATCGCCAAGCTCGTCCAAGGTAGGATCCAGCTGGGCCGCAAAGGTGGCCGCCACCGACCGGGCAAAGGCCTCGTTGCTGGATTTGCTGGGGAAACGGAGGATGGCTTCATTTTCCGCTTTCATACGCTACTCCTTTCCTGCACCTCGGCCAGTTTGCCAATACCGGCGGCGTGGAGCACCTTTAGTGGCTGAGGGGGAACATTGCGCAGCAAAACCTTCCCCTCCAGCTCCCGCATGGCCCGTATACAATGGATCACCACGGCGATACCGCTGGAATCCATAAAAGCTACCTCACCAAAATCCAAAATGCATACCATGGGCATATATCCGTCGATTTTCCCGGAGATCGCCTCCATGATTTCCTTGGCCGTGTGATGATCGATCTCTCCCCGCAGGGCAATGGTCAATCGCTTGTCCTGCAAATAACTGGTAAAGTTCAAAACACTCCCATCCTTTCGGCATAAAAATGGCGCACATGGAGTAACCATGTGCGCTAATTATATCCAATTATGCCGGAATCTTTTGTCGGATTTTGGGTTACAGGCTATGTTTATCGTATCGACGGAAACCATCGCCATACACCTGGTGGGCTTCCTGAATGATGATAAAGGCCCGGGCGTCGATTTGGGCCACCAGCTCCTCCAGCTCCGCCAGCTGCTGGCGCTTGACCACCGTAAGCACCACATATTTTTCCTGCTTGCGGTAATACCCCTTGGCCGGAAGCAAGGTTATTCCCCGGCCAAGTTGGGTATCGATGGCGCTGGCCACCGTCTCATGGCAATCCGTGATGATCAGCGCCACCTTGGAGTAGTCAAACTTATACACCACCGCGTCAATGGTCGCTGAGGATACAAACAAGGTAACGCTGCTGTAAAGCACACCCAGAATATCCCGGTAGACAATGCCATTGAGCAAAACCACCACCACATCGATCAGCAGGAGTAGCTGACCAATCGGCAGGTTCTTAAATCGGAGCTTTAACAGCCTTGCGGCAATATCGGAACCGCCGGTGGAAGCGCCGGCTCCAATGGCAATGCCCAACGCAAGGCCGATGCACACCCCGCCAAACACTGCGTTGAGCAGCCGATCCTGCGTTGCGGCCAAAACCCCCTCCAAGGGCAAAAACAGTTGCATAAACACCGTCACCGCCACAGAGCCAAGCACCGAGCCAACGAAAAACCGCCGGCCCAAGCCCCGAAAGCCCAAGAAAAACAGCGGGATATTGATGAGCAAGGACACCAGTGCCACCATGCCGATGCCAAGCACCGTATCACGATGCAAAAGCTCCTTAAACAGCATGCCAATACCGGATACGCCGCCGCAGTTGATATTGACAGGCTCCAAAAACAGGTCAAATCCCAGGCCAAAGATGGCCCCGGCCAGGAGGACTCGGGTCACCCATTTGCCCCATTCCCAGCCTTTGGCTGTTATACGCCCCTGCATGGCGCTACACCTCCAGTGTGATCTGTTTTTCCTCTTGATCCTCATCCCGTAGCAGCGCCCCTACCCCAGGCAGGCTCTTCACCCGATAGCGGGTCGGCTGGACGATGCCACAATCCTCCAGCCTGCAGGCCTGGAAAACTGTGGCCTGCCGCTTTAAGGTCATCACCGCTACCCCTTGGGCGCTGCGGGTGGCCTTGGATAGCAGCTGGGCGGTGGAAAAAATCAGCGCTCGCCCGGCTGTGGAATACAGCACCAGCTGATCATCCTCCCGAAGAAGGAACACCTTTTTCAGTGGGCTGGCGGAAGAATAGGCGCCGGTAAGCTTCTTTCGATTGGACTTGGTGGCATAAGCGTTCAACTCAATTTTAGCCACTTTGCCATTTTCATATACAAACAGCACAAAGCCATGGTAATCCCCGGGCAGACAAACATCTACCACAGTTTCTCCCTCTTCCATGGCCAGCTTTTGGGGCAGATAATCCCCCAAAGTGGAGGCCTTGCCATCGGCAAACGCACTGCAGTGGGTTTTGTATACCTGGCAGCGGTTGGTAAACACCATGATTTCCGCTTGGTTTGTGGTTTCTTGGGAGAAACCCAGGCTGTCTCCCTCCTTAAATTTCTGCTCGCCGGACATCCGCAGCGATTGGGGCGTGATCTTTTTCAGATAGCCCTGCTTGGACACAAACACCGTTACCGGATAATCCTGCGGCGGCTCTTCCTGCCACGTCTCTTCCTCCTGACTGTCATACACAAAACCGGTACGTCTGGGAGCGCTGTATTTGGCAATCACGTCCTCCAGCTCCTTGCCCATTAGCCGCTTGACCTTGCCCACATCTTGCAAGATCGCTTCCAACTCCCGGATGGTGGCCTCCAGGCTTTCCGTTTCCGCCAGGCGTTTCAGGATGTATTCCTTGTTGATGTTCCGCAGCTTGATTTCCGCCACATACTCCGCTTGGATCTCATCGATGCCAAAACCGATCATCAAATTGGGGATAACATCGCTGTCCATCTCTGTTTGGCGGATAATGGCGATGGCCCGGTCAATATCCAGCAGAATTTGCTGCAAGCCCTTAAGCAGATGGAGCTTGTCCCTCTTTTTTTGCAGCTGGAAATAGGTGCGCCGGCGGATGGATTCACACCGCCAGGCGATCCACTCCTGCAAAATTTCTCTTACCCCCATGACCCGAGGCATCCCGGCAATGAGGATGTTAAAGTTGCAGGGGAAGCTGTCTTGCAGCGGGGTTAGGCGGTATAGCTTTTGCATCAGCTTTTCCGGGTCTACGCCCCGCTTTAGGTCGATGGTCAGCTTCAGGCCGGAAAGGTCTGTCTCATCCCGCATGTCGCTGATCTCCCGGATCTTCCCCGCCTTGATCAGCTCGGCAATTTTATCCAAAATCGCCTCGGTGGAGGCGGTGTAGGGGATCTCATAGATTTCAATGAGATTGCCTTCCTTTTGGTAACGCCACCTGGCACGCACCTTAAATGAGCCGCGGCCGGTGGTATAGATTTTTTCCATCTCCTGGCGGTCGTACAAAAGCTCGCCACCGGTGGGAAAATCCGGCCCGGGGATCAAATCCATCAGGTCGCAGTTGGGGTTCTTCAACATGGTGATGGTGGCTTGGCATACCTCTTTTAGGTTAAAGCCGCAAATATTGCTGGCCATACCCACCGCAATTCCGCTGTTGTTGGACACCAGCACATTGGGATACGTAGTGGGCAAAAGCGTTGGCTCCTTTAAGGTGCCATCGTAGTTGTCCACCATATCCACCGCGTCCTGATCAATGTCCCGAAACAGCTCTGCGCAGATGCCGTCCAGCTTGGCCTCGGTGTATCGGGGGGCCGCGTAGGCCATATCCCGGGAATACACCTTGCCGAAGTTGCCCTTGGAATCCACAAAGGGATGCAGCAGCGCTCCATTGCCCCGGGACAACCGCACCATGGTCTCGTAAATAGCCGCATCTCCATGGGGATTGAGCTTCATGGTGGTGCCTACAATATTGGCCGATTTGGTGCGGGCGCCGGTAAGCAGCCCCATCTTATACATCGTATATAGCAGTTTCCGGTGAGAGGGCTTAAATCCATCGATCTCCGGAATGGCCCGGGAGACGATAACGCTCATGGCATAGGGCATATAGTTTAGCTCCAAGGTATCGCAAATGGGCTGCTCCATCGTCTCCGCCCGCAAGCCCTCCACATTGGGCGCAATGTCCCGCTTAATGGGAGTTTCCTTTTTCTTTCTTGCCATTTTCCTTCCTCAATCTAAGAAATATCCGCCAAGTCAAGATATTTATATCCGTTTTCCGCAATGTGATCTTTTCTTCCCTGGAGATTGTCTCCCAGCAGCATATCAAAATAGGTGCTCGTTCGGCCGGTGTCTTCCGGCATAACCTTAATCAGCCGCCGGGTGGCGGGATTCATGGTGGTCATCCACATCATCTCCGGTTCGTTTTCGCCAAGGCCCTTTGACCGCTGTAGCGTGATCTTTTTTCCCTCCAGCTGCCGTAAAATCTCGGTTTTTTCCGCCTCATTATAGGCAAACCAGGTTTTGTCCTTGCAATTGATCTCAAACAAAGGAGATTCCGCGATATACACATACCCCTCTCGGATCAGGGTGGGCACCAGGCGGTAGAGCATGGTGAGAATCAGCGTGCGGATCTGATAGCCGTCCACATCCGCGTCGGTGCAGATGATGATCTTGTTCCACCGCAGGTTGGTCAGATCAAAGGCAGCCAGGTCTTTCACCCGTTTGTCTTTGACCTCAATGCCGCAGCCCAGCACACGGAGAAGATCGGTAATGATATCGCTTTTGAAGATTCTGCCATAGTCCGCTTTCAAGCAGTTGAGAATTTTGCCCCGCACCGGCATGATTCCCTGAAATTCCGCGTCTCTGCCCAGCTTGACAGAACCTAAGGCAGAATCGCCCTCTACGATATATAGCTCCCGCACAGCGGGATCCTTGCTGCGGCAATCCACGAATTTTTCCACCCGGTTGGCGATATCCAAAGAGCCGGACAGCTTTTTCTTGATGGACAGTCTGGCCTTTTCCGCCGTCTCCCGGCTGCGCTTGTTGATCAGCACCTGATCGGCGATCCGGTCTGCCTCCACCTTGTTTTCGATAAAATACACCTGCAGGCGGCTGCGGAAGAACTCCGTCATGGCTTCTTGAATGAATTTGTTGGTAATGGCCTTTTTGGTCTGGTTTTCGTAGGAGGTCTGGGTGGAAAAGCAGTTGGTCACCAGCACCAGGCAGTCCGCCACATCTTGAAAGCTGATCTTCCCCTCGTTTTTGGTATACTTCCCTGTTTGCTTCAAATAGGCGTCAATAGCGTATACAAAGGCGTTGCGCACTGCCTTGTCCGGCGCTCCGCCATACTCCAGCCAAGAGGAATTGTGGTAGTATTCCAGCCGGTTTACCCGCTGAGAAAAGCACAGGGCGGCGGTAATTTTGACCTTGTATTCCGGCTTGTCCGCTCTGTCTCGGCCCTTGCGTTCGGCCTGCCAAAACTGGGGCAGCGTAAACGCGCCGTCGTCTCCCACATTGGTCAACTCCTGGATATAATCCACAATGCCGTTTTCGTAGAAAAATTCCGTAGTCTCAAATTTCCCTTCCACCTGGTTGCGGAAACGGAAGGTAATGCCTGCGTTGATCAGCGCCTGCCGCTTTAACACGTCCAAATAGTATTCCGCCGGGATGTCAATGTCGGTAAACACATCTATATCCGGCAGCCAGTGAAAGCGGGAGCCGGTCTTCTTCCGGGTGGTAGGCTCCTTTTTCATCTTGCCAACGATCTCCCCTTTTTCAAAGTGGAGGGTGTAGCAAAAGCCATCCCGGTGGATCACCGCATCAAAATAGGCGGAGGCATATTGGGTGGCGCAGGTGCCCAGGCCGTTTAGGCCCAAGCTGTACTCATAGTTTTCCCCGGTGTTGTTGTCGTACTTGCCGCCGGCATACATTTCACAAAATACCAGCTCCCAGTTGTATCGCTGCTCCTTTTCGTTCCAATCCACCGGGCAGCCCCGGCCAAAGTCCTCAATTTCAATGGACTTGTCCGCATACCGGGTGACAATGATCACATCGCCGTGCTTTTCCCGGGCCTCGTCAATGGCGTTGGACAAGATTTCAAACACAGCATGTTCGCAGCCGTCCAATCCGTCTGAGCCAAAAATTACCCCAGGACGCTTGCGTACCCGCTCCGCGCCTTTGAGGGAAGAAATACTGTCGTTACCGTAGGTTTGCTTCTTACTCATGTTTTCCTCGCTAATTCATCTCGGGTTTCGGCGTTATCCAGGAAAAACTCCTGGCAAAATGGATTATGCCAAAACCAACCCACTATAATGTATCCAATATAATCCAAAACCGGCAAATTGTCAAGTTTACCCAATATCGCCCCAGAATTTGTCATTTTCCCTTGACATTTCCCGTCTCTTTGTATAGAATGGCGTTACGCAGAACAAATCATTCTTCGGGGCGCCGGGCCATCCCGGCTGAGATTGGGCAAATTGGAGCCTTAACCCGCGAACCTGATACGGGTCATGCCGTCGTAGGGAAAGATGTACAGTGTTTGTCCTTAGTATCGCATTGCACACCTTCCGGATTTGCAATGCGATATTTTTTCTTGGAGGTCTTTCTATGAAATCCCATCTCCGCATCCGGGCGCTGTGTGAGGGCGCCATCTTTGTGGCCTTGGCCACTGTGCTTAGCCTGTTCAAGCTGTTTTCCCTGCCCCAGGGCGGCTCGGTCAATCTGGCTATGGTGCCTTTGCTGCTCTATTGTGTCCGCTGGGGGGCAAAAGACGGCGTCTTGGCCGGCTTGGTCTACGGTATTTTGCAGTTGTTTATTGACGGCGCTTATGCCTGGGGCTGGCAGAGCATCATTCTGGACTACATTCTGGCCTTCCCCCTGCTGGGTCTGGCCGGCCTGTTCCATGGAAAAACGTGGGGCGTGTTTGTAGGGCCTGTGGTCGGCTGCGTCTGCCGGTTTGCCGCTCATTTCATCAGCGGCATCACCGTTTTCCGCATTTTGACCCCTACAGAGCTTTTGGGCCGCACCTTTGTAAACCCCTATCTTTATTCCGCCGTATACAATGGCAGCTTTATCCTGGTGGACCTTGCCATTTGCCTGGTGATCTTTGCCATCGTGTTTGTCCCGCTGAAAAAGTATTTCCTGGGGAAGGATCTGCAAAACGTATAACACGGCAACAGAAGGCAACCACATAGCTGCTCCCCCATTGAAGGGGCAAAAAACTGCTGGATTCTCGCTTATTGCGGGAATCCAGCAGTTTTTTCTACATAGCCAGTCAAATCAAGGCAATAGGAAAAAGGAAACGGCGATACCTTGCCTGCCAGCGATTTTTGCCAGACGGCGAACCCTGTCTCTTCCCTCCCCTTGTGAGCTTTGGTTGGGATCGGCTCTTTCACAGCCTGTAAAGCGGGAGAAGCTGCCCCTTTTACGGAATATCTGCCCGCACAACCGGCGGGCGGCAATCCAAGCGTTCCGGATGCTGGAGCAACCGCTGGAAATACTTAAACGCCGTGGCATAATAAAACCCATCTACGATGCGTTCATCTAGTGTAAAGCTGTAGTCCACATATCGTCTGTCCACCACCTCGCCATCGGCCGTTAGCTCTTTCATCCTGCGCTTGCAGCCAAAAGCAAAGAACACCGGCAGGTTGCCAAAATCATACAAATGGTGATAGATCGCCGGAATACCCAAAGAACCCATGGAGGTAAAAAACACCGAGCCGTGGAACGGGCTGATTTCCAACAAAAAATGCGGTAGCAGACCCAAATAGTCGATCATTTTCAGCAGCCACACGGTAAATTTTAGAAGCAGGCCGGGAATCAGCCCCAACAAACCGGCAATACCGTCAAACTCAGAGTCCAGTTCCTTCGTCTGTTGCACCTGCGCCACGGCAGCATGGTATTTTTTATAGACCGAGTTTGCCGTTTCATCCGGCGTCAGGTGCAGCTTGATGATGGTATCCGGCGCTTCGGTACTCATCTCCTTTTTGATGACCATACAAAACTGGATATCGCCATCGCGGGAATACACCTTTTGGCCAGATAAAAACCGATTCACCGCAGGATACTTTGCCACCGCCTGGACATAGGCGGTAAGGAGGGCCTCCGTAAAGCCAAAGCCTTCCAGCCCCTCCGCCTTTTTACGGCGGATATATGCCTCCAATTCGGAAATCTCCACCGTACCCTTAAATTGGATCAATGCGCCGCTGCGGTCAGGCATGATATAGGCGCCCACATTGGAAATGGGGTTTAGGCTGCGCACTCTCCGGCCATCCGGACGGTCTCCCCAGGTGGGGTGGTACACGCCGTCTGCCGGGTAAATCCGCAGGGCAAAGGCCAGGGCGATGTACGCCAGCATAAACAGGCCGTCGGGCAAAAAGGGCAGCCATTGGGCAAGGGAAAAGCCCTGGTGAATCGTGGTGTTGTTTTGCAGCACCACGCCGCAAAGCGGCACAGCAGCCAGAAAGATCAGCGCCCAATCCTGCGTCCAATTTCCGGTAAGGATCTGGCTGACACACACCGCCAAGGCAAGCAGAACCAGCAGCACACCAGCCAACATATACCAGGCAGACAGAGCCACAATCGCGCGATAGGCAAAGCAGATCATAAGCAGCCAAAAGGGAACTGCAGCTCGATACACCCTCTCTTTTCCCCGCACCAGCAAGGCAATGGCAAAAAGCAACGCAGAAGCCACCGGGAGAATGACCCGAAACCATAAAGCTGCTCCAGTGACCTCTACGCCTTTCCCATAGATCACACTGGCAATATAGCCGGCTCCTGCACACAAGCCTAAAACGGCGGAAAGCCACGTCAGCGGATTTTTTCTGCTGACAAAATAACTCACTTTTCTCTTCATAATTTTATTATAGCATATGCTATGAGAAATGCCAAGAGACATAGAAAAATTTGTTGCTTTTTATCCGCATATCTCACAAACGCACGCCTTCATGGAAGGGAACGCACGCACCTGCGGTGGCTTTGCGCCAGGTAAAGCCACATTTTTCCGGCATAATACAGGCATGCACCCTATTGGCCGGGCAAGCAAGCTTGCCAGATCCATAGGGTACATAGCAGCCATTGGTTATGGGCCAATGAATTAGTTTTCGTGGGGATACGGTTCCTTCACAAGGAGCTTTTCTCTACCGCGCAGGGTAACGGCTGTAGCCTCATTTACCGTTTCTTGCCACACTTTGACGGATAAGGGCGCGCTTTAGCCGGGCCTCGGCCAGTTGAATATCCTTTGGTTCCGCAGATTTTTGGGCCATAGCCGCCCTGGCTTTGGTTTCCGCAGCAGATGCCCGGGCAAGGTCGATATCCTCCGCCCACTCAAAGGTGGTGGCCACTACCTTAACCTCTCCATTGGTCACAGAAAGCATCCCTCCGATACAGGCGGCTCTGCGCTCCTTTCCCTCAGGCAGCGTAACACGGGCCTCGCCCATACCTAAAGCGGTAACATAATCAATATGCCGCGCCAAAATCCCCAAATCGCCGGTTACGGTGCGGATAGACAGCTTTTCCGCCTGACCGTCAAAGTGCAGGCCGTCCGGCGTAACAATTTGCAAGTGGAACGTTGCCATGGCTTACACGCCCTTCTTGTATTTCTCCACCACATCATCAATGGTGCCCGCAAACAGGAAACAGGATTCCGGAATATCATCGTGTTTGCCCTCAATGATCTCCTTAAACCCACGGATCGTTTCCTTCAGCGGAACATACTTACCCGCAAAGCCGGTAAACTGCTCCGCCACATGGAAGGGCTGAGACAGGAAACGCTGCACCTTACGTGCGCGGTTAACGGTCTGCTTATCCTGCTCGGAAAGCTCGTCCATGCCCATGATGGCTATGATGTCCTGCAATTCCTTATAGCGCTGCAAAATCTGCTGCACATTCCGGGCCACCTGATAGTGCTCCTGACCCAAGATCTCCGGAGTCAAAATTCGGGAGGTGGAGTCCAGCGGATCTACAGCCGGGAAAATGCCCAAGGAGGCAATGCTCCGATCAAGGACCGTGGTGGCGTCCAAATGGGCAAAGGTCGTGGCCGGCGCGGGATCGGTCAGATCATCCGCCGGGACGTACACCGCCTGCACAGAGGTGATGGAACCATTTTTGGTGGAGGTGATCCGCTCCTGCAGCGCGCCCATTTCCGTGGCCAGGGTCGGCTGATAACCTACGGCGGAGGGCATACGGCCCAGAAGGGCGGAAACCTCAGAGCCTGCCTGGGTAAAGCGGAAGATATTGTCGATAAACAGCAGCACATCCTGCTTTTTTACATCCCGGAAGTACTCCGCCATAGTCAGGCCGGAAAGGCCCACACGCATACGCGCTCCAGGCGGCTCGTTCATTTGGCCGTAGACCAAAGCGGTCTTTTCCAGCACGCCGGACTCTTTCATTTCATTATACAAGTCGTTCCCTTCACGGGTACGCTCACCCACACCGGTAAAGACCGAATAGCCGCTGTGCTCTGTGGCGATGTTATAAATCAGCTCCTGAATGAGCACAGTCTTGCCAACGCCGGCGCCGCCAAACAGGCCGATCTTGCCGCCCTTGGCGTAGGGGCAAATCAAATCCACCACCTTGATGCCAGTTTCCAGCATCTCCGTGGCTCCCTCCTGCTCTTCAAAGGCAGGAGCCTTCCGGTGAATGGGCCAACGCTCCACCGTAACCGGGGCAGGCTGGTTGTCGATGGGCCGGCCCAGCAGGTTAAACATCCGTCCCAGGCAGGTGTCGCCCACCGGCACGGTGATGGGGCCGCCGGTATCCCGGGCCGCAATGCCTCGCATAAGACCATCGGTTGAACTCATGGCCACGCAGCGTACCACATTGTCTCCCACATGCTGGGCAACCTCGGCAATCAGTGTTTCTTTTCCGTTGTCTATTTCAATGGCATTGAGCAGTGCCGGCAGCTGGTTTTCCGGAAAACGGATATCCAGAACCGGGCCAAGAATCTGCACCACGGTGCCAATGCTTTCTTTGGCCATAACGGTCAACTCCTTGTTCTAATGTCTGGCTGGCTACGCGTCGGCGCCAGCGACGATTTCTGTAATCTCTTGGGTAATCGCGCCCTGTCTTGCCCGGTTATACTGGAGACTAAGCCCATCGATCATATCCTCGGCGTTCTTTGTCGCCGCGTCCATTGCCGTGCGTCTAGCCCCCAGTTCGGAGACAACGGCTTCGCAAAGGGCGCCATAGACCAGGCCCCCTAGATATTCCGGGATAATTTTGTCAAACACACTGACGCTATCCGGCTCATACAGGGTCAGGCAGGCGGATTTCTCCCTCCTTCCCCCCATTTCGGCGGAAAGGGGCAGCAGCTTAAGGGTTGTCGGTGTCTGGGAAAGGACAGAGACAAAATTGGTATAGGCCAAATCGATCTCATCGTATTTCCCAGCAAGGAATTCTTTCGCCAGCAGCTTTGCCAGGGTGAAGCAATCGCCCACAGACACATCTGTCACCTCTGCGTAGGCGGTGGTCACCAGGGGGATCCCCCGGTTGGTAAAGAACTCCACCGCTTTCTTCCCAATGGGCAGTACACAGCTGTACTCCCGATCCTCCAGCGCCTGATAGGCCAGCTTCAGCACATTGCTGTTATATCCACCGGCCAATCCACGGTCGCCGGCGATCACCACCATGCAAACTCGCTTTCCATCGTTTTGCCGCAGATACGGGGAGGAAAAGTCATCGGCATTGGCGGCAATGGAAGCTAGGGCATCATACAGCGTTTCAAAATAAGGTCTGCTGGCAGCCACCCTCTCCTGGGCCTTACGCAGCTTGGAGGAGGCGACCATTTCCATGGCCTTGGTAATCTGCTTGGTGCTCTCCATGCTTTTGATGCGAAGCTTAATGTCCTTGGTAGAAACACCGGCCATGCCACGTCCCCCTTTCTTATCTGGTCTTGGTAAACTCGTCCAAATACGCGGTGATGGCCGCCTTTAGATCTTCCTCGATCTGCTCCGACAGCTGCCCGGTTTGGTCGATTTCTTTTACAATATGGTGATGATAGGTGGTAAACTTGTTATAAAAGCCCTGCTCAAATTCCTGGATATCCTCCACCGGCACCGTGGCTAGGTAGCCATGGACTACCGCGTAGATGATGCACACCTGCAGCGCAACGTCCACCGGGCGGTTGTTTTTTTGCTTCAACACTTCCACAATACGCTCGCCCTGGGCCAAACGCTCCTTGGTGTCCTGATCCAGGTCAGAGCCAAACTGCGCAAAGCCTTGCAGCTCCCGGTACTGAGAGTAGAGCAGCTTCAGCGAACCTGCCACCTTTTTCAGAGCCTTGATCTGGGCTGCGCCGCCAACACGGGACACAGAAATACCCGGGTTGACTGCCGGCATAACGCCGGCATGGAACAGCTCGGTTTCCAGATAGATCTGCCCATCGGTAATGGAAATCACATTGGTGGGAATGTAGGCAGACACATCACCCGCCTGGGTTTCGATGATGGGCAGAGCCGTAAGGGAACCGCCGCCATACTCCGGCGCCAATCTGGCCGCCCGCTCCAGCAGGCGGGAGTGAAGATAGAACACATCGCCGGGATAGGCCTCTCGTCCAGGAGGACGGCGGATCAGCAAAGATATGGTACGGTAAGCCACCGCGTGCTTGGACAAATCGTCGTAAACCACTAGCACATCCTTACCCTGGAGCATAAAATGCTCGCCCATGGTACAGCCGGTATAGGGGGCGATATACTGCATAGGCGCAAGCTCAGAGGCTGTGGCGGAAACCACAATGGTATACGCCATGGCTCCGGCCAAGGTCAGGGTATTCACTACCTGGGCCACGGTGGACTGCTTTTGGCCAATGGCCACATAGATGCAGATCACATCCTTGCCCTTTTGATTGACAATGGTGTCGGTGGCAATGGTGGTTTTGCCGGTTTGCCGGTCACCGATGATCAGCTCGCGCTGACCACGGCCAATGGGAATCATGGCATCGATGGCCTTGATGCCGGTTTGCAGCGGCACCGACACGCTCTTACGTTCAATGATGCCCGGCGCGGGGCATTCAATGGGCCGGTACGTCTTGGCGTCAATCGGCCCTTTGCCGTCAATCGGCGCGCCCAAGGCGTTGACCACACGGCCAACAAGTGCCTGCCCTACAGGAACAGACACCACCCTGCCGGTACGCTTGACGGTATCTCCCTCCTTGATGCCGCTGTCTGAACCTAAAATAACAACGGAAACGCTGTTTTCCTCCAAATTTTGGGCCATACCGTAAGCGCCATTGGGAAATTCCACAAGCTCGCCCACCATGCACTTTTCCAAGCCGGATACCCGGGCAATGCCATCACCGGTGATCATAACCGCGCCGGTTTCGCTTTGCTCGATCTTTCTTTCGTAGTGCTTGATCTGGGCACGAATAATTTTTGTAATTTCTTCTGGTCTAAGTTCCATAGGCTACCTGATCTCCTTACCCGCTCCGGTCAAGGCCGGGGCAGTATGCTCACCCAGGCCCGCGGCCGGATGAGATTGGGTTGTCATATTTACAAATCTACAGCGCGGACTGGGCCAGGGCTTTGCGCAAGCCCTCCAAGCGGCTGCGAACTGTGGCGTCCAGCTGCTTGCCATCTAGATTGATCCGAATTCCGCCGAGAACCTCCGGATCTATCTGTAACCGAAGCACAATCTGCTTGCCGGTGATCTGCCGCAGCTTTTCTTCCAGCTTCTTCTGCAGTTCGTCGGATAACGGTACGGCGGTGACCACGGTGGCGGTAACAATGCCGTGATCCGCGTTGTACCGGGTGCGATAGCGTTGCAGGCAGCTTTGGGCCTGACGGATTTCCCCGTTTTCACACAACAGCTGCAGAAAGTTCAGCAAGTAGGGGGCAATTTTCCCCCGAAACGCCTCATCCAGCGCCTGGCAGCGTTCCTTCTTGGGCACCGCCGGCGCCGCCAGCAGGGAAATGTATCCGGGGTTTTGGGCAAACAACTCCCCCACGGCCTGAAAATCCTCTAGGATTTCCTGGTCGCAGTTCTCGTCTCTGGCCAGGTCATAGAGGGCATCTGCGTAATGCACTGCGGTTTGCTTCATTGCTGCTCACCCATTTCCCGCAGGAATTCTTCGATCAGCGACTGCTGGTCAGCTGCGTTGATCTCCCGGCGCACCATCTTCTCGGCAATCTCCAGCGCCATGCCGGAAATATCGTCTTTGATGTCGTTCATGGCCCGTTTCTTTTCCAGGGCGATATCGCCCATGGCCTTTTGCTTCACCGCGGACGCCTCATCCATCGCCTGGCGCAGGATCTCCTCGCTGCGCTGCTGCGCGGTAGCGGATGCCTGGCGAACAATATCCGCCGACTCTTGCTTAGCGCCGGAAAGCTGCTGCTGGTAGGCCTGCTCCAGATGCTTTGCCTCGGTTCGGGCGGCGTCTGCATCGGCATACATATCATCGATTTCCTTTTGTCGGTCGTCGATCATTTTCTTTACCGGCTGAAACAAAAACTTTTTCAGCACCAAAAAGCTGATCACCATGTTGCACAGGGTGAAGAGGGCTGTCCAAGGATTCAGACCGATAAAGCTTTCAAAGCCCGTCATGGGGCGATCACTCCTTTCTGCGTTTGACGTAAAAGGCAGTGATTATTTGAACACGAAAAGCAGCAAAATGGCGATAACCAGAGAGTAAATACCGGTAGTCTCGGTAACGCCGCAGCCGATGAGCATGTTCAGACGCAGGGTGCTCATAGATTCGGGCTGACGGGCCATGCCCTCCAGCGCCTTGCCCACGGCGTTACCTTCGCCGATAGCCGGGCCGATAGCGCCCAGACCCATACACAGACCAGCGCCCAACGCGCAGGCAGCTTTGATGATTGCTTGTTCCATAATAACGTTCCTCCTAAAGTGATGTGTTTCATAGCTTACTCTGCCGCGTCCTGGCTAGATGCCGGAGCCGGGCAGGCGTTGGAAATATAAATCATTGACAACAGGGAAAATACAAACGCCTGGATCAGGCCGGAGAAAAAGTCAAAATACAAGGAAAGAATCGCCGGGATCCCCACCTGAAGGAAGGGAACATCTGCCGCCACGCCCAGCGCCTGCAATAGGGCGCAAACGCCAACGGCCAGCAAAAGAGCGCCCAGGATGCGGCAAAGAAGCTTTTTTTTCTTTACCCGCACCACAAGAAGCACGATCCCCACGGCGCAAAGCACACAGGCCACGGCGATACCGCTTTGGGCCACCAGATGCAGCACCGCCGCGGAAGCGCCGGACAAGGCCCAATAGATCATGGTAGTGATCACGCTACCGCCAACAATATTGCCAAAGTGACGGAAGGCCAAAGACACCGGCTGGGCGATTTCGGAAATAATATTCATGGGCGTCATGACGGCAATCGGCTCAGTAAAGCCCTTGAGCCAGCCCTTAAGGCCAAAGTTTTTGATGCTGTGGAACCACACCAGCACGCTGGTCATAATGGCCCAGGTAGCCGTGGTGCTCAGATCCGCCGTGGTGGAGCGGAATATTCCCGTTATGCCGATAAGCGAACCCAGCAAAGAGGACAAAAATAAGGTGGCGATGTAGGGCGTCCAGTGGGCGTTGTGCTCTCCCATGGCCTCAGTGACCAGGCCATAGATCATTGTCACGCCTTTTTCGGTAACGACCTGCATTTTACCTGGACGTTTTTTCAGGTTCCTACCCAGCAAAACACCAGCTACACACAGCAGCACCATGACCAGAAAACCGGAAACCGCCGTCTGGGTGATGTTGATGCCGCCAAAGATCGGAATGGTAAAATAAATGCCGGAACCGCTGATGTTCATTTCTTCGGCTCACCTGACTTTCTAAAAAACTCGCCGATGCTCATCACCGGCCGCACAAACAGCAAGGGCAGCACCAGGGCCAGGATATTCAGCCGCTTGCTTATCCCCGCCGCCACCAACACAACGATCAGCAGCAGGTATCTCAAGGTCATGGACATACGGATCGTCCGTTTTCCGCCTTTAACGTCCTGCCGCTGGGCCTTATCCGCCGCCAGAGAAACCCCCACGGCCATAAGGAAAAAGTTTAGGATCGACAAACCGCCGCCCAGCACACCGCCCCAGATGGCCGCGCCGTCAAGATGGCCAGTTAGGGCAAAGATCCCCAGCATCACCGCCACGCAGATCAACTCTCCCACGCTGACAATGAGGATCTCACGGTAAATGGATTGCTTGTCTTCCATAGGCCCCCTCCCCGCGCGTTGCAGCGCTAATCATGATCATTATATCCCTTAGGGGGCGTATTTTTGTCATCCGGCAGCCGATGAAGGGCCTTTAGCGCATTGATCAGTCCGCCCACGGCGCCAAGGATACCAAGGATCACGCCAAGGAACACCACCCAGCTGCCGAAATGGAAACGCTCCCGCAGCCAGACAGCCGGCAGCACAAAGCACACCAGCGGAGCGACCACAGAAAGGCCCAGTTGCGTGACCCAAACCAGGGCCTGCAGCGCCTTCATATTCTCACCCCATTTATTGTCTTAACCATTTGCTGGTTATTATAGCTAAAACGCCGGTAAATTGCAAGGTAAATTTTCCCCCTGGTTCTGTCCGCCATGTTCCTACGGATTGAGATCCGCATACACCAGCGCGGAAAGCTCCCGGATATGCTGCTGGGCCTTCCCGGCGGCGGGCACCTGGTTGGACATGACACAAAGGATGTATGTGCAAGAGGGCGACCAGACCACGGCCGCGTCGTTTTCCACACCGCTTAGCTCTCCGGTTTTATTGGCCGTTTGGGTTCCCTCCGGCAATCCGGCAGGGATCTTGCCCGTCCTCTCCTGCGCCTGCAGGGCGTCCAGGATTTGGTTGGAGGCGTCCTGAGACACACAAGCCCCTTCATAAATTGCCTGGAGCAATTTGCCGCACTCGGCAGGGGTAGTATAATTTTCCAAAGAGGAATTGGCCAGCATCTCCCGATTGAGCACCGTTTGGGGGCAATCCATCTGCTGGGCAAACTGGTTTACCACCGTCATGCCGACAGACGCGTCCCCCTGGCCTAGCAGGCGAATTAGCCGGTTGCAGGCGCTGTTGCTGCTTTGAGACAGCATAGACATAAGATCCCCGCCATAGCTGTCCGGCAGCTCTCCCCTTGCCACCGCCTGGCAATAGGCGCCGGCGACAAACAGCTTGATTAGGCTGGCTGCCACCATGGGCTGCTCTGCCACTGAGATACTTTCTCCGGTATCCAGCACGTAGACATACACAGACCACACGCCATCATAATCGGAAATGGCCGCTTCCAGCTGCTCTTGCAGCGCGGCCATCTGCCCAGACAGAGCTTGGACAGGCGCAGGCGCCGAAGCTGTGGCTTCTGGCTCCGCCTGAGGTTCTGTGGTGGCCGAGGGAGCCGTTGGGTCTTCCTGGGCGGTTTGGGTTGGCCAAGAGGCCGGCCTTGCCGTCTCCTGGCCGGATGGGGCGGCAGAATCTTCCGGTGGGCCGAAGGCGGTCTCCCCTGCCGCGCCGCAAGACAGCAACAACAGACTCACCGCCACCACCACGGCAGTCAGAATAATGCTTCCCTTTTTCATGGTTCCCCCTGCTGAAAATTTCATTCTCCCTGCCGCGCAACCGCTGTACGGCAGGGAGAAATTTACGGATCAGTATAAATATGAAGCGTTAACATAGCCATGCATATCCAGGCTGGGCGCATAGACATACCAGTAGTTGTCATCGCTGGTATCCAGCACCTCCACTACGTCACCGGTGTATAGCTTGCCGATTTCGTTTGCCGAATCGTAAGCCTTAGCGGTGCGCAGAGCCAGATAGCCTTTTTGCACCCGGACAGTCTTGTAGACGGCGGTTTGCGTGTTTTGCGGGTTGCTCCAGCTAAGATAATTGCTGTCGGTATAGCCGTATTGGCCAAGCGACGGAGCGTACACATACCAATATGTACCCTCGGTGCGGATCACGCATACATAGCTTCCATTATACATCTTACCGATGATGTTGCTGGCGTTGCTGGATTGCTCAGAGCGCAGGGCCAGATAGTTTTTCTGCACGTTCACCCAAGCCACGTCCACATAGTCCGTTGGCGGGGTGCCTGCGCCGATATAAAGCGAATCCGTTCTATCTTCATCGTCGGGCGGCTCTTTGGTCAGGTATTCCTTTTCCGCATAGCCAAAAATATTGTTGGCGCAGACATACCAGTATTTCCCGTCTGGCCGGGCAATTACCGTTACGGCGTCGTCTTCAAACACACGGCTTACCTCCGAGCTGCCGCTGGCAGAGGGGATATCCAACAAGGACAGCCGGGCCGTGTCGTCCACATAGTAGGTCGTTGGCTCCGTTACCGCGCCGGCTTCATCGGTGATGAAGTTGTGATCCACATAGCCGGTAACGCCATCTGCGGTGACCTGCCAGTATTGCCCCGTCCCCGAGGTCAGTACGGTTAGGCTGTCGCCGTTTTCCAGCTTGGTCAGCACCGCGCTGCTTCCGTCCTCCCCTTCCCGCACCTTCAGCGTTCCTTCCACGCCGGTAACGTAGTAGGTCACACTGGCGGAAGGATCCTGCTGGCCGTTGTCCGCGCCGTCTGATGCTATAGGCGTATCCTCCTGCTTCTGGGTTCGGGAAAACCAACCAAGCTGTCCCCCCAGCACCGCCAGCACGCCGATGACCAACACCAACGCCGCCGCACAAATGGCGATAATCAGCCCCCGGTTGCCACCGGTTTTCTCTTTTTCCCGGTAATACGCCGGGGAGGCGACCACGGGCTGCTCTTGCGGGGGATTGGCAGGCAAAACATAGCCGCAGCTGCCGCAAAACCGGCTGCTTTCCCCCACGGCATTCCCACATTTTGGACAATATCTCATGGGTTATATCATCCCTTTCTCCTCTTTAATCGTATAAAATCATACCATGTTTTTCGTAGGTTGTCAATTCCCGGAAATTTCCCTTGACTTTCTCTGTCTATAGCGATATAATCCGAATATGCGATAACGTGATATCGCTTTTTGATTTATTAATTTATCCACATTTGCTATGAATTTATGAATAATTTAGGGGGTATTTTCTTGGCACGCACCTACGACGATCGGATGTTTATCGATACTTTTGAGCACCAATACACTTGGCTCAACGGCGTTATGCGCAATGTCCGCCGCTACGGCAGCAAGCAGGCCCTGGTAGATCCGGCCACCAACCGGAAATGGAGCTATTTCGCGCTCAATCAGGAGGCCAACCGGCTGGCCCATGCCCTGCGGCAAGACGGCGTGGGCAAGGACGATGTGGTCATGACCGCCCTGCTCAACAGCCCGGAATTTGCCTTCACCTATATTGGGCCGCGGAAAATCGGCGCGATTCTGAATCCCGCCAATTTCAACCTGTCTCCCGGTGAACTGGCCCTGCTGATGGATCACAACCGGCCCAAGGTGTTTATCTATTCCGCAGAGATCAAAGACGCCGCCGCCGAGGCCGTCCAGATGGCAAAGTTCCCGCCGGCCAAGACGGTTATGGCCGACAACCTGCGGGGTCTGCCCCTGCCGGAGGGCCATGTTTCCTACAAGGACTATGTGGCCGGACAGCCGGATACCGATCCGGAAATGGGTTTTGTGCCCCACATTTATGACGAAGTGATCCGTCTTTGTACCTCCGGCACCACCGCGCTGCCCAAAAGCACGGCGCTAAACGACATCAACGAGGTACTTTCCGCCCATGACGTGATCATGCACTATCCCATGAACTGCAACGATGTGTGCATGAACATGACCCCTTGGTTCCACCGGGGCGGCTGCCACTGCGGCGGGCCATGCCCAAGCTTCTATGTGGGCGCCAGTGTGGTGATCTGCCGCAGCTTTGCCCCCCGTCAGTGCCTGCAATGGGTGCAGGATTACGGCATCACCTTCCTAATGGGCGCCCCCTCCTCCTTGGAAATGCTAGCCCGCACCCAGGAAAAGCACCCTGTAGATCTAAGCCGCCTGAAGGGCTTGGTCACCATGGGCGCTCCCTTTGAAAAGGCGGCCTGCATCCGCTACCTGGAGGTGCTGACGTCCAATATTTTCAACGGCTACGGCACCACAGAGACCTTCTGGAACTCCTTCTTGCGTCCTTATGACCTGCCGCAATACGCCGGCACCGTCGGAGGCAGCTGCATCGACGATGAAGTGCGGGTGGTCAATGTCTACGAAGATCGAAAGGCCGAGCCGGACGATCTTGTCCCCACCGACAACCACACGGTAGGCGAGATCATCATCTGGTCTCCGGCAAAAAGCACCTACAGCTATTATAAAAATCCGGAGGAAGAGGAAAAGAAATTCTACAAAGGCTGGATGTACACCGGCGATCTGGGCTATTGGGACAAAAGCCTGTATATCACCGTCAATGGCCGCAAGGATGACATGATTGTCTGCTCTGCGGAAAACATCTACCCCACCCAGGTGGAGGAAGTGATCAACAGCTGTGAAAAGGTCGCCGAGTCCATGGTCACCTCTGTTCCCGACAAGCTGCGCGGTCAGGCGGTAGTGGCCTATGTAGTGCCCAAGGATCCCTCCCTGACTGTGGAAGAGGTCTCCTCCTACTGTATGAACAGTCCTATGCTGTCCACATACAAATGCCCTCGTTACTATCGCCTTGTGGAATCCCTGCCCCACACGGCCACCGGGAAAAAAATGCACTATGTCATCAAGCAGAAGGCCGCGGAGGATCTTGCCGCCGGCCAGCTGACACGCTGCTAAGGGGGAAGGATCATGCGGTTATATTCTCGATTCTGTGATGAAGTGTTGGATCAGGCAGGGGTTTTGCAAGATGTTACCCTACACTATCCCGACAACTACAATTTTGGCTATGACATTGTGGATGAAATGGCCCGTTTGGCCCCCCAGCAGCGAGCCATGGTTCGGTGCAATCCTAAGGGGGAGCACTGGGAATTTACCTCCCAGGACATCGGCATTTTGAGCAATCAGGCCGCCCATATCACCGCCGCCATAGGCACGCCAGACGGCAGCGTGATTAACCATCTGCTGCAGGCTCAGAAGATCTGCCCGGAGCTGGAGACGGTCTTTGCGGTGCGAAAGTCTGTGGAAGCCACGGTGGATTTTACCCAAAAGATGGAAATCGCGCCAAAGACGCTGGCACGGATCGATACCAAGGTGACCGATCCCATGCTGATCTACTTCCCCTTAGGCATCACCGGCTATTCCAAGGCGGTGATCCACGATCACACCTATACCCTTTCCCATATCATCACCGCCCGGTATTGGCAGGATGTGCAGAAAAACGGCCTGCATCTGACGGTGGCGGGAACCGGCTGGGGCAATGCCTCTTGGGAAAAAATCTGCGGTCAGTGGCTGTGCGGCTGCGCGGTGATGGTCTATGACTTTGATCTTTTCTCCCCCTCCAGCCTGCTGCGCATTATCTTGAAATATCAGGTGACCAGCTTCTGCGCTCCCCCTACGGTATATCGCTATTTTGTGAAATACGGCAACATGGTCTCTTACAAGTGGATCTCCTTGCTGGGATTCGTGGAGGAAATGCTCAAAACCATCAGCGGCAAAATACGCCGCGTAGAGCTACGGGAGGAAAGGGTATGAGTTGGGTTTATCAGCGCCGGGTAAAGTACTACGAAACAGACCGTATGGGCGTGGTGCACCACTCCAATTACCTCCGCTTTTTGGAGGATGCCCGGATGGATTGGATCAGGGATCATCTCATGCCCTATGTGCAGATGGAACACATGGGCATTATTGTGCCAACGGTTTCCGCCAGCGGACAGTTCAAGCACTTTTTGCGCTATGACGACCCCTTCGCCGTTTCCGTCACCTTGGTGCAGTATTCCGGGGTAAAGCTGGGCTTTTCCTATGAAATCCACAACAGCGACACCGGGGTGCTTTGCTACACCGGGGAAAGCGAGCATTATTTCTCCACCGGCCAGGAGTACCGCCCGATTTCCCTAAAACGCAAGTATCCCGAGCTTCATGAAAAAATGCTGGCTTTATTGGAAGCCAAATAAACCCAGCGTGTCAAAACTACCTTGCAGAGCTCGCGGCGCTCCCCGCCGCAAATAAAATAGGATCGTTTTCTCCGGTTCATATGTGCATGGGAGAAAACACCTCTCGGCCCACAGTTTGTCCAAAAAGCGACCGCCCTTTTTACCGTTTCAGCGGCCCCCGGCAGCTTGTCTGCCAGGGGCCGCCGCTCTACGTTATTTCTCCCGATTTCTGGGCAAGAAGCTCCCGTACCACCGTCAAAAATAAATTGGCTGCCGGGTTGAGCATAGCCTTTTTCCACACCATTGCATACGCTACAGAATCGGCCAGGCCGTCCAGGGATACCGCCGAAAGCCGGTCGCCAAGCAGCTCTCCCGCCTGGGAACTGGGCAAAATCGTCACTCCCAGGCCCGCGCTTACCGCCAGCAGCACCGCCCGCACATCGCTGGACACATTGACAACATGGGGCGCCATGCGGCAAGCCCGGAAATAGTGCATCACCTGCATATAGACAATGGGGCTTTCCTCCTCGGAGAGCAAAACAAACCGCTCTTTCTGCAGCAGCTTGGGGTCGGCAATTCCCTGGGCCAGAGGATGCGTCTTAGGCGTCACCAAGCAAAGCTCATCCTCCCACACCGGCAAAACAGAGAACACCTCACTTTGGGGAGCCATGTCCTGATAGAGCAAATGAAAGTCAAAAGGATCCTGCCCCTCCTCCAGCAAGGCATCGCCGCTGGAAGACAGCGTAATGTCCACCACAATTTGCGGGTACTTCTCCCCAAATACCCGAAGGCAGTCGGACAAAAATCCACTGGCACTGTCCACCGTGGCAATGGCCAGCCTGCCCTTTCCTCCATTATGGAGCTGCTGCACCGCGTGAGCGCCCTGCTTCACCGCCTCAAGAATTTCCAGCGCATAGGGCAGAAAGGTACGTCCCTCATCGGTAAGCTGTACATTCCGCTTCGTGCGGTAAAACAGCCGCACCTGGAGCTGCTCCTCTAGGTCGTTGATCTGACGGCTGATGGTAGACTGCGGCACGCCGTTTTGCCGGGCGGCATTGGTGAAATTTAAGGTTTGGGTCACAGTGATAAAGCTTCTTAGCTGATTGAGATCCATAAAACACCTCTGCATTGACATTGACAATCCCTGGCTGTAAATGGTAAAATGGCATCAGCATATAAAAATAATCCACAGCACAGCAAATTTGCATTGTTTTATCCATTTTTGCTATTATACATCAGATTCGTCCCTTTGTAAAGAACCAGTTGGAGGAATTATGGGAGAAAAAATTGTTGTCACCGGTATGGGCGCGGTCACCCCTGTTGGCACCGGTGTAGAAACCTATTGGCAGGGCCTTATTGATGGCCGGTGCGGCATAGGCCCCATAACCCGGTTTGATCCCCGGGAGCTTGCCGTAGGCATTGCCGCCGAGGTCACTGACTTCGTTCCCAGTCAGCATATGCCCCGGCGGCTCATTGGACAAATGGACGCTTTTACCCAATATGCCTACGCCGCCGCCGCCGAGGCCCTGGCCGGCCCACCCCCTGCCGCACCGGAGCGCATGGGAATCGTCATGGGCACGGCCATGGCCGGTATTGCCACCACCGCCGCCACCCAGGAGGTGCTGACCAATGCCGTACATAAAAACGTAGGCCCCCGATTCGTCCCCCGCATTTTGGCCAACATGGCTGCCGCGCAAATCGCCATTGCCCATCATATCCAAGGCCCCAGCCTTACCCTGTCTACCGCCTGCGCCGCCGGAGGGGACGCCATCTCTACCGGCGCCACCCTGCTGCTTGCCGGGGAGGCCGACGCGGTGCTGGTCGCCGGTGCTGAGTCTATTCTTTGCCCGCTGGTGATTTATTCTCTGGCCAACGCTCAGGCCCTTTCCCGTTGCAACAGCAGCCCCGAGAAGGCTTGCCGGCCCTTCGACCAGGCCCGTACCGGCTTTGTTTTGGGCGAGGGCGGCGGCGCCCTGGTGCTGGAAACCGAAAGCCACGCCAAAGCCCGGCAGGCAACCATATACGCCGAGCTTGCCGGCTGGGCAAACAACAACGACGCCTACCATGTAACCAGCCCCTGCCCCGATGGCCGGCAGGCCGCCGCCTGTATCCGGCAGGCTCTAGGCCGGGCGGGGCTTGCTCCGGGCGATGTGGACTATATCAACGCCCACGGTACCGGCACCTTGTCCGGCGATGCAGCGGAGATTGCCGCCATGGTCGCCGTCTTTGCCGGCTGCTCGCCCAAAGTCAGCTCCACCAAGGGCGCTACCGGGCACATGATGGGCGCCAGCGGGATCACCGAGGCCATTGCCTGTATCCAGGCCCTTCGCACAGGCATTTTGCCCCCTACCCTTAATCTCACCCAGCCGGAAGGCCCGCTGGCATATATCGGTCCCATCGCCTGCCGCCAAAACATCCGTGTTGCCATGTCCAACGCATTTGGCTTTGGCGGGCAAAATTCCAGCATAATTTTCCGCCGTTGATGGTATATCGTCTGCCTCCCCAAAATTTGTGCAAAGTATACAAATTTTGGGGAGAATTTTCGTTAGATTCTCCGACTTTACTTAATTGTAAAATATAGTAAAATGTGGATAGAACCAATGTGGAGGTATGCATTATGAATACACATTTGAAACGGCTGATTAGCACACTATTGATCATAGCCATGGTCATTTCACTCTTTGTTACCAGTATTTTCACCGCCCAAGCCGTTACCTATATTTACAACACGGGTACTCGGGGTGTTGTTTGCACAGCCTTGAGCAGCGCCGCCAAGGCCTACTACACAGGCAATTACACCTATGACACACTATCCAAACAAAGCGGCTCAACCTTGCAAAGCAACCTAAAAACACTGATGACCACCACCCAAACCAAGGTCACCTCCTACTCTGAGATAACAAAATTAACTAAGTATTCCGATGCCGTCGGCGGCAGCAGCTCTGAAATCATGTTGCTCTACTCTTCCGAAAGTACCAGCGGCACATGGGATAGTGGTGTCACCTGGAATCGGGAGCATGTTTGGTGCCAGAGCTTGGGCACCTTTACCACCAGCAACTGCGGCTCTGATCTGCACCACCTCCGCCCGGTAGATCCCCATGTCAACTCCACCCGTAACAATCTTCCCTATGGCGTGGTTACAAACGGTTCATACAAAATCGCAACCACAAAGTCCGGCACCACAGCCGGCTATTATAACTCGAAATGCTTTGAACCTTTGGACAACGTGAAGGGCGATGTGGCACGTATCCTTCTTTATGTTTATGTCCGTTGGGGAGAAAGCAACCTGACCGATGTCATTACCAGTACGGATTTGCTGCTTGATTGGTGTCAGTTGGACCCGGTAGATACCTGGGAAATGGGCCGCAACGACTCTGTGCAAGCCATTGAGGGCAACCGAAACGTATTCATCGACTATCCGGAATATGCCTGGCTGCTGTTCAACAAGAGCATCCCCTCCGACATGAAAACACCTTCCGGCAACGCTTCCAGTGGTTCAAGCTCTAGCGGTTCTTCCTCCACTTCCAGCGGCGAAGCAACCACGGCCAGCACCTACACCCTGCTCACCTCCGCACCCACCAATTGGGCCGGTGATTATGTCATTGTA
>CAYVWG010000006.1:0-3869 GCA_964455425.1 uncultured Oscillospiraceae bacterium | reverse complement strand
CCTACACCATCACGCTGAGCAAAAACCTGAGCATTGTGGCTACTTGGGGCGAAGCACCCTATACTTTGGTCACATCCACCCCCTCTGACTGGGCTGGCGACTATGTGATTGTCGGTCAGGTGGCTTCTTCCTCCACCTACTATGTACTGGACGCCTCCGGAACCGTTACGGGTACGGATCTTGGTTCCACCAGCGGGGCAAAAACCTTTACCGACGCAGGCATTACCTTAGATGGCAGCACCCTCACCGGCGTTTCCTCTGACTATGTGTACACCTGCGGCAAAACCGGAAGCAACTATTATCTCAAGATGAAAAACAGCAGCAACTATCTGACGTACGCTTCCAAAGGCTTGACAACCTCCGCCAGCAGCTCTGACGCCACTGCTCAGTGGACGTTGACCGCCTCTTCCGGCACGGTTACCATGACCAATTGCAACGCAACCGACTACACCCTGCTCTTCAACACTTCCTCCAAGCAATTCCGCTGCTACAACTCCAGCAACAACTACAAGCTATACTTCTACAAGCTTGGCTGATTGGAAAGAGAAAAAACCGCCGCCGGATACAGGCTCTGTATCCGGCGGCAACATTTTTGCTCAGCGACCGTTGCGCTGCGTTAAAGCTTAAGGTAACGGTGTTGCGCCGGAGCGCGATCAAAACGTCCTTTGGGTAAGTAGCGCGGTACTCGGAGGCTCAGCTTGTAGCCGTATATTCGTCTCCACAAGCCAGGACATAGTATGCGGTCTGGCCGGCAAATAGCTTTCGCCCTTTCCCCCATACATACGAAGGCAAATAAAACGCAGGAAAACACCTTTATCGGTGTTTTACATAAGGCAGGCAGTGCCACCGGGAAGATTTGGCTTTGCTTCCAATATCCATAGAAAAGGCTCCGCCTTGTCCTATGCTATGGACAAGGCGGAGCCTTTTCTATTTGGTTTTGTCTTCGGTATCGGAGATTCAAAGGTTATTTTCCATAATTTTCTACATATTTGACCAAAATCTTCGCTGCCACGCTGCGACTTGCCGTGGATCCAGAATCCAATGTTGGGTTGTCCCCCATCAACTCCTTGGCCACGCTCCAAGACACCGCTGTTTGCGCCCAACCGCTGATCTTACCGGCGTCAGCATACTTGCTCAAATCCGTTTGCGCGCTGACATCCTGCCCCTTTTGCTGCGCATAGCGATACAGCATTGTGGCCAGCATCTCTTTTGTCAGCGCACCTTCCGGGTCAAAGTGGGTAGCATCTATGCCATTAACAATGTGAATTTCCGCCGCCCAAAGCACCGCTTCTTTGTACCAGCCATCCTTTACGTCCACAAAGGCGGTGGCACTGCCGCTGATTGCCGGCGTTGTGCCGGTGCACGCTTTCTCGTAGCTGTAGAGCACTTTCACCAGCATAGCCCGTGTCATTGTGCCATTGGGCGCAAAGGTCGTGTCGCTGGTGCCGGTAAACAGGCCGTAGGACACAGCTTTGCTCACATAACTGTAATACCAGCTTCCTTTTTCCACATCGGTAAATTTTGCCGCAGGATCCTCCTCCGGAGTTTCCCAGCCCAAGGTATTCACAATGTAATCGTAGGCAGAAATCCGACGCTGGATGTAGTTTTGCACATAGCTGGAGGGCTCCGCCAATACCGCCGCGTGAAACTGTGTCAGATTGGCAAAACTGGTTGTCCCCGCCACTGCGGCGGCCCGGTTAAACACCGTTTTCGCGCCGCCTTGTCCGTATTGATTTTCCATGTCTATGTAATATAGCAGCTGTGCCGGCGTGGTGAAACCTAAGCTTCTGCCGTGAGTCAGATAATTGCTGATATCCGCCCTGGCCTGGGCAACCTGGATATCAATGCTGGCCTGCGTGGCCAACAGCAATTTTACCTGGGCCGCTTCCTCCACGGTCAAGGCCCGGGCGTTCCAGTCCGCCGGGGCAGCGGTTATGATCTCCAGATACAGCTCCTCTCCCAAGTAAGACAGAGCCGTGTCCGGGTCGGCGGCAACGATCTGTTGAAGCAAAGTCAGCGCCCGGGAGCCATGCCACTGGATCATACCGATGCTCACCGCGCCGTTGTCATCCCGGTTGATGGAGTCGCAATTTCCCTCTTTCACATTCAGATATTTCATTCCCTCGGTGATGATCGTATCATCGGAGATCTGCACCGCTGTAGCCAGGGGGCAAAGCCCCACCAGCAGGCAAAGGGTAAGCACAGCGATCCCTACCCGCCGCAGCGCGACGATCCTTTTATGTATGCTCATGGAATTTCCTCCCTATTGTGCTGCGGCCATCCCGGATGGAAAAGCCGTATTCATGTTAATTTTATCACAAAATGTACATGGTTTCAACGGTTAGTGCCAACTGCTGGGTGATGATTTTCGCCATTTCAGCCATAGTTTCCGGGGCAAAGGGGTTGGAAAGATCACTTTGGGTGGAAATGGTTTCTAAAAATCCGTCCCTCTCTCTAGGCAGCAGGTCATTGAATGTGGAAAGGCCGCTCCCCTGCTGCTGGCACTCCCGGTAATAAATCTCCATCGCCGGCACATTGGCCACACAATAGCTTACCACATAGAACGGCTCGATAAATAGATGGGGAATATCCACCCAGCTATCAGCGTAGTAGTCCTCCTGCCCGGCTACAGCGTAGCCAAAATCCTGGGCGCAGGAAAGCGACAATGCACATAGATCCTCCACCGTCAGCTCTTGCGCCGGCGTGGCGTATACCTGTTGCTCAAAATAAGCCAGGCTGCCCTGCTGCGCAAATGTATCCACACTGTTAAGCACAACCACATAGTTTAGCTGCTGAATTTCCTCCTGGGTAAGCACCGCTGTGCAATACTGAGGCGCTATGGCCTCCATGGCCAGGGAAAAGGTCTCCGCCAGCTCCAGAGAATAGGTAGCGTCATAATTGTACCAGCTGTCCACGCAGTGGCCAAACTCATGGGCAAAGGTCAGTAGATCGTCACTGGTGCCCTGGGTATAGATGAAGGCAAAGGGCACCTGGTAATCCGGTAAATACTGCTGATAGGACAGCTCCGCCTTGTTGGCGGATACCGTTATATCGTATAAATGATAGGTATCCAGCAATTGAAACGTTTCCTCTTCCTGGCTCCCCATGGCTTGGGCAGCGGCAGCCAGGCAGTTGGTCAACTGCTGCTCTGTCATGGGCCAGCTCTCCGCCGCAAGCCATGCGCTTTCCTCGGTCAGGCGGGCGGAAATCGGCCCAATTTCCTGCTGGATATCCTTAAGCAGATCCCGGGCCTGCTGGGGCGTATAGTCCCGCTCATACAAAGCGGTAAACGCATAATCCTCATAGCCATCATAGCCCATGGCAGCAGCCAATTCCTGCCGCACCTGCACCAGCTGAATATACAGCTCCCCTAGAATCGGCGTATACTTCTCATAATACGCTTGCCGCACCTGCGCATACTCCTGATCGGTCAGTTGATCGTCCGCTACCAGTTGGCTGTAGGATCGCTCCACTCCCTGAAAGCTTACTGTGCTCCCCGCGATGATCGAACGATACTGGGCCAAAAGCCCAGCCTCCTTCTGGGCAAGGGCCAACAGGACATCCTTCTTCTCGTTCTCATCGTCTTCGACGTATTGCTGGGCAAAACCCTCGCCAAAATACCTCTCCAACCGCTGGCTCAAGTGCGAATTGGCGCAGGCCGTAAGCAGGTCTTGGGTCAGTTGCCGCACCTCAGGCACCAGGCTTTCACAATAATCATACTCATTGGCCAAGGCCTCATCTGTTACATCCTGGCAGCTGCGGATATACGCCAGCACCAACATGGTGGTGAAGTGGTCATACGCTGCAAAATAGTCCTGAAGCAGCGCCACCACCCGCACATAGCCCGAGGATTTGGACAAATTATCCTC
>CAYVWG010000005.1:32837-44353 GCA_964455425.1 uncultured Oscillospiraceae bacterium | reverse complement strand
CCGCCAAAGGCGCTGTGTGGCTGGATCCCAACAAGACCAGTCCCTTCGATTTCTATCAGTATTGGCGCAATGTAGACGACAGTGATGTTCTGCGCTGCATCCGGATGCTCACCTTCCTGCCTTTGGAACAGATCGATGAAATGGATCATTGGGAAGGCAGCCAGCTGAACCAGGCCAAGGAAATATTGGCCTTTGAGCTGACCAAGCTGGTGCACGGTGAAGATGAAGCCAGCAAGGCCCAAGCCGCCGCCCGGGCACTTTTTGCAGGCGGCAGCGATGACAGCAACATGCCCACCACTGTCCTTAGCCAAGGACAGTTTACCGACGGCAAGATCACCATTTTGGAGCTTCTCACCGTCTGTGGCCTAACGGCCTCCAAGTCGGAGGGCCGCCGTCTGGTGCAGCAAGGCGGGGTTGCCATAAACGGCGAAAAGGTTACCGCCATAGATACCGCCTTTACCCTGGCCCAAACCAAAGACGGACTGATGATCCGCAAGGGGAAAAAGGTATTCCACAAGGCAATTTTATGAGGATGTATCCGTGAAAACAAGGGATTTTTATTACGATCTTCCGCCGGAGCTGATTGCCCAAACTCCCCTTCCCCAGCGTGACGCCTCCCGGCTGCTGGTAATGGATCGGGCCACAGGCAAAGTCGCCCACAGGCACTTTTACGACGTGCTGACGTATCTCCATCCTGGGGATTGCCTGGTGCTCAACAACTCCCGGGTGCTGCCCGCCCGGCTGCTGGGCCACCGTCTGCCCAGCATGGGCAGCGTGGAGGTGCTGCTGCTTCAAGACAAGGGCGATGATGTTTGGGAGTGTCTTACCCGCCCCGGACGAAAGACCCCGGTAGGCACGGAGCTAAGCTTTGGAGATGGCCGTCTGACCGCCACTGTGGTTGGCGCCCAAGAAGACGGCAACAAGCTGGTGCGGTTTCACTACCAAGGCATTTTTCTAGAGGTACTTTCCCAACTTGGAAAGATGCCCTTGCCCCCCTATATCAAAACCCAACTGGAAGACCAGGAGCGATACCAAACGGTATATTCCAAAATCAACGGTTCTGCCGCCGCGCCCACCGCAGGGCTTCACTTTACCCAAGAGCTGTTGGATAAGGCAGCGGCTAAAGGGATCGGCATTGCCTATGTGACCTTGCATGTTGGTCTTGGCACCTTCCGCCCGGTAAAGGTGGAGGAGGTCACCGAACACCACATGCACGCGGAGTTCTGCACGCTCGACGATGAAACCGCCTGCATATTAAACCGCACCAAGACCCAAGGAGGGCGGGTGATTTGTGTGGGCACCACCTCCTGCCGCACACTGGAATCGCTGGTGGCAGAGGATGGTCACTTCTCCCCCCGCTCTGCCTGGACGGATATTTTCATCTATCCTGGCTATACCTTTAAGGCCACCGACGGATTGATCACCAACTTCCACCTGCCGGAAAGCACGCTCATCATGCTGGTTTCCGCCTTCGCCGGCAGGGAAAACGTCCTTTCTGCATATAAAACCGCTGTAGAAGAGCGCTACCGCTTTTTCAGCTTTGGGGACGCTATGCTGATTGTATAATACATGGCAAACCGTCTGAGGGAAAACGCATTTTGCGTTTTCCCTCAGACGGTTTTGTTCATAAGCAGCGGTTCTTCCAAACGAGGATCAAACCATACTCCCAGACTTTCCCCGGGGAATAAAGATACCGCCGTTTTCCTTCCGTATCTCTCCCTTGTCCACAGACAGCTGTCCCCGCAGATAGACCTGGTCAATGCGGCCCTGCACGGCAAAGCCCTCATAGGGGGAGTAATCCACTGCTCCCGCCTGATCCTTGGCGGTAATGGTGGTTTTGGGCGTTGGGTCGTACACGACAATATCGGCATCGCTGCCAGGGGAAAGCACGCCCTTACGGGGATATAGGCCGTAGAGCTTTGCCGGGTTTTCCGACAAGAATTTGACCATTTGGGCCAGGGTGATCTTGCCGGTGCATACGCCATAGGTATAGATCAGTGTGCCCCGGGTCTCCACCCCGGGTAAGCCTCCGGGGATCTTGGTAAAATCGCCCTTCCCGGCGGCCTTTTGGGCCAAGGTAAAGCTACAATGATCGGTAGATATGGTCTGGATTTTTTCTTCCGCCAAGGCCTTCCACAGGCATTCCTGATCGGCCCGCTTCCGCAGTGGCGGCGCGCAGACATACCGGGCGGCTTCAAAATTGGGCAGGGTATACACGCTGTCTTCCAAGGTCAGGTAGTGGGGGCAGGTTTCCACATAAACCGTTTGGCCCCTGGCTCTGGCCGCTTCCACCTCTTTCATTGCCGCCTGGCAGGTCAGATGCACCACAATCACCGGCACATCGGCCACATAGGCCATTTTCAGCAGGCGCCCAACAGCCTCCGCCTCCAGCACATCCGGCCGGCACTGGGGATGGGCCTCCGGCCCCAGGTTGCCGGCAGCCTTGTTTTCCGCGATAAGCGCGTCGATCACGCCGGCATTTTCACAGTGCACGCCGGCAATGCCGCCGTACTTTTTCAGCTCTTGTAAAGCCCGGAAGATATACTCATCCCCGATCATCATCGCAGGATAGGTCAGATACATCTTAAAGGAGGTTATGCCCTGGGCAAACATTTTGGGGATCTCGGCAATAATGCCCTCATTCCAGTCGTCAATGGTCATGTGGAAGCTGTAGTCGCAGGATGTGCGGTTATCCGCCTTTTTGTGCCACAGATCCAGGCCATATTGCAGCGTCTCCCCCTTATTGGGGCAGGCAAAATCGATAACCATGGTGGTGCCGCCCCGCAAAGCCGCCTTACCGCCGGTGGTAAAGTCATCCGCCGTGGTTGTGTTGCACACATCCAGGTCGAAGTGGGTGTGGGCGTCGATAAACCCAGGCAGCAGCAGCTTGCCGGACACATCCACCACGGTGCAGTCCGCCTTAGGAATGTCCTGGGCAATTTGGGCAATCTTTTCCCCATCGATGAGCAAATCTGCCACAAAACTGCCGCTGCCGGTAACGATCCGTCCATTTTTTAGCAATGTTTTCACGGTGACCCCTCCCAATATTGCCCTGATCATCAGGCATGGTTGAACCTTTTTCTTACGCTTATAGTATCACAATCCGGGAAAATTGCAAGTCTTTATTCCAGCTGTGCCGCCAGTTCCTCCCAACAGGCGTAGAGATCGGACAGCCGGGCGTCTTCCCCCTCCTTTTCCTGGGTTATGGCCAGCAGCTTTTCATAGTCCGCCGCCGCAAGAACCATCTGCTGCTCCAGTTCTTTGCAACGGTTCTCCTGGTTTTCAATCTCCCGCTCCAGCCGGCGAACCTCCTTTTCCACCGCCTTGGCATCGGTCTTCTTGGCCGGCTTGGGAGGCTTTTGCCCTTTGGCCGTTTGCGGTATCGGGCGAATGGCGGCATTTTCCTTTAGCTGACGGTACTTGGCGTAGCCGCACTTGTAGTCCACAATCCGGCCGTCCTGAATTTCCCAGATCCGGGTGGCAAACTTATCCACAAAATACCGGTCATGGGAGACAAAGAGCAAAGCGCCCTCATATTCATCGATGGCGCACTCGATCCACTCCCGTGAGGCAATGTCCAGGTGGTTGGTTGGCTCGTCCAAAACAAGGAAGTTGATTTTATCCTCCATAAGCATACACAGCCGCAGCCGGGATTGCTCACCGCCGGAAAGGGTGGAAACGGTTTTGAACACGTCCTCCCCGGAAAAAAGGAAAGCGCCTAAGCGATCTCTGGCAGACTGGGGCGTGCAGTTTTGCTCGTAGAGCATGGTGTCCAGCAAAGTACGCTCTGGGTGATCAAAATGGATCACCTGGGGCAGATAGGCGGTCTTCACCGTGGGGCCAAAGCGGATTTTTCCCCCATCGGGCAGCTCCTCTCCCAGCAAGCAGCGGAGAAAGGTGGTTTTGCCTGTGCCGTTGTCTCCCAAAAGGGCGATTCTCTCCCCGCCCTCAACCAACAGCTCTACATCAGAAAACAGCGTTCTGCTCCCATAGGCCTTGGTCAAGCCCTTGACCCAAAGCACCTCATCGCCAAAGAATTTCTGCTCGCCAAAGCGCATACGCAGGCGTTTTTCCTCCCGGGGACGCTGGGTTTGGCTCATGCGGTCAATGCGGTGCTGGATGGACATGGCCCGGCGGTAGAGCACCCGGTTATTGATGCCCCAGCCCTTCATCCGCTCTACGGTATAGGACAGCTGCTTGCGTTTGGCCTGGTCCTTGGTATACTGCTTGAGCTGCAAATTAAACCGTGCCTGCTTTTCCTCCAGATAGAAGGAATAGTTGCCTTTATACAGCTCCGCCTTGCCCTCGGTGATCTCGATAACCCGGTCTACCACCCGGTCAAGAAAATACCGGTCATGGGAAATGGTCAGCGTCGTCCCCTTAAATTGGCGGATGTAGCCTTCCAGCCACTCCACCGCGTGCAGATCCAGGTGGTTGGTTGGCTCATCCAAAAGCAAAATGTCGGTTTTTTCTAAAAGCAGTCTCGCCAGATTCACCCGGGTCTTTTCCCCGCCGGAAAGGGCGGCAAAATCCTGCTGCCGCATGGCGGCGGGAATGCCTAGGCCGTTGCAGATCTTATCCACATTGGTGTCCATCTCATAGCCGCCGCCCACCTCATAGGCAGTAGACAGACGGTCGTACTCCGCCAGAAGCTCCTTGGTGGCCTCCTGGGCCATTTGCCGCTCCAGCTCTTCCATCTTGCTTTTGATGCCATATAAGTCCCGATAGGCCGAGCGGAGCACCGTTTCCGCCGTGTCCGTGGGAGAAAACACCGGCAGCTGAGAGATCAGGCCCAATTTGCGGCCTGGCGCTACCAGGATCTCCCCCTCGTCCGGCGAAAGCTTTCCGGTGATCATATGAAACAAAGTGGTCTTGCCGCAGCCGTTGCGGCCCATAATGCCCACGCACTCGCCGGTGTAGATCTCAAAAGATAAGCCGGTAAGCAGCGGCTCTCCCACGGCAAAGGATTTGGCTACGTTTTTTACGGAAATCTCAATCATTGTTCTTATCCATCATCTGTAAAAATGTATCTCTATCATACAGCACATTCAGCGCCTGCAGCAGGCTGTTGCTGCTCATATGCTCCGGCAAGCTCAGCTGCCGGAGCAGGGCCAGGCGCTTTGCCTTGCTCTGGGCGCCGCCGGATAGCCCAAGGGCAAACAGATCCTGCTTGGTAATTGGCTGGCGGACGTCCAACGGGGCCTCCTCCAACAGCGCCCCGGCATTTTCCAACGCCCGGCGCAAAATCTCCGGAGACATCCCCTCTACCCCCAGCTTTCCTTCCTTCCCCGGCGCAGCTTTTCGCCGTTCCTTACCATACACATCCGGAATATAGGCGTGAAGCACCCGATCCTTGGGCAAGGCCCCTTTCAGGAAATTGCGGATGACAAAGCCCGCCCCATCGGAATCGGTAAGGATAATTAGGCCCCGTTCCTGGGCCACCCGGCGCAAAAAGGCCAGCATGGCCTTGTCTTTCATAACCCCAAAGCCTGAGGTAGTAAAAATCGGCGCGTCCACCACCTGGCTTAGGACGTTTTTGTCATACCGGCCCTCCACCACAATGGCCTGCCGCACTCGGATCATCGCCGGGCCTCCTGGGCAAGCCGCAGCACCAAAAGCTCCAAGGCTCGCTGGGGAGTATCATAGGAGGTTTTGATGTGCACATCCGTCTCCAGGCAAAGCACCACAGCCTGCCGGCAAAAGTCTTCGGAAAAATGGCGGGCAAACTCCATGGTCTTTCTTGCCGGGTACTCCCCCATACCACAGGCAGACATCAGATCCCGCTGGGTCGCCCCATGGGCCAGGAAGGTTTTGGCGGTAAGAATCCGCCGCATTTGGCTGCTGATAGCGCCAAGGATGGCCAAAGGCTCCTGCTGCATTTGCAGCAAAATGGAAAGTTTACCCATGGCCTCATCAAAGCGTCCGGCGGCAATGGCGTTGGAAAGGTCAAACACCACCGCCTCCAAAACCGGCTCTACCACCGCGTCGATATCTCCGGCAGCGATCTCCGGCCCGGCGGCATAGGCTGCCACCTTTTCAATTTCCGACTGCAAAACCGTCATGTCCCCGCCGGTCATTTGGATCAACTTCTGACACAGCGCCGGGGCGATGGCCTTGCCATGGGCCTGAAAATGCCGGCCAATCCATTGGGCAAGCTCCCGCTCCCCCGGCCGGGAAAAGGCCACAAGCTCCGCCTGCTCCAACACCTGGGCCAGGGCCTTCTTACGCCGGTCCGGATGATAGGGCTTGGCGTCATAAACCAGCACCACTGTGCAATAGTCCGGGATATCCCCCAAAAGCTGGGTATACAGGGTTCGGCCCTCCTCCGGCAAAGCAAAAAAATCGATATCGTCAATTTCCACCAAGGAGCGCTCCGCCATCATGGGCAGGGCCTCTAAGCTGTCCGCCAGTGCCTGGGGAGTAAGGTTTTCCTCGGTGAACCGGTGAAAATTAAACTCTGCGGTAAGCTCCGTAAGCAGGCAGTTTTTCAGCTGTTGGAGATAGAAGCTGCGCAGATATGCCTCATCGCCGGCAAAAATATAAAACTTCCCCACAGACTTGGCCTTGATATCCGCTTTTAATTTTTCCAGCGTCTGCCGCTCCGCCTGAGGCAATGCTTTTTTTGCCATCTGTCCTACCTCCTTATGGTAATTGTCCCGCACTGGTCGGTGCGGTAAACCTTTGCCCCAATTTCCGTCAGCCGAAGCAGGGTATCCTCACTGGGATGGCCATAGCTGTTGTTCTCTCCCACAGAGATCCACACGATTTGGGGCGCTAGCCGGGAAAGAAAGGTCTGCCCGGAAGCATATTTTGACCCATGATGCCCCGCTACCAGCAGCTCCAGCTGAGGAAGCGTATGGGTATGCAGTAACGTAAGCTCCGCTTGGATATCCATGTCGCCGGTAATCAGCGCGTCAAAGTCGTCGATGGTACAAAGGGCGCTTAAGCAGGAGGCGTTGTCGTCTCCCTGTTCCTGAGGCGCGAAAATCTGCGCCTGGCCGCCGGGAATAGTCAACGTCACATCTTGGTTGACATAACAAATCTTCGCTCCGGCCTCATAAGCCAAAGCCTCCACCTTTTCCCGGTTGCCTGCGCTGTCCTGGACATCGGGTAGGTAAACTGTCTCTACCTCCACCCGGCGCAAAAGCTGTTCTACGCCATTGATATGGTCTTCGTCAAAATGGGTAAGCACCAGCGCCTCCACCACATCGTCCCCGGAAAGCTGCAGATAGCTTGCGGCGGTCTGACCCGCTTGGGCGCCGTTGCTGCCGCCGCAGTCGATCACCAGGGAATAAGCGCCGCTACGCAGCACAATGCACTGTCCCTGGCCAACATCCAGGGCAGTAAACTGAAACTGCTCCACCTGGCTGTCCAGCCGGAGGTAGATCATTGTAGCCGCCAAAGAAACCGCCGCACAGCCTATGGCAAAGAATACGGGTTTTCGTTCCCGGCACAAGGCCAGGCAAAGCAGCGACAGATACACGCCCAAAAGCCACAGCTTCACCAGCAGGGAGGTAACCGCAAGAGCGGCGAAGGGCAGCCGGGCAAGACAGCCTGCCACCCACAGCACATACCGAACCGGCAAGGCTCCGGCCAGCCCCAGCAGCTTTCCCAATGGCAGATACACCCAAGCAGCCAAGCTCACCACCATGCCGCTGACAAAGCAAACGCTGATGGCCCAAAAGACCAAAAGATTGGCCAGAAGGCTATAGATGCTGACGGTGCCAAAGGTAAGGGCAGCGATAGGCAGGGTGAACACCAACGCGCCTAAAGTCATAGACACACTGGCTGCCACCAACCGCCACACGCGCCATGGGATGGAGGTTCTTTGCTCCTTTGTCCGCTTAGGCGATAGCCGGCGGTATAACCTCTGGCTAAAAAGGACGATGCCCGCCGTTGCCCCAAAGGAAAGCTGAAAACTTACGCTGGCCACCACCCACGGGTTTTGACCCACCAACAGCAGCAAAGCAGTGCAAAGGGAGGTAGGCCCATCGCTTTCCCGCCGGAAAACCGGCGCCAGCATAAGAAGGCTCTGCATCACCGCCGCCCGCACGGCAGAAGGGCTGCAGCCGGTCATAAGCACGAAAAGGAGCATCAGCGGGATGCCCACAAAAGCGGCTGTCCGCTGCCTTCTGCCCACAAAAAAGTAAACGGTGCCCAGAAGGATGGAAATATGCATCCCGGAAACCGCCACCACATGGGAAAGCCCAGCGGTGGATAGGTCGCTGCGGTCGCTATCCGACAAAGCGGAGGTATCTCCGGTAAGCAAGGCATGGAAGAACGGCGCCACGTCCTCCGGCAGTCCTTGGGACAGCAGGCTTCTCAGCTTCTGGCCAAACACAACCGGCAAGCTCCACCAGGGTCTCTTGTCACAGGGCGCGGCCTGCACCTCCTCCGCCCCGCTGGCAATACAGCGGATGCCTTTGGCGGCATAGTACAGACGGTCATCCTCTCCACCCGCGGTGACCGTAGCGCTTAGCCGGGCCTTGACCTGCAAATGGTCACCCGGCGCAAGATACATATACTCTTGGGGCAGATACACCATGGTTTTGGCGGTTTTTCCCTGGATATCGGCCAAAACTGTTACCCGGCAGCCATAGGACGTCTGGTCAGGATAGTCCCGAACCGTGGCCGAAAGCGTTACTTTTTCCTCCGTCTGCTGGGGCAGACGGGTCATGAGGTCATAGCCCGCGCACCAAAGAAAGCCTGCCGCCAAGCCCAAAGCGCCTATTGCCACATATCTGTGCCGGCGGCGCTTTCCCGGCCAAAAAAGCATACTGACCAAACCGGCCAAGGCGCACAAAGCAAGGCCCAGCCAGGTAGGCAGAACATATACATACACCGCCGCCGCTGCGCCAAAAGGAAGGGCAAACATTACCAGCTTGCGCACAGGCCTCCCTCATTTCTAAAAATGGGGCGGGCAAGACCAACTTGCCTGGCCCCATTTTGCCTTAGTATCTAAAATGGCGAAGCAAGCGTCATACCCGCTTTTGCTTGCGCCGCAGGCGCACCGTCCTTTTTCGGGCACGTTCAAGAGGCAGTACCACAAGGAGGGCGCCTATGGGATAGGCGAACCCACATCCGCCTTCAACAGGATCAATTGAAGCTGCCTAGGGCTTTTCCTGCCAGCACGTGGAAATGGATATGGTGTACGGTCTGGCCGGCAGTTTCCCCGCAGTTGGTCACCACGCGGAAACCATCGGAAAAGCCCATCTCCCGGGCCAGCTTGGCGATTACCGCAAAGATGTGGCCAATCACCGGCGCGTTTTCCTCGTCTACCTCAGCAGCGGAGGAAAAGTGGCTTTTGGGCACCACCAAAAAATGGGTAGGGGCCAAAGGGGAGATATCGCAAAAAGCATAGCAAAGCTCGTCCTCGTAGACCTTTTTTGAGGGGATCTTTCCGGCAATAATGTTACAAAACAGGCAATCGTTCATGGTATTTCCTCACTTTACATTGTTCATTACATATTCATCCACAATGGCCAGCGCGTTATCCAGCATAGCAGGATCCTTTCCGCCGCCCATGGCGGAATCCGGCTTTCCGCCGCCGCTGCCGCCGCAAACCGCGCAGACCTGCTTCACCAAAGCGCCAGCCTTGATGCCTTTGGCCACCGCATTGGCGCCGCAAACTGCCAAAATGGATATCTTGCTTCCCTTCTGAGAGGCCAGCACCGCCACAATATCCGGAGACTTTTCCCGCAGCATATCGCCGGTCTTCCGCAGATCGGCAACATCCATGCTCTGCATAGCCGTAATCACCTTTAGCCCGGCCACATCCTTTGCGCCGACCATAAACTGGTGGATCTCCCCGGAACGCAGCTTATCCTTCATGGCCTCCAGCCGCTGATGCAGCTCCCGCGTTTCATTTACAGTCGCCTCCGCCTTATGCAGCAGATCTCCAGGCGTGGTTTTCAGCGTGTCGGCCACCTGGATAAGATTGGTATACAGCCGCTCGGTTTCCTCCAGCACCGCCTTGCCGGTGATGGCCTCAATGCGCCGCACGCCGGCGGCTACCGAGCCTTGGTAGGTGATCCGGAACAGGCCCACCTTGGCGGTGTTGTCCAAATGTGTGCCGCCGCAAAACTCCAAGGAGCGGTCTCCCATTTTTACCACCCGTACGGTATCTCCATATTTTTCTCCAAAAAGCGCCGTTGCGCCCAGCTTTTTTGCCTCCGCGATGGGCAGCACCATGGTCTCCACATCCATACCATCCAACGCCATGGTCACCACATCCATGGCAACGGCCTTTAATTCCTCCGGCGTTACGGCGGAGAAGTGCGTAAAGTCAAACCGCAGGCGATCCGGCTCCACCAAAGAGCCTGCCTGATGGCAATGGTCTCCCAGCACCTTCTCCAGGGCGGACTGCAGCAAATGGGTGGCCGTATGGGCACGGCAGATGGCCTTACGGCGTTCCTCGTCAATTTGGGCGGTAACCACATCCTCGGTTTTGATCTCGCCGGTAAGCAGCTTGCCGTAGTGGAGGAACTTGCCCCCCTTGTCCTTGATTACGTTGGACACGGTAAACACGCTGCTCCCCACGGAAATGGTGCCCTGGTCAGCTACCTGGCCGCCCATTTCGGCATAGAAGGGCGTCTGATCCAGCACCAAAATGCCTTCCTCACCGCCGGCAATCGCGCCGGTCACCTCGTCGCCTACGCATACGGCCAGCACCTTGCCTTGATCCTCTACCCGGTCGTAGCCGGTAAACAGCGTGGGCGTATTGTCCAGGCCCAGGTCGATGCCGGCCCAGCCCAGATCTCCCATTTTCTTTCGATCTTCCCGGGCGCGGAGCTTCTGCTCTTGCAGCAGCTGGGCAAAGCCCTCTTGATCCACTGTCATGCCCTCTTCCTCCGCCATGTCGGCGGTCAGATCCAGCGGGAAGCCATAGGTGTCCGACAGCTTAAAGGCGTCCTGGCCGGAAAAGACAATTTCTCCCTTGGCCTTGTGCTCGGCTAGCATTTCCGCAAAAATCTTTATGCCGCCATCGATGGTCTTGGCAAAGGTTTCCTCCTCCGCCTTTACCACCCGGGTGATAAATTCCTCCCGTTCCTTCAAATAGGAGTAATACCCTTGGTTTTCATGAACGACCGCTTCCACCACCTTGTATAGGAAGGGGGTATCCACGCCCAGAAGCTTACCGTGCCGGGCCGCCCGGCGGAGAAGCCGCCGCAGCACATAGCCCCGGCCCGCGTTCGATGGCAGCACGCCGTCGGCGATCATAAACACGGAAGACCGGATATGATCGGTGATCACCCGCAGGGAAACATCCGTCTTCTGGCTCCGGCCATAGGCGGCGCCGGTTAGGGTGGTAACCCGGCGGGTAATGTTCATCACCGTGTCCACATCGAACAGGGAATCCACATCCTGGCACACCACGGCCAGACGCTCCAGGCCCATGCCGGTGTCGATGTTCTTTTGAGCAAGCTCGGTGTAATTGCCATGGCCATCGTTGTCAAACTGGGAAAAGACGTTGTTCCATACCTCCATATAGCGGTCACAGTCGCAGCCCACAGTGC
>CAYVWG010000005.1:0-32827 GCA_964455425.1 uncultured Oscillospiraceae bacterium | reverse complement strand
AGATTTCCGAGCAGGGGCCGCAGGGGCCTGCGCCATGCTCCCAGAAATTATCCGCCTTACCAAAACGGAAGATCCGCTCCGGGGCAATGTCCATTTCCTCGTGCCAAATGGCAAAAGCCTCATCATCATTTTCATAAATAGAAGGGTACAGTCGCTCCGGCTCCAGGCCGCAGACCTCGGTCAAAAACTCCCAGCTCCAATGAATGGCCTCCCGCTTGAAATAGTCGCCAAAGGAAAAATTTCCCAGCATCTCAAAATAGGTGCCGTGACGAGCGGTTTTGCCAATGTTTTCAATGTCTCCCGTACGGATGCACTTTTGGCAGGTACATACCCGGCGTCTGGGCGGCTCCATCTCTCCCTTAAAATAGGGCTTCATAGGGGCCATGCCGGAATTGATCAGCAGCAGGCTTTGGTCGTTTTGTGGGATCAGGGAAAAGCTGGGCAAGCGCAGATGCCCCTTGCTTTCGAAAAACTGCAAAAACATTTCCCGCAGCTCGTTGAGTCCGTGATATTTGGCCATAATTGTTTATCCTCCCGGTGTTTATCCTGTTTCGTAATACAATATGAAGATCGGGGCCTCTATGGGTCTGCCAAAAGCTTGCGCAGGCTCACGGCATCCCCAGGCAAAAAAGCCGTGGAATTCAGGCAAAAGAATAAACCCCGGCCCTAGATAGGGGCGAGGTTTATTCGCGGTACCACCCTAATTCACGCAATTTGCGCATCTCTTTGCCCGGTAACGGGGGCAACCGTCCTGCTCCTCGCAGGCTGCTTGGAAGTGGCTGAAAGCAGCGTAAACCCCGGGGCTTTCACCAGCCCCCCGGTCGCTAAACGGCCCTACTGCCTTCTCGTTTCCGCAACGCATGTAGCTTATGCTGGTATTATATTTTTATTTTTGCCCGGTGTCAACCATAATTCCGGAAAAATCAGTCCTTTGCAAAGATCCTCTCCGCCAGGCGGACGGTTTCCATGGCGTCCTTGGCATAAAAATCCGCGCCGATGGCGTCGGCGTAGTCCTTGGTCAGCACCGCGCCGCCTACCACCGTTTGACAATCCGGGAGCCGAGCCTTAAGCTGACGGATGGTTTCCTCCATAGACGGCACGGTGGTGGTCATCAGCGCACTAAGGCCCACCAAGCGGACGTTTTCCGCCTCCGCCCGATCCACCACCGTTTCCGGCGGAACATCCTTGCCCAGGTCGATAACCTGGTAGCCGTAGTTTTCCAGCAGCACCCGGACAATATTTTTGCCGATATCGTGGATATCCCCCTTAACGGTGGCCAAAATGACCTTTTCCTTTTTCTCCTGGCTGCCGCTGGCGGCCAGTGCCTGCCGAATCACGCCGAAGGCCGCAGACGCCGCCTCGGCGCACATCAGCAGTTGGGGCAAAAACACGGTCTTTTGCTCAAAGCCCTGGCCGACCTTATCCAAAGCCGGGATAATTTCTTTGTTGATCACATCCATCGGCGCCAAGGTTTCCAGGGCCTTTTTGGCCGCCTGGGCGGCGGCGGATTTTAGCCCCTTTTCCACAGCGTAGGCAACAGTTGCCTCTGTCTCCCCTGCCACCTGCCGCTGAACCGGCGCGTTTTGCATAAAGGCCACATAATCGGTGCAGTTGGGATCCTGCTGGCACAGCACACGGGCGCTGTAATAGGTGCGCAGCATAGCCTCAGACATGGGATTCATAATGGCGGCGCTTAGGCCGTTTTGCAGGGCCATGGCAAAAAAGGCAGAGGTCACCGCCTCCCGCTGCGGCAGGCCAAAGGAAATATTAGACACGCCTAAGGACGTCTTGCACCCCAGCTCCGTGCCAATTCGGCGCACAGCCTCCAAGGTTACAGCCGCCGCGTCCGGCTCTGCGGAAACGGTAAGGGCCAAGGGGTCAAACACAATATCCTTCGGCCCAATACCGTATGTGGACGCTTGGTCAAGGATCCTTCGGGCAATACGCACCCGCCCCTCGGCGGTGGAGGGGATGCCATCCTCGTCCAAGGTCAGGGCAATAAGAACGCCTCCATATTTCTGCACCAGGGGAAATACGGCGCGCATACACTCTTGCTTTCCGTTTACCGAATTGACCAAAGGCTTACCGTTATACCGCCGCATAGCCCGTTCCAGGGCTTCAGGATCGGAGGAATCCAGCTGCAGCGGCAGGGCGGTCACCTCCTGGAGCTTCATCATGGTGTCGGTCAGCACCGCCGGCTCATCCAGTTCCGGCAGGCCAACATTGACATCCAGCAATTGCACCCCTTTGGCCTCCTGCTCCATGGCCAGCTGAAGAATATAATCCACATCCCCCGCCCGTAGGGCTTCTTTCAGTCTTTTTTTCCCGGTGGGATTGATCCGCTCGCCGATCATCACCGGCACCGGGCCGATCTCTACCCCATGGGTATAGGAGGACACGATGGTATGGCTTTTGGCCGTAACCGCCGACGGCTGGACATCTTGAAGCTGACGGATCATCTCCGCCATATACGCCGGTGTAGTGCCGCAGCAGCCACCCAGGATCCTTACCCCCATGCCGGCCATAGCCTTCATATGCTTGGCAAATTCCTCCGGCGACACATCATACACCGTTTGGCCGTTTTCGCTGCGGGGCAGGCCGGCGTTGGGTACCACCATCACCGGCACGGACGCGTAGCTTACCAGCTCCGGCACAATGGAAAGCATCTGCTCCGGGCCAAGGGAGCAGTTCATGCCAAGCGCGTCTACCCCCAAGCCCTCCAACAGCGCAACCATAGCCATGGGATCGGCGCCGGTCATCAGCTTGTGCGTCTCATCGTATACATTGGTCACAAATATGGGCAGATCGCAGTTTTCCTTGGCAGCCAGCACCGCCGCCTTAGTCTCGTAGGCGTCATTCATTGTCTCAATGAGGATCACATCCGCCTCATCTCGGCCCGCACGAACCACCTGGGCAAAAATCTCCACCGCCTCTTCAAAATCCAGGCTGCCCAAAGGCTTGAGCAGCTTGCCGCAGGGGCCGATATCCAAGGCCACATACCGGCTACCGTTATCTCCAACCTGGGCAATGGCCTGGCGGGCGTTGGCGATGGCCGCCGCCACCAAGGGCTGCACCTGATCGCCAAAGCGAAGCCGGTTAACGCCAAAGGTGTTGGTGCTGACCATATGACAGCCCGCCTCCAAATAGGCCCGGTGGAGGGCCACAATGCGCTGGGGATACTCCAAATTCCAAAGCTCTGGCGGCTGGCCGGGCGTAAGGCCCATACCTTGCAGCACAGAGCCTGTCCCTCCATCGGAAAAAAGGAAGCCCTGGGCCATTTTTTCTCGAATATTCATGGCATGTCTCCTGTATCTACCAGCCCTACAATGGCAGTAACCGACTTTGTAGGCGTCATCAGCAAGCTGTCGGTCATGCATACACCCACCTTTCGCTGAGCATCCAGCAGTTCCAACAGCGGCTGCTGCAGGGTCAATGGCAAATCGCCATACCCAGGGCTGAAGCGGGAGCGCTGCTCACCGCCAAAATACGCGCACAAATCATCGCACCACTGCTCAACAAGGGTGGTTCCCGCCGCGTCCCAGGCCACCGCCCGGGCGGGGCTGAGCCGGTTTGCCGTGATCTGCCGGTCGATTCCAGGGCCAATGGTAGCGCAAAACAAGTATGCCTGGGAACAGCGAGCCAAGTGGCGGCTAAGGCTTTGGCTCTTGGTCTGCAGCAAGCCGCCAAAGCAAATGCTATCTTCCGTGATGGTCACCGGCAGGCGGCAGTAGCAGGCCTTGGGCACTACCGCTTTCCTGGCCAAGGCCGCCACCTCCTCCACCAAGTCCCGCAGCTCCGGCGAAGCCTTGCTTTGGGGACAACTCATGTAGCCAAACATCTGGCGGATATCCAAGGCAAGCTCTGCCTGGCAATGGCGCTGAATGATCATTTCAGCAATTCCCGTACATTGGCTTGAATGGCTGCGGCCACATCCGGATTGTTCATGGAATACACATGTACATGACGAATGCCGTTGGCCAGCAGGTCAACGATCTGCTCTGTGGCATAGGCGATACCTGCCTGCTTCATGGCCTCCGGCCGGTCACCGAAATGATCCACGATCTGCCGGAAACGGGTAGGCACAGAGGAGCCGGACAGCTGCACGGATTTGCCGATCTGCTTTGCCCGGGTAATGGGCATAATTCCCGGCACAATGGGCACGGTGATGCCTGCCTCCCGGGCCTTATACAGAAAGTTATAAAACACGTTATTATCAAAAAACATTTGGGTTACCAAAAAATCGCACCCGGCCTCTACTTTCAGCTTCAGATGGCGCAGATCCTCTTCCTGGTTGGCCGACTCCGGGTGTACCTCCGGATAGCAAGCGCCGCCAATACAGAAATTCGCCTTTTGTCCCAGATAAGCCATTAGCTCGTTTGCATGGGTAAAATCCCGTGGCTCATTCCCGGTAAAGCTGGCAGGCACATCCCCTCGCAGAGCCAGGACATTTTCAATGCCTGCCGCCCGCATGGCGGCGATCCGGCTGTCGATGGAGGCTCGGTCGGTGCCGATGCAGGTCAAGTGGGCGATGATGGTGGTATTGTGGCTTTGCATCAGATCCTGAGCCACCTCCAAGGTGGCTTTGCTGTTGCTGCCTCCGGCGCCGTAGGTCACGCTCATGTAGTCCGGGGCAAGAGCAGCGATCTTTTCCGTGGCTGCCTTTACCGTGGCAAAGGCAGCTGTGGTTTTGGGAGGGAACACCTCAAAGGAAAGGGTGATTTTCCCGCTGGCAAATAAATCCGTAATTTTCACTGGAGGTTCCTCATTTCTGTCTGTATATCTCGCTCCTATTATGCCATGGATCCGCAAATTTTGCAACCGGAATTTCCGGGGCCGCTTTTGTCTGCAGAACAAGGGCAAAAACCTGCGGGTCTCTCTTTACTTGACAGATTTTTTCCCTAACGGTATAATATAGGCAGAAATGTGACAGAATCCACCTGTGAATGGAGTATCACCATGAAAAAAATACATAAGATCCTACTGCCCATTCTTTTTGTGCTGCTTGTATTGGCTGCTGGCGTTTGGTTCTTTTTTTTCTACCGCACAGACCTGACCGCCAGCATGTACCTTAGCTGGGGCAACAGCCGCATGGAAAGCGGGCACTACGCCTCCGCCGTCAGGCTCTACCGCCGGGCCTATTCCCTTTGCCCGGATGACCCGGATTTGGCCATCAAGCTGGCCACGGCCTATGAAAAGGCGGGAAATTACACAAAAACAGAATATGTCCTGGTCAACGCCCTATACGCCTCTCCGGAAAATATCGCCCTGTATCAGGCGTTGTCTTCCGCCTATGTGGCGCAGGACAAGCTGCTGGACGCCCAGGAGCTGCTAGATCAGGTTGCCAACGAAGACGTTCGCGCCCAGCTTGAGCAGCTGCGGCCTGCCGCCCCCACCATTTCTCCAGAGGGCGGCTATTACAGCCAGTATATCACCGTAAGCCTGGAAGGAGATGGCGAGGCCACCTATTACCTTTCTACCGATGGAGAGTATCCCTCCACCGCCGCCGGCCCGTACACGGAGCCGGTATCTCTAGAAGGCGGCGAGACCACCGTGTGCGCCATCGCCGTCTCCCCGGAGGGACTGGTCAGCCAGGTGGTTTATGTAGGCTACTCCATCGCTGGTGTGGTAGAGGATGTGACCTTTGCCGACAAGACGTTGGAGGCCCACATCCAGCAGCAGCTCAACAAAGGCGATCGCACATTGACGACCAAGGATCTGTGGGGCATTACCGAGCTTTCCGTGCCGGAGGGTGTCACGGTTTTGTCCGATCTGGCATACTGCACCGGCCTGCACAGCCTGACGATCCACGACTTTGGCGGCAGCGATTACAGCTTCTTGGAAAACATGACGGCGCTGGAAAGTCTGGATCTTTCCGGCTGCGCCCTGACCACCGATGCGCTGACGCTTATTGGCGCCCTGCCCGACCTGACCACCTTAAACCTAGAAAACTGCGGCATCAGCAACATCAGCGCCCTGTCGGGCCTTGCCAAGCTCACCACGCTCAAGCTGGCCAACAACAGCATCGGTGATATTGCCGCCATAAGCCAAATGACCCACTTGGAGATTCTATCTCTGGGCCATAACGCCTTGTCCAGCCTGTCCGGCCTGTCCGCCTTGGCTTCCCTGCGGGAACTGGACGTATCATATAATGTCTTGGAATCCGTAGCTGAGCTTGTTGGCTGCACAGGGCTGCAGGTGCTGGATCTGTCCCACAACAAGCTTACCGATGTCTCCGCCGTGGGCCAGCTAAGCGCCCTTACCCAGCTTGACGGCTCCAACAACGCCATTGAAAGCATCGACAGTCTGTCCGGCTGCACAGCGCTTGTATCCTTTACCATGACCGACAACAAGCTTACCTCCATCGATGCCCTGGGCAGCATCACCACCCTAACCAACATCAACATCGATTACAACGATGTGGTTTCCGTTCCCTCCTTCCCCAAGGATTGTGCCCTGGAGGATTTTAGTGCCGCCCACAACTTCTTAGAGAACTTGGACGGTCTAAGCGGTTTGGTAAATCTCAACTATGTCAACGCGGATTATAACAATATCCGCAGCATCGACTGCTTGGCCAACTGTAACCGTCTGGCCCAGGTAAATGTGTTTGGCACCAATGTCAGCAATGTGTCTGCCCTGACGGATCATGGCATTGTGGTCAATTACGACCCCACATAGATCCCTAATCGCCCTTCCGCCATTTGACGGAGGCTCATAAAAAAATGGCGTAAATTTCCGGAATCCCCGGCGTGACAGTTGTCACGCCGGGGATTCCGCTTGTCAAAAGACCTCGTAGAGTTCGCGGCGCGAACGCCGCGAATAAGGTTGGATTGTTTTCTCCTTAAGAACTGAGGGAATCTTAAATTTGCTGCCATGAATCTGAATAAGTTTGCAAAACGGCGGTGGAAGGATATCCACCCATAGCCAACTTTTTCTATTATTTCACTGGTTTTACCATTTTGCATACAACCCCCGGTCTTGCCTAGCGCAAAACCGGGGCTATTCGGCACTCTGATTTTTTGTTTTTCCGGATTTTTTCTTAGAAAATGTGAATAAAAGTGCGTTTGCTACTTGCATGTATATCAAGATAATGCTACAATATAATTGAATAATATTTGAAGGAGGGATTCTTTCGTGAAAAAGTATGTTTCTGAGTTTATTGGCACATTGATTTTGGTCGTTCTGGGGTGCGGCACCGCTATGCTGGTGGGGTGCGACGCTGCCAGCGGCGGCGGGTACATTCTTACGGCACTTGCCTTCGGTTTAGCGATCGTAGCAACCGCCTATTCCATTGGCAATATCTCCGGCTGCCATATCAACCCCGCTGTTTCTCTTGCCGTGTTGATGACCGGTGGGCTTACTGTCGCTGATTTTATTGGATATGTGATTGCGCAGTGTCTGGGAGCCATCTGCGGCTCCGCGCTCCTGGCGGCTGTCTTCAGCTTGGGCGGCGTCACGGATATGACCGGAGGTTTCGGCTCTAACGGCCTTGCCGGTGTAAACGGCAGCATCGTTGCCGGGTTGCTGGTGGAAATCGTACTGACCTTCATTTTTGTCATGGCAATCCTTGGCGTGACTTCCAAAAAAGCCAACCATGGCTCCTTTGGCGGACTGGTCATCGGCCTGACTCTGACTGCGGTACATATTCTCGGCATCGGACTGACCGGCACTTCTGTCAATCCGGCCAGAAGCATTGGGCCTGCCGTTGTGGCGGCGCTGAGCGGCAATACCACACCTCTTAGCAGCCTGTGGGTGTTCATTGTTGCTCCTTTGGTCGGGGCCGCGTTGGCGGCGGTCGTCTACAATGCTCTGTCGGGAGAGAAGAAATAACAGAGCAACTATCTCACCAAATATCATCTGATCCAAAAGGAGCCGACCTTGCTGTTTGCAGGTCGGCTCCTTCTATGTGTAAACGCTTATATATAAGTGAGCCACTTCCGTGTGAAACGCAAGTGAAATTTGTGGCCGCCTACAAATGCAACTACCTACACGGTATCTCCAAACCTCCTGTAATCGTATTTTGTCGCTTTGAAAGCGACAAAATAGCCTCCTGTTGCCGATATGATAAGGCCATCAAAGCGACAGGAGGTTTTCCAAATGAAAACGGGTCTTACAGAATCGGTGTTCATCCTGGACAGGAGCGGCTCTATGGCGGGGCTGGAGAGCGATACCATTGGCAGTTTCAATTCTATGCTGGAAAAGCAGCGCAAGGAAGCCGGAGAATGTAGCATTACAACAGTGCTGTTCGACAACGCCTATGAGTTGCTCCATGACCGCATCGACATCCGCGCGGTCAGTCCCATGGCGGGCAAGGAATACTATGTCCGGAAATCTACCGCCCTGTTGTACACCATTGGCCTGACGATTAACACGCTTGTCAGCGTACAGAGGAATACGGCGGGGGACTACCGGGCCGAGAAAGTGCTGTTTGTCATCATCACGGACGGTTATGGGAACGTCAGTAGAGAGTTTACCGCCGAGAAGGTCAAAACCATGATCCTGCGGAAAAAACCAGTACGGCTGGGAATTTACTTTTCTGGGGGCTAGCATTGACGCCGTGGAGGCCACTCGGCACTTCGTGATCAGTGCTGGCCGAGCCGTGGGCTATGTACCTAACAGCGAGGGGACGGCCCTCATACCGTTTAAGCACATTGGCCACCCCAGCCCAAGCCACGTCGGTGATGGCAAAGCAAAGGCTGTGATCAAAAGACCCAAGCCCATAAGCAGGGCAAGAACACTGCTGCGGATGTCCTCCGCCAAAAGGAGAAAAAACAGCTTGCCCCTGCCCATCCCCAGCAGAATCGGCCATACGGCGCAAAGCGGCGCTACCTGCCGTTTCCCCTTTTCCTCTTCCCAACAGGAAAAATTTGTGCTACAATGGGCAGGAGAAATATGCATACGCCCCGCAAAACGCTGTTATTCTCTGCGCCAAAACAATACAGAAAGGATAGATCACTATGCTAAACTTCAACTACTTCACCCCCACTAAGATCGTATTTGGCAAAGGCGCCGAAGCGCAAGTAGGCGCGTTGGTCAAGGCCCAGGGCGGCACCAAGGTTTTGCTCCATTACGGCGGCGGCAGCGCCCAGCGCTCCGGCTTGTTGGACAAAATCCAATCCTCCCTGCAACAGGAAGGCATTGCCTACCGCAGCCTTGGCGGCGTTGTCCCCAATCCCCGGCTGTCGTTGGTGTATGAAGGCATTCGCATCTGCCGGGAAGAGCATATCGACTTTATCCTTGCTGTAGGCGGCGGCAGCGTCATCGATTCGGCCAAGGCCATCGGCTTTGGCGTCGCAAGCAAGGTGGATGTGTGGGAGCTGTTTAACCACACCGCTCAGGCAGACGGCTGCCTGCCCATCGGTGTGGTGCTTACCATCGCTGCCGCCGGCAGCGAAATGAGCGGCGGCGCGGTGATCACCAAGGACGAAGGCGGCATCAAGCGGGACTACAGCAACGATGCCTGCCGGGCCAAGTTTGCTATTCTTGATCCAGCGCTGACCATGACATTGCCGGATGAACAAACCGCCTACGGCTGCACAGATATTCTTATGCACACCATGGAACGATACTTTACCGACTGCAGCCGCCGGGAGGTCACCGATGGCATTGCCGAGGCGCTTATGCGCACAGTGATCCGAAACGCCCAAATTCTGCGGAAGGATCCCCAAAATTATGATGCGCGGGCAGAGATCATGTGGGCAGGCAGCCTATCCCACAATGGCTTAACTGGCTGTGGCACCGATGGGGGTGACTGGGCCACCCACATGCTGGAGCATGAGGTAGGCGGCATGTTCGATGTGCCCCATGGTGCGGGTCTTGCCGCTCTTTGGGGCAGCTGGGCGCGGTATGTTTACAAAGACTGCCTTTCCCGTTTTGTTCCATTTGCCACCCGCGTGATGGACATTGCCCCCCAAGACACACCGGAAAAATGTGCGCTGGCCGGTATTGCCGCCACAGAAAACTTCTTCCGCTCCTTAGGTATGCCTACCTCTTTAGCGGAGTTGGGCCTTCATCCCTCTGATGAGCAGATGGCGGAAATGGCCCATAAGTGCAGCCTTGCCGTGGGCGGCAAAATTGGCGCCGCCAAGGTGCTCTACGAGGCGGACATGCTGGCCATCTACCGCATGGCGCGGTAGGCCAAAGGGAGAACTGTCCCTTCCGCATGATTTCGTTTTGTTAACCCCTTTTTATTGAAAACCATATGAATAAAATAATACAATACTAAGGTTATGCAGCAGTTGCAAAGAGGCTTACTTTTATGAAAAGAATAATGTGTATATTGCTTTCAGCTGTGCTGATATTTTTATTTGCCGGCTGCTCGAACGGCATCCTTATAAAAGAAAATACGGCTGACAAAGAAAACAGCGCCTTAAAAGCAATTGACATATCGGAATTTGGTAATGCTTCATTGGTTGATTATGCAAACTTTAATAACCTTATAGCAATACTATATACACCCTTTGATCCTGAATCACAGCAGGATGAAGAATATGATATTAAAACATATCTGACACTTTACGACATAGAAAAAGAAACGTTCAAAAACACGGTAGAGGTGAATGCCGATTCATTTGATGTTGAATTTTCGGATGATTATATACAAATTTGGTATGACAATAATTCTTCCGAGCTTTATGACTCTAAGCTTAATGCCATGGGAAGCGGCGAAGGCAAGTCCTTTGACTGTTATGATATTGCTGACACCATTAAAACAATTGACACCAATCGCTTTGTTTGCCGTGATAGCTACGCATATGACACCCACTACATTAATTATGATGTAATAGTATTTTACAATGATGAGGAAAACTATTATATAAATGAGCGCAGCAAATCAGAAAATGAAATTTCAGGCTATGAAAAAATTATTTTCAATTATACACAGGCTGATGATGGCGAAATAACTCTTAATGTCAAAAATTTTGATAATAAGACGCTTGTTAATAGTGTTAAGCTTAATGGAGAAAATAATGCAAATGTTTTTGACGGAATAATTAACAGCGAATATGCAATCTTTCAAACATTGGGCATTGATGGCAGTACAGTCAGTTTATATTGCTGGGATTACAATCAGGAAGCTGTAAGCACACCCTTTGCGTGTATTACTGTTAAAGATAGTGATTTTAGTGAACATATTGATGCGGTGTGCAAGAGAATTAATGAGAATTGCGGTGTTAATGCTGAATTGCGCAAAAGCTTTTCCGATGATGTTTTTGATGAAAAATGTATTGATAATAAAACAAATGCGCAATATCTGCTGTGCTTGTATGATTTGGAATACTGTCTTTCGACTTTTCCAAAACAACTGTATAATGAAATGCTTTGCAATGACATTGAAAATGCGGTAGCAAAATTTGAAAAACTGAACATCTATATTGTCGGCGAAATTGGAAATGGGGAAACTTCTGCTTTTGCGAGCAATTTGAATGATGAGCTTTTTATAGTATATTCCTGTTCCTTCTTTTCTTATTCGACCTTTTGCCATGAGCTGATGCACAATATGGAATACAGAATCTGGAATTACGAATCTGATTTTGATGAAAAATGGACAGCGCTTAACCCTGATGATTTCTCATATACAGAAGAATATATTAATATTGATTCTGAAAAGAAAGGATACAATGAATATTTTGCCAGCGCCTACGGTATGAAGAATTCGCTTGAAGACAGAGCAACGGTTTTTGAAATGTATTATGATGTACAGCACAGCCAAAGCGAGTTATGGTGGCAGGTTTACCAGCCGTTAAACAAAAAAGTGAATTACCTTAATGAGGTTCTCAAGAAATCATTTCCGTCACTTTCGGTATAATTATGATGCTGGAAAGGGCAAAGTTTCTATCCGCAAAAGAAAAGAAGAAAAACGCAGCGGCGGAAACAGCATCCGCTTCACCCAAATTTCCCCCCTTTATTCTCTATTTTATCGCTGCCTCCGTCATCACTACCATAGCCGTCAGCCTGGGCGTTTTCTCCAGCTTCTTCTCGCCGGTGAAGGAATTGATTAAGTTCCTTATCGTTGTGGCCATGGCGGCCATCGGTTTGAACACCAACATCATCAAGCTGGTAAAATCCAGAGGAAAGCCCATCCTCATGGGTGCCTGCTGCTGGCTGGGCATCACCGGCACAAGTCTTTTGGTCATGCGCTTTACCGGGCTTTGGTGAAATCTGAGGCGGCGCCTCATCACTTTCGCGTAAGCAACGCTTAGCGTGCCAAAAATGGGTCTTACCGCGCTAAGGGGCTGCAGCAATCTTCTGTTTTGCTGCAGCCCCTTTTCCATGCGCGTATAGGCAATTTCGCGCAAGCTGTTCCGGCATCCATGGGGGAGAATTTGTAGATAGGGCTCCCCTCAATATCTTAACGGGCAATATTTACTGCCAAGTCCACAGCTGTTGGGCACGCCGCCTGCCGAAGGGTACGGTTTATTCCGCCATTCCCAGGCTTTGCTTCTTTCGCCGGGATCTTCTGCTTCTACCGGTGCGCTTTTTGGTCTTCAACTCATCATAGCTCTTGGCAAGATCGGAGCTTTGGTCATAGACCAGGCGGCAGACCTTATGAGTGCCCTCCGGCTCCCGCTCCAGACGGATGCGCACCACATAGTCGCCGTGACTTTTACAGTGCACCTTGGTCACATACCGCCTGCCAGACTGGGGCTTCCACTTCTGACTGGTCATCCGCTTACCGCACACGGGGCAAAGATTCTCCGGACCGGTCATTGCCGTCATAGCCGCCATCTTATCCGCGTAGCCGTGATACACCTTGCGGCTGACACAGCCCGGCACCTGGGCGCCATGCAGTCCATCCTCATGCTCCTGCACAGAGTGCTTATACTCTTGCATACCTTTGTGCAGATCCAGCTTGCTGCATACCAGCGCTGTGTGGTAGGCGTCTCCCAAGGCATCGTGGGCCTGCCGGGTAGGCGGGATCTGCATCATCTCCATGGCAGTAAGCAGCGCCTTTTGGTTGCTGCCGCAGCCCATTTGGGCATTAAAAAACATTTGGGCGTTGTACCAATTCTGAATCCACACCGGATCGTAGCCGTGGAGGATCATATTTCCCTCCAAAATGGGAATATCGTCAAAGCCCCAGGTGAGAAACACACAATCGTCTCCACACCAATTATAAAATTCATTAATGGCCTCGTCAAAGGAAAGCCCCTCCGCTTTCAACCGCGATTCCTTAATTCCGGTAAGCTTTGCCACCCGGCTGTTGAGCCGGCGGTAAAACTTAGGGCGAATAAGCGCCTGAAACTCATCGGCGACGGTTTGATCCTCCAGCATCCGCACAGCGCCGATTTGAATCACTTCCCCGTGGATCTGCACCGGCAAGGGCCGCTGGGCAGCATATGAGCCAGGCCAAGGCTGGTTCCACTCCATATCCAGCACAATATATTGCATGTTAACGCTCCTAACCTCTGGATCTAGAAAATATAGTTTATCTTACCACAGGAAGCGCTAAGGTGCAATCCATATTTTTTTCCAACGGGCAAAAAATTGGTAAAAAATCAGGGAACGGTTGCAATCGCCGTCAGTAAATGCTAAAATAACAAAAAACGCTTAAAGGAGTATCGTAAATGGTTCATATCCACAAAGACGGTATGTTTTTTCAAAATGGACGCTTCCTTTCCCGCCAGGAAGGCACGGCCATCGGCCTTACCCCTGCCGCCGGACGTCAGGGCACCATGGCCTACCGCATCCTGACGGCCCACAATACCTCCGGCAGCGACCAGCAGCTGCGGCTGCGGTTTGACGCCATGGCCTCCCATGACATCACATATGTGGGCATTATCCAAACCGCCCGGGCCTCCGGCCTGGAAAAATTCCCCCTGCCCTATGTACTTACCAACTGTCACAACAGTCTTTGCGCCGTTGGCGGCACCATCAACGAGGATGACCATGTGTTTGGCCTTTCCGCCGCCAAAAAGTACGGCGGAGAGTTTGTCCCCGCCCATCAGGCGGTGATCCACAGCTATATGCGGGAAATGTACGCCGGCTGCGGCAAGATGATCCTTGGCTCCGACTCTCACACCCGCTATGGTGCCTACGGCACCATGGCCATTGGCGAGGGCGGCCCGGAGTTGGTAAAGCAGCTGCTGGAAAAGACCTATGACATCTCCTATCCCCGGGTGGTGGCTGTGTATCTTACCGGTGCGCCCAAGCCTGGCGTAGGCCCTCAAGACGTCGCCCTGGCCCTGATTGGCGCCACCTTTAAGCAGGGCACGGTAAAAAACGCCGTCATGGAGTTTTTTGGCCCTGGCGTAAGCAGCTTAGCCATGGATTATCGCAGCGGCATTGATGTGATGACCACCGAAACCAGCTGTCTTTCCTCCGTGTGGCAAACCGATGACACCGTAAAAGCCGCCCTTACCGCCCATGGCCGGGGCAGCGAATACGCGCCTATGGCGCCGGCAGAGGGCGCCTATTACGACGCTGTGTTGGAGGTAGACCTGTCCACGGTGGAACCGATGATTGCCCTGCCCTTCCATCCCTCCAATGCCTTTACCATCCGGGAGTTTAACGCCAACTTGGAGGACATGCTCCACCAGGTAGACGTGGACACCATGGAAAAGCTGGAGCTGAAAAAGCAGCCCGCGTCCCTGATCCAAAAGATTCGCAACGGCAGATTCTACGCCGATCAGGGCGTGATTGCCGGATGTTCCGGCGGCACATACCAAAACCTGATGCAGGCCGCTTCCATTTTAGACGGCAAGACCACCGGCAACGGCAGCTTTTCTGTCAGCGTATATCCTATGAGCCAGCCGGTCATGCTGGAGCTTATGCGTACCGGCGCTTTGGCCAAGCTGATGGCTGCCGGCGCTTCTGTGCGCAGCGCCTTCTGCGGTCCCTGTTTTGGCGCGGGAGATGTGCCCGCCAACGGCGCGTTCTCCATCCGTCACTCCACCCGGAACTTCCCCAACCGGGAAGGCTCTAAGCCCTCCGACGGGCAGGTGGCCTATGTGGCCCTGATGGACGCCCGCTCCATCGCCGCCTCCGCCCTAAACGGCGGCGCCATTACCCCGGCCACGGAGCTGGCGGAGATCGCCGCTGACCCGTCCTTTGTGGACTACCACTTCGATGCCGCTCCCTACAGCCGGGTGTATCATGGCGTAGGCAAGCCCCAGCCGGAGCAAGAGCTGGTCTTTGGCCCCAACATTGCCGACTGGCCTAAGCAAATCGCCATGCCGGAGAATCTCTACATCACCGTGGCCTCCGCGATTTACGATCCGGTGACCACCACCGATGAGCTTATCCCCTCCGGAGAAACCTCCTCCTACCGCAGCAATCCCTTGAAGCTTTCCGAGTTTGCCCTTAGCCGGAAGGATCCGGCCTATGTAGGCCGGGCAAAAGCCGTGCGGGAAACAGAGCTTTTGCGGCGGGAAAACCCCGAGGATCCCCGCGTGGTTACCGCCATGGACGGTCACGATCCCCAAACCACCGGTCTTGGCAGCGCTGTGATGTCGATCCGTCCCGGCGATGGCTCTGCCCGTGAGCAGGCGGCCTCTTGCCAGCGTGTGCTGGGCGGCGTGGCCAATCTCTGCCAGGATTTTGCCACCAAGCGGTACCGCAGCAATGTGATCAACTGGGGCATGGTTCCCTTTACTGTGGAGAACATTGCCGATCTCCACATTCAACCCGGCGACAAGCTCTATGTCCCCGGCGTCCGCCAAGCCCTGGAAAACCAGGCCACAGAAATTACCGCCCAGTTGATTCAGGGAGAACGCCAAAAAGAAATCACCTTAAAGCTGGAGAATCTTGCCAAAGAAGATCGAGATATTATCCTCTCCGGCTGTCTGATCAACTACTACGCCCAGCATTAACCCAATACACCCGCAGCGCTGCCGCAAATTGCCGCAGCGCTGCGGGAAATTTTATTCTTCGGCCTGGTTGATTTGGCTCATGCTATACAGCATTTCTCCTGCCGCTTGCCGGGTCACCACAGCATCCCAGCCGCCGGCCGCTGTAATACCGGCCTGGCTCAGCGCGGCAACAGAGCCTTGCGCCCATACTGGAACAGCGCTGGCCAAATCGGCTGTAGGCTGCACCTGGGGCAAAGACAGCGCATTGCACAACATCACACTGGCCTCTTCCACGGTAATGGGCTGGCTTGCCATAAAGCAAAGCCCTTCCTCTGTGGGCACGCCGGACACGATCCCTTGCCGCATGGCGGCGGTCAGATAGGGCTGGATCCATGCAGGCGATTGCTCCTGATCCACGAAGCCGGAAGACAGGGCCTCTTCTTCCGGATCAATGTCGGCCAGCTTCATTGCCATAACCAGGAACTCACCACGGGTGACCTGCCGGTAGGGGCAGAAGCACACCTGATCCAAAATTTGCTCGCCGCTGAACACTCCCTGCTCCCGCAGCCAGAAGGCGGTAAACTGTTCTTCCGGCGCGAGATCGGCAAAGGTGGCTTCCTCCACCGGCTTTTTGATGGTGATTTCCACCTTAGCGGTTTTGGAGGTGTTGCCCGCCCCATCGGTAGCCGTGTAGGTAAAGCTGTCCTCCCCCACCTTGTTGCTCTTAGGGGTATAGACAAAGGTACCATCCTCCTGCAGACCTACATTGCCGTATTTGGGCTTGTCCACCAAGGTGAAGGTCAAGCTCTCCCCTTCCGGGTCAGTGGCCTCCAGCTTGCCGCTGTTGGCAATGTTCTTATAGGTTTCCAGGCGTATATCCTTCGCTTTCGGAGCTTGGTTGCTTTTCCCCTTGATTTGCAGGGTCAGTTCCGCTTCTTCCCCCAGCTTGTCCTCAGAGATGGGAATATAGCCGATGGTGACCTCCTGGGCTTCCTCTGCCGCGGAGTGGAAGGTCAGCTGTTCCAGGGCAATATAGGGCAGAACATCGCCGGCGCGAATTTGCCGGCTGTCCCAGCAAAGAACGCCCACCTTCGCCTCCGGCACAGATCGGACAAAAATGCCCTCCAGATCCCCGCTGACCTGAGCGGAAAATTCTGTTCCCTGGAAAACATATACGCCGTCTTCCCAATCGGCCTCAGCGGCCAGGGCACAGACGCTCAGGGCCGCGCACAGCAGCAGCACAAGGGCGCAGCAGCGCAGCCATTTTCCTTGCTTAACATACTTCATAGGATAACCTCCTTATTGATTCTCCGCTGGTAGTATTTGCTTCCCGGCGGGGAATATACCCAAATTTACGCGGGAAAGAAAAATTTTGCCAAAGGGCAGCGCACCCTTTGGCAAAGTTTCCCGTTAGCACGATTCCCTGTCGTTCCCCCGAAATCACAAAACGCACCAAAGCATATGTATCCCCAAGCACAAGACCACGCCCACCAGGGTAGGCAGCGCGGCGCCCAGCGCCGTCCAGCCCAGACTGTGGGTTTCTTTATACAGGGTAAGCACCGTGGTGCTGCAGGGCCAATGAAACAGCATAAACACCATGGTACAAATCAGCTGCTCCAGCCCCAGGCCGGAGGACAGCAGCACCTGCCCCATCTGGGCGCTTTCTCCCGGCAGCGCCGCGCCAGAGGACAAAATCATCACCGCCACCGGCAGCACCAGCTCATTGGCCGGAAAGCCCAGGATAAACGCCAGCAAAAGCGCGCCGTTCATCCCCAGCAGATGGCCCACCGGCCCTAGCTTTTCCGCCAGGAAGGTCAGTGCCGCTACCTCCCCCACCTGCCACTGACACAGCAGCCAAAGCAGCAAGCCGGCCGGCATGGCCACCGTCACCGCCCTGCCCAGCACAAACAGTGTCCGGTCAAACAAGGAGCGAACAATGACCTTGCCGATCCTTGGCCGGCGGTAGGCCGGCAGCTCCAGCACAAAGGCGGATGGCTCTCCCCGGCACACAGTGTGGCTAAGCAGCCAAGAAACGCCTAAGGTCACCAGCACAGCCAGCAGCACCATTCCTGTCAGCGTCAGGGCGGAGTAAAAGGAGGAGGCATGGCCGGCAAAGCAAATGCCCAACAGCAAAATCAGCCCGGGAAACCGGCCGTTGCACGGCACCAGCGCATTGGTCAGCAGCGCCACCAGCCGTTCTCTGGGCGAATCTATGATCCGGCAGCCCATAACCCCTACCGCGTTGCAGCCAAAGCCCATGCACATGGTCAGCGCCTGCTTGCCGCAGGTGCCTGCCCGGGCAAAGGGGCAATCCATCAAAAAGGCCACCCGGGGCAAATAGCCAAAATCCTCCAGCAAGGTAAATAGCGGGAAGAAAATCGCCATGGGCGGCAGCATAACGGAGATCACCCGGGCAGAGTTGGCATAAATGCCATCTAGCACCGCCCCCACCAGCCAACCAGGGGCAGACAGGCTCTCCATCCCCCGGCGCAGCCATATCCCCAGCAAATCAAATCCCTTTTGCAGCAGATCCGAGGGATAGTTGGTGCCTTGCAGGGTCAGCCAGAATATTCCCAAAAGCAGCAGACAAAGCGATGCGTAGCCTGTGGCTTTGCCCATAAATATCCGGTCAAGCTTTTGATCCCGCTCATTGGCGGCCTCTCCTTGCCGTACCTGCTGCACAATGTCCTCCACCCGAGAAACAAATTGGGCGGCAATGCGGTCGGAACCCCCCTGCTCTGTACCGCATAAGGCCGTAAAGTGTTTTGGCTCCTGGCCCAAGGTGCGGATCGGGTGGGGCTGGACGCTTCCATCACAAACCTGGCGCAGCGTCTCCTGGAGCTGATGGAGCGTCTCTGGTTTGCCGGCGGCTGTGGCCACCACAGGAACGCCCAACAGCTGGGAGAGCTTCTCCATCTGAATGGTAATGTGCTTTTTTCGGGCCTCATCCATCAAATTGACGCATAACACCACCTGATCGGTCAGCTCCATGATTTGCAGCGCCAGCAGCAGCGTGCGCTCCAGGCAAGAGCCATCACAAACCACTACCACGCAGTCTGCCTGACCGCTGCAAATAAACTCCGCCGCCACCGTTTCCTCCTGGGAGCAACTAAGCAAAGAGTAGGTTCCCGGCAGATCCCACAAGCTGTAGCTGTCGCCTTTGTATTCGTAGCGGCCCTTTGCCAATTCCACGGTTTTGCCCGGCCAGTTGCCCGTGTGCTGCCGCATACCGGTAAGCGCGTTAAACATGGTACTTTTGCCCACATTGGGGTTGCCGGCAAAGGCAATGCAGCGCCGTGCCGGCCCACACCTTTGTGCTGTTTTCTGGCTCACACTATCCCTCCCACTGTATCGTGATCATTTCCGCATCCTGCTGCCGGAGAGCGATCAGGGTATCCCGCATCCAATAGGCCGTAGGGCTACCCGAAGGGCTTTTTTGCCGGCAGTATACCGTTGTGCCGCAAATCAGGCCAAGATCCTGCAACCGGCGGCGCACTGCCCCCGTCACAGCCACGGCATGAACCACCCCTTTGTCTCCCTCCCGCATGGCACTCATGGGAATCAACACCTTATGGCACCTCCCTGCAAGCCCTATCTTCCGGCGCGGTCTTGCTATGTTATCCTATACAGACCACCGCCGCCAAGTGCCTGGCCCTTGAAAAAAACTGTCAAAACCAGGAAGTGCCGCCAACAAAAAACGGGGCTGCCTCCTTCTTTTGAGGCAGCCCCGTTGGGCAGTACGCTATGGGGTTATTCGCCAATCGATTGGCTGCGGCAGATAAACTTCACCGTGGAGGGCATATCGCTTTGTCCCTGGCCGGCAAAGGAGGTATATTCTTTGCCATAGGCCTGCAGGGCACGAAGCCGCTGAAGGAGCTGGTCAAAATCCCCCTCCCAAAGGTCGGACAGCTTTTGTATCCCTTCCCGGTCAAACTGGGTCATGCCGTCCATTAGCTCTTGCGCACCGGCCAGCAGCTGATCTACGCCAGAGACCAAATCGTCGGCGCCGCCGGAGAGCTTAGCAGAACCGTTTTTCAGTTCGTTTACCCCGGCCACCAAGGTAGCGCCGCTTTGCTGCATTTGCTGCAAGCCAGCCACCATGGCGTTGAGGTTATTGCCGTTGTTCCCGGAAACCATGGTGTCTATGCCCTCTTGCAGCGCATCCGTGCCGCCGACAAGCTGGTACGCTCCCTGCTGCAGGCTCTCCGCGCCGGTCATAATGCTGTTGGCCCCAGACTGGATGCTCTGGGAACCGGCGATGATCCCGCTAAGGGCGGTGTTGGCCTCATCCAAGGACACGCCGTCAAGTCCGGCTGCCGTGGCCGAAATCGCCCCATCGGCATTGGCCAGAAGCGACAACGCGGAATTTACGGAATCTCTCTGCTCTTGCGTCAAAGATTCATCCGCAGCAAGGGCCTGTAGTAGGCCTTCCGCCCCTTGGGTGCACTGGCTGGCCCCGTCCAGCCCGCCCTTGGCCTGAGCTAGCTTATCCGGCAGCGCCTCTAAGCCCTGCTGCACCTGGCTGGCTGCCTGACCGATCTGACCGGCTCCGGCATAGATGCCGGCGGCGCCTTCATATATGCCGGGATTTTCCGCATCGTTGCTCTTAAGCTTTTCTGCCATCGTTGCCGCTCCGGAGGATAGGCTGCTTACGCCGTTGGTCATATCCTCTGTAAGGGCAGTACGGATCTTTGTCGCCCCAGAGGTCAAGCTGCTTACGCCGCTGGGCAGCGCCGAGGCCTTGCTTTGCAGCGTGCCAATACCGGCGTCTAGCTGATTGGCCCCAGCGGATAGCTGCGATGCGCCGTCAGAGAGGGTCTCGATCCCATCGCGCAGGGCGGTGGTTCCCTCCACCAGCTGGGCGGAAGCGGAGGTCAGATCCTGCAAGGCGCTCTCCAAATCGTCTAGGTTGTCCACGCTGTCCAGATCCATATCATTAAAAAGGGAATTTCCCATAATGGTTATGGCGGTGAGCAGGGAAAAATCCGTTACCTCCGCCGTGATCTCTACCGACTGGGGGATATCCAAATCCAGGGGCTTGCCGTCCTGATCGGTCATGTCCGTTAGTCCCAGGCTTTCCTCCCATCCGGGCAGCGCCAGCCCGACCACCACGGTCTGATCGCCGGTATTGATGATTTTGCCATTGGTAACCGTAACGTCGCTGACTTTATCGTTGTCCAGCATCACGCCGGACACCACAACAAAGGGCTGATAGAGGGTAACCTCTTCTCCCTTGACCATCCGCATGGCAGCGGTGTGGTTTTGATAGGTGAAGGTCATGGTCAAATGGCCGCTGGCTCCCGCCAGTTCCTCCGGCGTCACGGTTTTTCCGTCCAGGGTGTAGGCAATGTCGGTGGTTATCGGCAGCTGCTGGCTGCTGTTGCCTTGGTAATAGATATCGCTGCCATTGGCCTGCCAGGTTACGGTGCCATCGCCGTTGTCGGTGTAGCCTTCCTCTCCCTTTACATTTTCCAGATCCTCCAGATCCGCCGTGTCGGTAAGCTCCGCCTTCTCCTCCGGATTTTTCAGCCAGCCGGACACAATGGTTTTCTGCGCCTGACCGCTGGCATTGGTGATGACATACACGGTTTCCTCTTTGCCCTCTTCTGTGCCGTGGGACGTCAGAAGGGCTTGGGCCTGGGAAACAGCGGCATCGCTCTGCACCGGCTTGGCGGCGTCATCTTCTTCCTTCTTGGCGCAGCCGGCCAGACAACTGCCAAGAAGCACAGCGCTTAGGGTAAGGGCTATGGCCGTCTGTGTTTTCTTTTTCATGTTCTGTCCTCCATCATCAAAGATTTGCCAGCATAGGGCTTCATCCCCGCGCTGGTTTTCATTATGGGCTTGTCAAAAATCAAGTACAAGGCCGGCAGCAACAGCAGCACCACCGCCATGCTGATCAGCGCGCCTCTGGCCATCAGCATACACAGGGAGCTGATCAGATCCACATCTGAATAGATGCCTACGCCGATGGTAGCGGCGAAAAAGCCCAGAGCGCTGGTAACTATGGACGGCATGGAGGTAGTCAAGGCCACCCGGGCCGCCTCCTGCTTGGCCAGGCCGCCCTTTCGCTCCTTCATATACCGGTTGGTCATTAAGATGGCATAATCCACCGTGGCCCCCAGCTGAATGGTGCCGATGACCACCGAGGCAATAAAGGGCAGGGTCGTGCCGGTATAATAGGAAAGGCTCATGTTGATGTAAATGGCCAGCTCGATCACCAGCACCAAAATCACCGGCAAGGACACCGATTTGAGCACCAATAGGATCAGGAGGAATATGGCGGCGATAGAGACGATGCTCACCACCTGGAAATCCCGATCGGTAATGGTAATCAGATCCTTGGTGCAGGAGGCCTCACCGATCAGCATCCCCTCAGGATCATACTGCTTGAGAATATCGGTCAGCTGCTCGATCTGCTTATTGACCTCATCGCTGGCTACGGCATACTGGGAGCTGATCAGCATGAGCTGCCGGCCCCCGCCGGAAAGATCGGCGGTAACCTCCTGGGGCACAAATTCCGAAGGGATCCGGGCGCCGATAAGAGAGTCCTTGGCCAGGGCAAACTGTACGCCGTCTACCTGCTGCATTTGCTTGAGCATCTGCTTGACGTCCTTGGATGACAAGTCGTCATCTGCCAGCACCAGGTGTACGGTACCCATGTCAAACTTTTCCTTCAGTTCCTTGTCGGCCTGCACGCTTTCCAAATTCTCCGGCAGCGAGGAAACCAGATTGTAATACACATCCATATGATGATAGCCAAATATCGCCGGGATCCACAACAGCAGCAGCACCAGGGCAAAGGCCCGATAGTGACGGAGAATAAAGTTAGAAAGCTTAGCGCTGTTCAGCTGCAAGGGTTTATGGCTGGTGCGTGCTATGGCCTTGTCAAAGGTCAAGATAAGGGCGGGCAGCACCGTCACACAGGTAATAACGCCCAAAACCACGCCTTTGGCCATGACCACGCCCAGATCCATACCCAGGGTGAAGGTCATAAAGCACAAAGCCAGAAAGCCCGCTACCGTTGTGAGAGACGATCCGGCCACGGAAACGATGGTGTGGGAGATTGCGCTGGCCATGGCCTCCTGTTTGGTGTCAAAATACCCCTGTTGCTCCCGGTAGCAGTTCCAAAGGAAGATGGAGTAATCCATGGTCACCCCCAGCTGAAGCACCGCAGCCAAGGACATGGTGATAAAGGAGATCTCCCCTTGAACAATATTGCTGCCCAGATTGTACACAACCGCCATACCAATGTTGAGCATAAACAGCACCGGCGCCATCCAGGAATCCATGGTCAGTGCCAACACAATGCAAGAGAGCACCACCGCAATGGCTACATAGGCAAACAGCTCCTGATCCACCAAATTGCGGGTGTCTGTGACAATGGCGGACATGCTGCTGAGGAAGCACTGCTTGCCCGCCAAATGACGGATCTGCTCAATGGCGTCCATCGTCTCGTCCGCCGAGGTGGAGGTGTCAAAGAAGACCGCCATTAAGGTGGCGTCTCCACTGTGGTAGGCGTCATACAGCTTTTCCGGCAAGATTTCCTGGGGGATGCTGGCGTCTGCCAGGCTGGTGAACCAAATCACATCGGCCACATGGTCGACGTCCTCCAACTGGGCCTGGAGCTGACTTGCCTGCTTGTCGCCAAGTCCCTCCGCCACAAACATGGCATAGGCTCCTTTGCCGAAATCCCGCAGCAAAATATCTTGCCCCTGCATGGTTTCTATGTCATCCGGCAGGTAATACAGGATGTCATAATTTACCCTGGTGTTTAGATAGCCAAACGCCGAGGGGATCAGCAGCAGCACGGCCAACACCAATATGGGTATCCGCAGCTGGACAATTCGTTTTCCAAAGGACAACATCGTATACCCTCTTTCATAAATGACTTTTGGTCATTTTTTATTGTATCGGTAGTGTATCGCAAAAATGACCATTCGTCAATCCCTTTTTGGTTAAAAAATGAACTTTGGTCATTTTTTACAATATCCTTTTTGACAAGCGCCTTATTCTTGGTTAGGATTTTCCCCATCCTCATTTGACAGCGCGAAGAAAAAAGCATAAAATAGACGTATCATTTACCGTTGGGAGGGTGCTTATGAGCAAACTCAGCGAAAACAAGGAAGCCAAGCGTCAGCGTCTGCTGGAGACATCCTTCACCCTGTTTACGACCAAGGGCATCACCAAAACCTCCATTGCCGATATTGTGGAGCGGGCGGGGGTTGCCAAGGGCACCTTTTATCTTTACTTTCGCGACAAATACGACCTGCAGGAGAAGCTGATCTCCCACAAGACCCAGCAAATGCTCAAGCACGCCCTGACCTGCTCCCATTATGAGGAAAAGACCCAGCTGGGAGACAAACTCATTGCCATCATTGACGATATTCTAGAGCAAATGCAGAAACGGCCAGAGCTGCTGCGGTTTATCAACAAAAATCTCAGCTGGGGCCTGTTCTCCCGGGCCTTGGATAGGGCACCCAACGATGTACCGCTGACCATACAATCAGTGATTTCCCCAGAGGAAATGCCCTGGCAGGAGGCCAAGATTATGCTCTTTACCATCATCGAAATGGTAGGCGCCACCTGCCACAGCGTCATCTTGGAAAGCAATCCCATTCCCCTGGCGCAATATAAGCCCTACCTCTACCAGAGTGTCCAGGCCATAGTATCCAGCTTTGGGCAAACAAAAAAGAAACCGTAAGATCGCTCTTCGGTTTCTTATGTTCCTTATAGAATTTCTTCATCTGTGCATCCGCCCCGGAATTCCTGTGAATTCCGGGGCGGATGTGCTTTATTGTACAAAAATTACTCGCCGTCCATCACATTAATGCAGGCCTGCAGCACCGCTCCCACCACAGAAGCGCAGGCAGAGCTGCCGGCCCCGCCGTTTTCTACGATCACCACAAAAGCCAGGGGATAGGCTGCGTCCGTCACATAGCCAGCAAAAGTGGCATTGGGCGTTTGCCCCTCTCCTACCTCGGCTGTGCCGGATTTGGCGCACACATTGACCTTGGGGAAATTGCCTGTGCCATAAACCGTTTCCACATTGTAGCGCATCATGCTTTGCAGCTTTTCCGCAGTTTGGGTGTCCAGCATTTTTCCGGTTTGGCTGCTGCTGGCGGAATAGGCTTTCTTATTGCCGCACTGCACCTGGGAAACGATATACGGCTCAGCCGCCGTGCCGCCATTGGCAATCGCACCCATAAAGGTCATATACTGGCAGGGATTGATCAAATCGGTGTACTGGCCAATACCCGCCCAGGCAATATCATTGGCGCCTGCGTCCTTAAGATCAAAGTTTCCCGGCACCGTGGTAAGGCCGTCAAATGTTAGCTGGCTGGTAATGCCGATTTTCTCAGCGTATTGCGCCAAGGTATCCGCCCCCAACTGGTTGGCAATGTCGGCAAAGGTGCAGTTACAGGATACCGCCAAGGCCTCCCGAAAATCCAACGTGCCATGGGCCTTCTGGCAAGTAATGGTTTCCCCGCCGATGACCACCGTGCCCTGGCAGGTAAAGCTCTGGCTGTCAATATCGGCAATCTGCTCGATGGCCGCCGTGGAGGTAAGCACCTTGAAAATAGAGCCAGGCGTATAGGTGGCCTGGAAAAACCGGTTCACATAAGCACCGCTGTACGCGCCGGTGGTATCCCCGGCAATATCCGGTACATTGTCCGGGTCATAGGTAGGGCTGGAAACCGCGCAGAGAATTTCACCGGTTTTATAGTTATATACCCCCACTGTCCCCTTTCTTCCATTGAGCGCCTTTAGGGCAATGGCCTGGACATCCGCGCTGACGGTCAAGGTACAAACCCCGCCCCCCTGGGTAAGGTGATAAGTGCCGTTGATGCGGTCAAAGCCAATCAGCTTTTGGGCATAGTTGCGGACGATCAGGTTGGGAATATTCCCCTCACGATCTCCCAGCAGATGGAGCGTTGCCTTGCGCACCTGCGTATCCTGGGCATAGCTGTCGGTGGCCGAGTCTCGCAGCACTGTGCCGGAGCGGTCGACCACCTTACCGGTGTCTACCGTGCCGGATGTGCTATACACATGGGGGCTGCCGCTAAAGGTTACCCAGTTTCCGGCGTAGATACAATAGCGCACAGCAAAGACGACCAGCCCGAAGGCCAGCAAGCAAGCCAGCCCTAGGCCAAAGCCTGTTCTACGGGCAATATCTTTCATGCTGCACTTCCCTTCTTTGTTGACAGGGTCACGGCAAAGCTGGCGTTTTGCCGGGTGTCACAGGCCTTAACAAAGGCCAACAGTCCCCACGCGGCCATCATGCTAGAACCGCCGTTGGACACAAAGGGGAATGTCACACCGGTAAGGGGCAAAAAATCCACTGTACCGAACACATTCAAAATGGCCTGCATAAGCATAATGCTCACCGCAGCGCAGGACGCTATGGTATAAAAGCTGCTTCTTCCCTCCGCAGCAGAGCGGAAGGTAAAAAGCGCCAACACCACCAGCGCCACCACGGTAACGCCAGCCAAAATCAGGCCCCACTCCTCGCAGATAAAGGCAAAAACCAGATCGGTATCCGCCGCGCCCACATATTTGAGCCACCCTGTGCCGGCGCCTAGGCCAAACAGGCCGCCGGAGGCAATGCACATCATGGCCCGGGTCTGCTGATACCCACCGCTGCTGGTGGAAAACTCCCATACATGGCCCCAGGCGGAAAACCGACTGCGGACATAAGGGAAAAATTTTAGCACCAGAACCCCGGCAAAGCCCACGCCTGTGCCAATAAGGGCGATGGCGGCAAAGCTGCCGGAGCGAAGGTAGGCAATGACCAAAAAGCCCACAAAGAAGATGATCGCTGTGCCAAAGTCACTCATTATGGCAAGGCAACCACAGATAAAGGCGGAATAGATAATAAACAGCACCAGGTTCCGTTTGGTGACGATACGATCCATCGTGGAAGCCCCGGCGAAAATAAAGCAGATTTTTACAATCTCCGAAGGCTGGAAGGAAAACCCGCCGATATAGATCCAGTTTCGGGCGCCGTTCACTTCCTTGCCAAAAACCACGTTGACCAGCAACAGCAAAACGCCCATAGCGGAGACGATATACCGCACCTTCTTTGCCCGATCTAGATCCCGCAAAGACCAACCGACCACCAGGAAGATCACAACGCCTATCAGCAGCGCAATCACCTGTTTCATTATCTCACCCGGGGCGGAAGAGGCGATAACGCCTATCCCCAAGGTGGACAGAAAAAAGGCAATGATCTCAATTTCAAAACCAGAACGGTGGATCAGCTTTTGAAAAATAAACAAGGCCCACTGAATCACCATCAAGGCCCCAAAGCCAAGCAAAATATGGGAAACATCCTCAGCCTCAGCGTTAAAGCACAGCTCTATAGCCGCCAACGCCTGAAACAGCGTAAGTAAAATCAGGCTCAGGCCAGGGCTGACTTCCTTGCCGGCCTTGGTGCGCGTGGTTGCCTGAGCTTGACTTTCCTCCTTGGATATCGGCTCTAGCACCATATCCAAGCCGCCTAGGGAAAGGGTGTCTCCATACTTAAGGGCCGCAGCGCCAACCGTCTTACCATTGACCTGTACCCTTCCCCGGTTGCCGATGTCCTGCACCGTCCAGTGCCCATTATCGTGCCGGGTCAAAACGGCGTGGGATTTGGAAACCATGCCATAATTCAGCACGATATCCGCGCTCCGCTTCCGCCCGATCAGATTTTCCCAGTGGGTCACCGGCAGCAGCTCACCGCCAGTCACCCGCAACCAAGCCCAAATTTCCGGCTCATGCCTGGCTCCAAGCAAAGACTTGGCGCACCGGGCCAACAGAATAATGGCAAGACACGGCAGCGATATGCGCAAAACCGTGTTACACAAGGCCCCAAGGCTATCTGTGCTGTTGGCAAAAAACGCCTGAATGGATTGAATAAACGCCATAGCATCCTCCTGGCAAAAGCAAAGAGGCAGCCTTGGCCCCTAAGGGCCAGGCTCTGCCTACTTTGTCCAAAATACCGCAAACCGGTGTGGCGGTTTTTATCTGTTGCTGCCTTCATCATCGTAGTCATCGTCATATTCAATGTCGTCTTCCGGATCGTATTCCAGGTCATAGGTATTGGCGGCATAGAAGGTGGTTCCTTCCTCCTCCTCCCGCTGGTAGCGCTCCAGATCCTCCACAGAGAGGATATCGCAGTACACCTCTGTCCGCATCGGCAGTTGCCGCTTTTTCAAAGAGCGATGCACCGCGTCGGCCACCAGGGAATACAAAAACGCAAACACCGGCGCGCCCAAAAACATGCCCGGAACGCCAAACAGGCCACCAAACACCATAATGGACACCACGATCCAGAAATTAGACACGCCCAAACGCTCGCCCAAAATCCTTGGGCCGATAATATTGCCGTCCACCTGCTGCAGCACCAAAGCGAAAATCAAGTAATACAGCGCCTTAAGAGGGCTTTGCAACAAAATCAAGATTGTGCCGCAAGCCACGCCAAGCAATGGGCCAAAAAACGGAATAATGTTGGTGATGCCCATGAACACGGAAATCAGCATGGCATAGGGCACGCCGATAATCAGCGTACCGATGTAGCACAGCAGACCTATGATGAAGGAATCGATGATCTTTCCTACAATAAAGCCGCCAAAGATCCCATTTGCCCGACGAGCCAGCTCCAGCACCCGGTTGGCCCGGGCCGGACGAAACACCGCTACCGTAAGCTTTTTGGCCTGAGCCAAAAACTTATCCTTGGAGCCAAGCATATATACCGCCACCACCAAACCGATGATGGCGTTGAACACGCCCTTAGCCATGCCAAAAGCCTGGCCTGCCACGCTGCTGATGGTACCAGCAATGTCGATCTCCTTCGTCAGCCAATTCTGGATCGTCTGAAGGACATTGCCTCCATTTTCGGCAAACCATTTCTCCAGGGGCGTATCTCGAAGGAAATTGTCGGTCCATTCGGTGATTTTATTGTAATAGTTATCCAAATTAGACTGGCTAAGCAAATCTCCCAAGGAAGAGATCACCTCTGGCACAACAGAGGCAATAAGGGCATAGATGACCGCGACAAAAATCAGGACGGCGGCCCCAACACCAATGATGTGGCTGACCTTCTTTGCCGAGCGCTCTGGCATATTTCCCCGAGAGATCAAATTATACACCGGCGTCTCGATGGCCTTCATCAGCGGGTTCATCAGATAGGCAAAGAGCAGGCCAAAAATCACGGAAGAAATAATGCCCAAGAAATCCCGAACAACCTGAAAAACCGTGCCCAGATTGCTGAATATCAGAATAAACAGGGAGGAAATCAGTACCACCGCAACCAGTGTTGCACCCAGAGCAAAATATCTGCCGCCTTTTCTAAACATCCGCTATGCCTCCCCTCTACTACGTCTACATACAAGATACCACAATTTCCGCAGGCCGTCAAGGCGAGCAAATTTTTTTCACAATTTTCTGCTGTATGCGGATATGCCGGCCTCTTAAAGCGCTGTCGGGCAGCGGCTTCGGCCTCTGCCCGACGGTTTAGGAAGATTTTTACGCGCCTGCTTGTACGATCGCCGTGATATCGCCGCTGGTTGTCTCAATATAGCATTCATGGCTGCCGGAACTTTGGCCCAGATTGTGTGTATAGATCTTACCGCTGACCGAATAGGCATCGATGTACAGGTTGGTACGGAACGTACAGTCTACATCGCCGCTGACGCTTTTGATATAGAGCAAGTGCCCCAAAATGTCTTGCAGCTCTATGTCGCCGCTGGTTGTCTCCAGATTGCCCGAGTTGTACTCTATCCCCGCGCAGGAGATCTCTCCGCTGACGCTATAGAGAGTACAGTCTTGGGTACTTATGTCCTGCATCTCGATATCCCCGCTGGTAGTAGTAACCGACAGCGAATCGCAGGAAGATCCTATCTTTTGAGCCTTAATGTCGCCACTGGTGGAGGCAAGATGGATCTCCTCATAATTCACCTCGTCCACCTCCACATCCCCGCTGGTGCTGGTGGCTGACAGCGTACCGCCCCGCAGACGGCGGATGGCAATATCCCCGCTGGTCGTCTCTGCTGTAACGCAGGAGCTGTCCCCTACGGAGATTTCCATATGGGATATACCGGAGTGATCCACCGTGATGCTGCCGCTGCTGCTACGCAGCTCCTGCTCGCGAAAATTTCCTTCTGCCGCCACCTCAATGTTCCCACTGGTGGTTTTCACCTGCAGGCTGGCCCGGGAAGAGTCGCCGTACACGCCTTTCAGCACAGGCAAGTACACCTTCACCTTGCTGCCTTCCGGCCTCCAGAAAAACCCGATCATATCATACCATCTCCGGCTATCCACCCGGCGCACATATAATGTGTCATCCACCTGCTCCAGGCGATAGGACACCTTCTCCGACTCCGGGCAAACCACTCTGCACTGATCGTTGTCAGAAGGAAGGATCTGCACATCGTCGCAGTCAGCCTCCACATGGAGCACAAAAAAACTGTCGTCCCACACATAGGAGCTTTCTGTGAACCTTTCCCTGCTGAGCTTAGCCACATCAAAATGGGTTGCAGCTGCGGTAGCCACACCCATCAGCCCACCAAAAACGGTCATGCAGCCAGCAACAATGCAGGCAATTTTCTTTCCCTGTTTCATACTTTGTCCTCCTTTGGGATAAACATCGATTTAATGCCGATAACCATGGCCCGGCTGGCCCGGGCAAAGGCCTTGGCCACAGCGTTGCAGCCAAAAAAGCCAAACACAGCCACACCGCCGCAGACAAGACCCGCCGCCAAAAGCAGTATCCCCGACTGCCCTTGCCCTTGGAAGAAAAGCAAGACAGCGTCGGCAACTCCGCCAAGCAAAACTACCGCCAGAGCCAGATCCACAGCATACAGCGCCAAAACCACTGACCACAGCACCACATACACGGACAAAAGCACTGCCAGCCCCGCCAGCAACAAGGACAGCCAAATGGGCGAGCCAATCACCACCAGCACAATCTCCCACACCCGCAGCGCCCGGGTGGGCTTTACCTTGGCCTTGACCAGCTTGGTCAGAGAAATATCCCGCAGGATCTGCCCGGCGATCTCATCTACCGTACCCAGGTCTGCCACGGCCTGGGGTTCTGTCATGCCGTCCTCTATGCGGTCGTCCACCATTTCTCCATAATAGTCCAGGAAGTGGGCCACATCCGCCGGTTGCAGGCCCCGCAGCCGCTGACTCAGGGCATTCAAAAATTCCCGTTTATTCATCCTTGCTCCCCTCTCGTACCACAAATTGATGGATCGACTCCATCTCTTTCCATTGCTCTTGAAATGCCGCTATTCTTTCTAAGCCCAACGAGGTGATGTGGTAATATTTTCTCAGCCTTCCATTGTGGGCCACACAACGTACGGTCAACATCTGAGCGCCCTCCAGCCGGCGCAAAATGGGGTACAGGGTCGACTCAGAAATTTCCACATAAGGCTTCATTTCTTTGATCATCTGGTAGCCATAGGATTCCTTATCCTTAATGGCTGCCAGCACGCAGACCTCCAACAGGCCTCGCCTAAGCTGGGCATCCATAACACACACCTCTCTTCGCAAAATATTATACAACGCATAGTATAATTTGTCAAGCAGTATAATGGATTTCTGGAAAAGCTTCCCTGTCCATGGCAGCGCAGCGGCCTTCCCGCCCTGCCCTTGATTCTTTCGTAAGAATCGTTTATAATACATCCACAGTCCATGGGAACTGATTTTATAGAGAAACACAAGTAGGAATTTTATGGCCAACATCATTGAACTTACCGACTTCTCCGCGCCGGCTTTGGATATTTACGCCCGGCTGACGGAAAACCAATTGGTCAACCGGGCCGACCCGCAAAACGGACTTTTTATTGCCGAAAGCCCCAATGTGATCCTGCGGGCTTTGGACGCGGGCTTTGTGCCCGTGTCCTTTCTGATGGAGCAAAAGCATGTAGAAGGCAAAGGCAAGGCCATTCTAGCCCGATGCCCGGACGTCCCGGTATACACAGCAACGCTAGATGTGCTGATCCAGCTCACCGGCTTTCCCCTGACCCGGGGCATTCTCTGCGCCATGCGCCGGCCGGTTTTGCCCACAGCACAAACTGTATGCGCCCACGCCCGCAGAATTGCCGTGCTGGAAAATGTGATGAATCCCACCAATATTGGCGCTATCTTCCGTTCCGCCGCCGCCCTGGGCATAGACGCCCTGCTTCTTACCAGCGCCGGCAGCGATCCTTTGTACCGCCGTGCCATCCGCGTCAGTATGGGCACTGTGTTTCAGGTGCCTTGGGCCTACCTCCCCCAGGACGCCTCTTGGCCGCAGCTGCTTCACCATTGGGGCTTCAAAACAGCAGCCATGGCCCTTAGGGAGGATTCCCTTAGCATTGCCGATCCCCGCTTGGCCGCGGAGGAGCGGCTGGCCATTGTCCTCGGCACCGAAGGGGATGGCCTGGCGTCCGATACCATCGCTGGGTGTGATTATACCGTCCGTATCCCCATGTCCCACGGCGTGGATTCCCTGAACGTGGCCGCTGCCAGCGCCGTAGCCTTCTATCAGCTGGCTCTTTTGTCCCAAAAGCATACGCAGCCACAATGATCTTTTGCCTTGGCCGTAACGCCCGCCATGTGCCAAGCTACAAAGGCCATCGCCTCTGACGCCGTTTGTAGGGGAAACGGAGCGTATTTGCTTCGCGGCGCGCCGTAAGCTTTAAGCAGATTGGGAATAAGCAAAGGCCCTGCCGCAATCTTGCGGCAGGGCCTTTGCTTCAAAGAAAGCTTACAGCAGGTTGGAGAAGTGCTTGATGGTGCGTACCATCTGAGAGGTGTAAGAGTTCTCGTTGTCGTACCAAGAAACGACCTGCACCTGATAGGTGTCGTCATCAATCTTGCTAACCATGGTCTGGGTGGCGTCAAACAGGGAGCCGTAGCGCATGCCAACCACATCGGAGGAAACGATCTGATCCTCGTTGTAGCCGAAAGACTCGTTGGACTGAGCCTTCATGGCAGCGTTGATGCCATCAACCGTGATGTCCTTGCCCTTAACCACAGCAATCAGGATGGTGGTGGAGCCGGTGGGGGTGGGC
>CAYVWG010000004.1:28338-44587 GCA_964455425.1 uncultured Oscillospiraceae bacterium | reverse complement strand
CCTACCTCTGGCAGACGGTGGAGAATAAGCAGAAATTCATCTCGCAGATCATGACTTCAAAATCTCCCGTCCGCTCCTGTGAGGACGTGGACGAAACCGCCCTCTCCTATGCGGAGATCAAGGCGCTGTGCGCCGGGGACGAACGCATCAAAGAGAAGATGGATCTGGATATTGATGTGGCGCGGCTGAAGCTCATGCGGGCAAACCATCAGAGCCAGCAGTACAAGTTGGAGGACAAGCTGCTGAAAACCTTTCCCAGACAGATCGACCAGGATAAATCCTTTAGGCCTTGATTTCTTTACCGTTTCCGAGTAAAATCATTGATTAGAAGGCACTTGCCGGTGAGGATGCCGGTGGGATGTTTCGGCTCACTGGGTCTTAGAAAGTCAAGATGATGCAGGATGTTTCCGAAGGGTTGGCTGGTCGTATTTCCGCCTTTTTCCACAGCTTAAGTTGACCGTTTAACCGTGGATCATTCCCTGCAGGCCTAGCGAGCGTATCCGTGCAACCGGGCGACCTAGCATTGTCCCGCACCGGTTTTGTTATTCAGTCCCAATTGAAGCTGCCCCACGTGTTTCGCGAGACAGCTCTGCCAACGAAATCAATCCCTAAGGTAGGTGAGCGCATATGGAGCATTGGATGGCAAAGCTTTCCGGATATGAACTTCTTAGCAGCATGCCGGCAAAGAGCGGCCCGGTGGATGCAGTGAGCGCGGAGGAGGTTTTGCAGGCAATGGCTTTGGGGATTGCCTGGAAGGATATCTTTTTTTCCGGAAAAGACAAGACCGCCCTGAAGGCGGTTGAGGGACAGTGCCGGCTGGTGGCCAACAGCTTGCAGGAGCTTAGACAAATCAACGCCGCTGTCGGCTTGACGGTTGTGGGGCTGCGTCTTATTCCCAGCGGCTACGAGGGGCAAATCGGGATTCCGGCCAGTGAGCTGCCGGAGGTCGCCCGTGTGATCAAAACGCTGCCCAATATTTCTGTGGGAGGCTGCTTTATATGCGCAGAGCTGACGGGCTTGCACGGAAAAGAACTGGGTCGGTATTTTCGCGTATGCTATGAAACCGCCAAGCAAATGACGGTGGTATTGCCCTGCGCCATGCCCTATCTTTGCCTGGAAGGGGCATTGGATGGGGTAAAATGCAACGCGGCTCAGCATCCAGAGACATTGGACGATTGCTTAAAGGCGGCACAAATCGTCGCCATGCAGAACAAAACCGCCTTTTACGCCCGGCTTTTGATCCGGTAGTACCGCTGCTACATCCTGGGTTCGCCAGGGGGAATTTTGGCCTATGGCTTTAGGGGTGGCGGCTGAAAATTGGGTTTTCTTGGCATCCGGCCTGGGGCGTGGGGATCTGGAATCGGCGGCCTGGGAAACAGCTGGGGGTATTGCTCGGAGTAGTATTTCCGGTTGTTTTCGATCAATTCTTCCAGTGTGACCGGACGGTAAAAATTGATATCCACACCGGCGTTGAGTACCTTGGGCAGTTCCTTTAACAGCTGGTAAGCGTGATTTCGCTGGTTGTGCATGTGTCCGTGGATCATATACCCCCCTTTTTCATGCAAGATGGGATAGTGACAAAGAATAATGTGGATGCCTTGATCCTCCAGCTCCCAAAAATCGGTAACCGCATCGCAGTAGGCATAAAACCGCGCCGCATCCTGAATGCCGGTGTCATGATTTCCCCGAATCAGATGCTTATGCCCTTGCAAACGAGCCAGATACTGCACCGGTGTTAGGCCATGATTATAGGCAAGGTCACCTACAATGTAAACTGTGTCTTCCGGTGCTACGATGTTGTTCCAATTTTGAATCAGCACTTCATCCATTTCCTCCACGTTGGCAAAGGGCCTTGCCGTGTCGTGAAGGATCGGTGTATAGCCTAAATGAAGATCGGCCGTATAATAAATCATTCCCTCACCCCCTGGTGGTTATCTTATCAGCAAATCCCCAAAACCGCAAGGCCCTTCTTGTGGGCGGGGTAAAGCGGCGGCATATCGCTTATGTGCCATCGGAAAGGATTGGGTTGACAATTTTGCCCCTGATGATATATAATAAATAAAATATGTGTGCGTACAAGTGTGGCTTTTGCCGCACTTGTTGTGTTTTACGCCTCGTTATTTTTCCAAAAGAACAACGAAAGGAAGGGGCATCAGTGAAAATCAGCAAGATCGGCGGCATTATTGCTGCCGCCGGCAAGGACGCGGCGATGTCCTTGCTGCAGGTGGGAGCGATTCCCATTATTCGCCGTATTGTGATCAGCTATCAGCAGGCCGGCGTGTTTCCCATTGTGGTCATTACCGGCAACGAGGAGGAAGAGGTCAAACATCAGCTTTTCGGCTATGGCGTAATCTTTCTGCGTAATGGAAAGCAAGAGCAGCCGGAGCTGATGGATTCTGTTCGCATCGGGCTGCAGTATTTGCAAGGAAAGTGTGATCGTGTGGTATTTACACCGGTCAATGTGCCAATGTTTACCCCGAACACCTTGACCCTGCTGATCCAGACCCAGGGAAAGATTGTTGCGCCATCTTATCACGGAAAGGGCGGCCACCCTGTGTTTATCCACACGGATTTGATCCCACAGATTTTGGCCTATACCGGCGAGGATGGGTTAAGAGGGGCGCTATCCCAATGCACGGCACAGTGGGTATGGGTGGATGTGGAGGATAAGGGCGTTTTGGCCAATGCCCGGGATGAAGTGGAGCTGCAAGCCCAGCTGGAGGATCACAACAACGCCATCTTGCACCCGGTGCTTCACATGTGCATTGAAAAGGAGAAACCCTTTTTTTTCGCTCGGCTGAAGCTGCTGCTGTTTTTGATTGGCGATACCCAAAATATGCGCCTTGCCTGCGCCTATTCCGCAGTAGCCCACAGCAACGCTTGGGAAATGATCAACCACATGGAGCAGAGCCTGGGATATAGCGTGGTGGAGCGGCAGCGGGGCGGAAAAACCGGCGGCAGCACAAAGCTGACCCCTGAGGGGGAGCGCTTTTTGCTGACATATCAGGAATTCGAGGAAACCATTCATCAGTTTACCCAGGAAGAATTCCAAAAACGGTTTATTTGCACAAAAATCATCCTGTAATTTTGGCGAGTTTCTCATAAGAGAATTTTGCTTTTTGGGTATATTCACTTTTATAATATCCATAGCGTTATTCTATCCTTAGAATAGCTATTTTGAAAGAGGTGCTGTTTTGCAATTGGGGGAGACCATTTACGGTCTGATTCTGGCGGCAGGCTTATCCACCAGAATGGGGGAGTTTAAGCCGCTGCTGTCCCTGCGGGGGAAAACGCTTATTGAAAATTCGGTAGAGAGCGTGCTGCAAGGCGGAGCTGCCCAGGTTGTGGTAGTTACCGGTTATCGGGGCCGGGAGCTAGAAAGGCTGCTGAAAAGAGCCTACGGCTCACAGGTGCGCACGGTGCGTAATTATGACTACGCCGCTACGGATATGCTCCACTCCATCAAAATTGGCTGCGCGTCCCTTGGCCGGTGCCATGGTTTTTTCCTCCTGCCCGGCGATATGCCTGTGGTGCGGCAAAACACATTTCACCGGCTGCTATCCGCCAGGGACGGCAGCTTGCAGATCATTTTTCCCACGCTAGATGGCTATCGGAAGCATCCTCCCCTGGTGGACGCCAGGCTGATCCCAGAGATCCTTGCCTTTCGGGGCGATGGGGGCCTGCGTCAGTTTTGGCAAAAGCATGCGTCCCTTATCTGCACGGTTCCGGTGGAGGATGAAGGGGTTTGGGTGGATCTGGATACCCAAGAGGACTATATCCATTGTAAACAACAATACGAAATTCGGTAGGAGGTTTTGTGTTTATGGAAAAAATCAGCCAGTCTGTTGTGAAAAAAGACCACGCACCAAAGGTGTCCGGTCGTAGTGTCTATGTAGGAGACTACACCGGAAAAACCATTTTGGTCGGCAAAATGCTGCGCTCCAAGCTGGCCCGGGCCAAAATCCTGAGTGTTACCGTGCCTGAGCTGCCGGAGGGTTACTTCTATGTCGATCAGTCCGATGTGCCCGGCGACAATAACGTCAATATTGTTCTGGATGATACCCCGGTTTATGCCCGGGACACGGTGGAATACATTGGTGAGCCGATTGCCATGGTGGTAGGGCCGGAGGAAAAGGTTGTAGATCAGATCCTCTCAAAAATTCAGGTCAGCTATGAGGAGTTGGAGCCTGTGTTGGATTTGCGCAAGGCGGATACCACCTTCTTTGACTACGAATTTGGCAAGGGCGACATGGAAAAGGCTTTTGCCGAGGCAGATAAAATTTATGAAGAGGAATTCATGACCGGCTATCAGGATCAGACCTATCTGGAAACCCAGGGTATGATGGCGGAGCCGGAGGAGGGCGGCAAAATGTTCGTCCATGGTTCTATGCAGTGCGCCTATTATGTCCATGGCGCGGTCATGCGGGCTTTGGGCTGCGCGCCGGATGAAGTACATGTTTTGCAGGATGTCACTGGCGGTGGCTTTGGCGGTAAGGAAGCCTTTCCCTCTATCCTGGGCTGCCAGGTGGCAGTTGCCGCAAAGAAAGCCAACGCCCCGGTTCGCTGTATCTTTAACCGCCGGGAGGATCTGGAGTTCACCTCTAAGCGGCACCCATCCCTGTGTACCTATAAGGTGGCGGTGAAGGACGGTAAGGTTACGGCTATGGACATTGATGTAAAGTTCAACAGCGGCGCGTATACCACCTTGTCCGCTGTGGTTTTGCAGCGGGGCATTATCTGTTCCAACGGAATTTATAACACCCCCAACATCCATGTCCGGGGCAGAGCGCTGAAAACCAACACCACTCCCTGTGGCGCCTACCGTGGTTTTGGCGCCCCCCAGACCTTCTTTGCCGTAGAGATGATGATGGATCATATCGCCCAGGATTTGGGTGTAGATTCTGTTGAATTTAAGGAAGCCCACCTGGTGAAGCAGGGCGATGCTACCTCCACCTCCGGCATGTACCATTTCCCCGTGCCCATTCCGGATATGATCAATGAGATAGACAAAGCCTGTGACTTCCGCCGCAAGCACAAGGAATATGCCAAAGAGCAGACCGGCCGGTATCGTAAGGGCATTGGCATGTCTATGTATTTCCACGGCGCCGGCTTTACCGGCTCCGGCGAGCGGGATGTCATCAAGGCAGTGGCCAAGCTCCATAAATACGCCGACGGGACGGTAGAAATTTTGGCGTCCAATGGCGAGATCGGACAGGGCCTGCGCACGACCTTCCCGAAAATCGTGGCCAAGGAATTGAACCTGCCGTTAGAGAAGGTCTATTATCAACACCCTGATACAGCCCGGGTGCCGGACTCCGGCCCCACCGTGGCGTCTCGTTCTTTGATGACCGTTGGCGAGCTGCTGCGCCGTGCCGCCATTAAGCTCCGCAATGTCTGGAAGGACGGCCAGGAGCAGGAGGTGGAAGAGCACTTCAAAGAGCCAGATTTCATGATTCCATTTTATTTGGATAAGTTCCAGGGAGACGCCTACCCCACTTATGCCTGGGGGGTCAATGCCATTGAGGTGGAGGTGGATACCTACACCGGCATTTCCAAGATCCTGGGCGCTTATGGCTCCTTTGATGTGGGCACACCCATTGATTACAACATTGTCATGGGTCAGATGGAGGGTGGCTTCCTACAGGGCATTGGCTATGCTTCCATTGAGAAGATGGAGTACGACAACAAGGGCCGCATCCGCAATAATTCCTTCTCGGATTATCTGATCCCCACTGCCAAGGATGTTCCTAATCTGCAATGTATGCTCCATGTGGAGAAGTATCCTGGTGGGCCTTACGGCGCCAAGGGCGCGGGAGAGCTGCCCCTGGTAGGCGCGCCTGGCGCTTATGTGGAGGCGGTAGAGCAGGCCCTGGGCCATGGCGTTAAGCTTAATCATGCGCCCTTTACCGCAGAAGACACCCTGAATGTGATCATGAAGGAGGCAAGATAAAATGGAGGGAATTCAATTCCGGCTCAACGGAGCGGAGGTTTCCTACGAAGGCAGCGCGGCTGACCGCCTGCTGGAGGTTTTGCGCGATACCTACAATACCAAAAGCGTGAAATGTGGCTGCAAGGAGGGGGAGTGCGGTGCTTGCTCTGTTCTCATTGACGGCACGCTGATCAACTCCTGCTGTGTGGCCATGGGTTCGGTGGAAGGCACCAGCGTGGTCACCCTGGAGGGCTTCCGGAAAACCGAGCGCTTTGCCGTGTTGGATAAGGCGTTTGGTCAGGTTTCCGCTGTGCAGTGCGGTTTTTGCATCCCCGGCATGGTGCTGGCCGCAGAGGCCCTGCTTTCAAAAAAACCCCATCCCACGGAAGAGGAGATCCGTGAGGGTTTGTCTGGCAATCTTTGCCGCTGCACCGGCTATAACGCCATTGTAAACGCCATTCATATTGCTGCAAAGGAGGGAGCCGGACTATGGTAAATGGATATGCACCTGCCTCTTTGCAGGAGGCTTTGGAGATCCGCGCTGCAAAGGAGGTTGTTCCCTATGCCGGCGGTACGGATCTGATGGTGGAAAACCGTCCCAATGTTACATACCTGTTTTTGAACAAGCTGGACGATCTCAAGCAGATTGCTGTGGATGAACACTATATCCGCATCGGCGGAGCGGTGACATTCACCCAAGCTCTGGCAGATGACCGTACCCCCCAGCTGATGAAGGAGGCCGTTTCCCGCATTGCCGCGCCGGCCATTCGGAATGCTGGTACCTTTGGCGGCAATTTGGGCAATGGTTCTGCCAAGGCAGACTCTGTGCTCATTGAGTTTGTGGCAGATGCTAAGCTTCGTCTTATCTCCCTTAAAGGCGAGCGGATCGTGGAGGTGTCCCGATTCTATCTGGGACGGAAGAAATTAGACATAGCTTCCGATGAGATCATTGCCGAGATCCTTCTTCCCAAGACGGGCCTTGAGAACTACTATTATCAGAAGGTAGGCGGCAGAAACGCCCTTGCCATTTCCCGTGTTTCCTTTGCTGGCGTCTTTGCCCAAAAGGACGGTAAGATCGCCAACGTGGCCGCGGCCTTTGGCGCAGTGGCTGATACGGTTTTGCGCTACAAGGATATAGAGGCTATGCTGATCGGCAAGACTGTAGATGAGGCCAAGGCGATGAAGGAAGATTACCTGAAAGCCTATGCAGACCGTATGGCGCTTACCCGGGGACGTGTCTCGGCGGAATATCGTAAGACAGTGTGCCTGAATCTGTTGGACGCGTTTCTCACGCGATTTGGCATGTAAAGAAATAAAGTCCGCTGAGAATTTTTGCTGAATATCCCCACCCCGTGGCCAAGGCTTCCAAGGGGTGGGGATAAACTGTGTGCCCGCACAAAACAAAGTTTTGTGCGGGCACACCAGCGTTTTGCCGCTTCTATAGGAAAAGACGTTTTGGAATTATGCGGAAAAGGCCGTTTTTGCCGCTTGGACGTAGCACATCATGGCCTGGCATAGGTTCTTGTCCGCGGTGGTGGTGGCGCTGCTTTCCAGCGTCCGCTGCACATGGGCCTCCACGCCGTAGTGTAGGGTGGAGCTTACCGCCTGGCCGCTGTCTTTTTCCACAAAGGTGATCTGCAGCTCTCCCTCTAAGTCCGCCGCCGGAATGGCGCTGATGGACAAAACCGTGTAGCCGCTAACAACTGTCATCTGCTCGCTGCCTAGGGTCAGTTCCTGGGCCTGGCCGTTTCGGTCGGTATAGGCCACTACCGCTTGCAGCTGGTCTTGGGTGTAGGTTCCCTGCTGGATGGGGATGTCAACCTCGATCCGGCTGGCCAGGCTCAGCGCCGGTGTCAAAAAGCGCACGTCGCCTTCCGTACCGCTTTCCCAAACGGTGGCGGATAGTGTTCCCGGATCGGTAAAGCCCCACGCGGCCTGCTGGGCGGTAAGCTGGCTGTTGGCCAGGTCATACTCCCGGTAGGAAAAACGGATCTGGGCCGCTGCGCCGTAGTTGAGCATGTTCACCAGCAGGGCGTATTTGCTTTCGTAGCCGGCAAGGCCCAGCAGGCTGGTTGCCTCCTGGCGCACTGTCCGGGTCTGGGTTTCCCCGTAGTACCACTGGCCATCCTTGTAACCATAGAGAGTGTAGGCGATGCTGTCTGCCATCTCCTTAGCCGCTAAGGGAAGGGTAAAGCAAAGCAGGCTTTCTTCCTCCACCGTACCGGTGGATTCCGTGTACTTCTGGGTGCCGTCGGGCAAATCCTGGGTGAAGCTTACCTTAAATTCGCTGTAGTCGGGATATTCGTTTACCCCTATGTAGAAAAACAGTTGGATCTGGCTGTCAAAGCCCATGGCCCGGTGAAGCGTTAGCCCGGTGTCCAACGTGGCGTCTGGGGCGTAGGTCAGCTCAGTGGTGTAATAGGCTGTGCAATCGCTGCCCCTGCGCACGAAGAGACAGACGGCCTTTTGGCCGGTATAGGTGCTGGATTTGTAATAGCGGAACCGGCATTGGTTTATGGAGGCGTTGTACCGCAGGTAAGCGCCCTTGTCGGAGATGATATTGGCAAAGCCATCCTCGTCCAGGGAAATGGTGTTCTGGTAGGTGTTGCTGCTGGAGATCAGGGAATTGCTGTTGCTATCGGTGCCAATGTACAGGCCGCTTGCGGAGAGAATGGTGTACCCATCGCCGGATGGGGCAATGGTGAAGCTGTGGCCGTCTCCCTGTTCGGCGGAGATGGTATTGCCCTCAATATCCACATCCACGGCGATGGTGTTGCCGATGCTGTCTAGGTTGCTGAGGCTGCCGTCAAAGGCCACGCCGTAGTCGGGAGCCACGATCAGATATTCTCCCGCCCAGCTGTCCGGCGTTTCGGTGACCCGCACATAGCGGGCGTCGCCGACTGTGCTGCCTTCATCGGCGGCAACGCTGTAGGTGTATAGGGCATAAAGCACAGTGCTTTCCGCCTCGATGGTGTAGCTGTCTCCGGCGGGGAAATAGGCCGGCGCGCTGGTGGCGTCCGTTACTGTGGCGGCGGTCCAGCCGCAGAAGGTGTAGTCCTGGCCGTCCGCCTCAGGTGTACCGGTAGGCGTGGGAAGGGTGACGGCCTGCCCCGCGTAGCCGGATAGATCAACCACAGTGTCTACGCCCTGGGGTACCACAAAGTGAACGTAGCACTTGCCGCCCAGGGCGGGAAGATAGTTATCCCGGTAGCTGTAGCCGCATACGGTACAGGTGTAGGTGGTGTAGCCCTGGGCTGCCTCTGTGGGATCGGTGACCTGGGCGAGGTATTGGTGGCCGGTGGCCGGCAAAGCGGTGGTGCTGAGCACTTCGCCGCAAATGTCACAGGTTACGGTGACAAGGCCATCCTGGGTGCAGGTGGGATCCTCCGTGGTGGTTGTGGCGCGGCTGTGGGTGCAGGCGGCGCTGCCACTGCTGGGGGTGGTTATGCCTTCGGGGATCTCCTGATCAAAGAGAAGCCAGGCCAGCTCTGGGTAGTCGATGAACACATTGCGGTTGCCCTGGATAGACTGCACCACATCGTTGCGGCCCATCTCCCAGGTATCTACCGGATCGGCCTGGCACCAGGAAAGAAGAAGGCTGGTGCTGGTGATCAGACTGGTAAGATTGGTTTGCTCCCAGCGCACATAGCAGTAAAGCAAAATGCGGGCCACATCGCCCTTGACGTTGTCCAAGGGTTCAAAGCAGGAGGAGGTGTAGTAGCCGGCGACCTGACCGCTGTTGGTGGTTGCGGTTTTATAGGATGAGCCGCTGGTGACCACGCCAAAGGGCAGATTGTTTCGGGTGGAATTTGCCTTTGGATCGGACGGGCGCAGATGATGCAGATCGGAGCCGCAGTTGGAGGTGGTGAATGTACCCAGGCTCTGGCACCACACATGCTCCCGGTTCCAGGTTGTCCCGCCGTCCCAGCTGCCGCTGACCTGAAGGGAGGAATAAAATAGCGTAATCGTATCGCTGCTGCCATTTTCAGCATCTGAATATTGGGTGAGGGTTTTCAAATCGTCATAGCTGGTCAACTTGCTGTGGGTGCTCTGCATAAGGGTATATAACGTGCTTTGCAGGGTGGAGCCGCTTTGCTGAGACAAGGTGGCGTAGGTGTAGCTGCCGGTATAGTAGCTTTCGGCGGCGCTGCTTAGGCTGGAGCAGACCTCCCCTCGAATGCCGGGATTGTAGCTATAGGTGGCAGCGGCAGCGGAAAATGTGCCGGTGACAAAAAGAGACATGGTTATGGCCGCCGTAAGCAGCAGGCAAACCAGCCGTTGTAAGGATTTTCGCATGTACAGTATACCTCCAAGCATATCTACAGATTTATTTTTTATTTTACACGGTTTGCAGGGGAAAAGGAATTGTGAAAAACGACAAATTTTGCCAAAAAAATCTGTGCAACATGAATGAAATTCGCTCCATTTTTTCCGTTTCTTCCCGGGAAAGGCGGAGAAGGGGGGGAGCAAAACGCCGCCGCCAGCCTGAGGAAAATTTTTTGTTGCATTTTATGATGCAATTCATGGAAAGGTGTGCTATAATGTACAAGTTTTGAAGAATCCGACAAGGAGGAACAAACGGTGTATCTGCTTTTATATGTGTTGTGGGTCATATTTAACGGCAAGCTGACGCTGGAGATCGCTCTGGTAGGCATTGCCGTTGTGGCTGCTGTGGGCGCGCTAAGCTATGGGCTTTTTCGGTATACCCCCAAAAGGGAATGGAAGCTGCTGCGCAGGTTGGGCCTGTTTTTGGCCTATACCGTTGTGCTGCTGTGGGAGATCATAAAGGCCAATTTTGCCGTGATGTACTTTATTGTCAGTGAAAAGCCGGCAATCGACCCGGAGCTGGTCACCCTTACGGTGGAGCTGAAAACCGAGTTTGCCCGGTTTATGCTGGCCAATTCCATCACCCTTACGCCGGGTACCATTACCGTGGCGGTGGAGGGCGATCAATTTGTGGTGCACTGCCTTTGCCCCGCCATGCTGGAGGGGATCGAAAGCGGCGCCTTCGTTCAGCTGCTGCGGAAGATGGAGGCATAGGATGAAAGAATTGTATTCCTGCTTTTTGCAGGGCGGCCTGATCGTGCTGGCCGTAGCTCTGTTTTTTGCCCTGTTGCGCGCCATTCGCGGCCCCCGGGTGGCAGACCGGATGATGGGCATCAATATGGTAGGTTCCTTGTCTTTGCTGGCCATTGCCATTTTGGCGGTGCTGCTCAAGCAAAACTGGCTGTTGGATGTAAGCATCATTTATGGAATGATCAGCTTTTTGGCGGTAGTGGTGTTGGCCAAGGTGCTCATTGCCGACAAGGGAAGGGAGGACGATCAGGATGAGTGAATCTCTCCGTTACGGCTTGGCGGCAGGGTTTATGCTGCTGGGGCTGATCGGCATTGCCCTGAGCGTGCTGGGCGTGTTTAAGTTCCGTTTTGTCATGAACCGGATGCACTGTGCCGCCATCATCGACACCATGGGCGCCCTTTGCGTGCTCATCTCCCTGATCCTGGCCACCGCTAGCCTGCAATATATCCCTAAGCTTGTGGTGATTTTGGCGGTTTTGTGGCTGGGAAGCCCTATTTCCTCCCACCTGGTGAGCAGGCTGGAGATCTCTACCGACAAGACCCTTGCCGCCCACATGCGGATAGGGAAAAAGAAAGAACAAAAACAGGAGGAAGAGCCAAACCATGGAACTGATGGATCTGTTTGAGCTGCTGCTGTTGGGCCTGGTGGCCATATGCGGGGCAGCGGCCTGCCTGACCAAAAATTTGTTTGCCTCTTTGATCATTTTTATGGCCTACAGCGTGATCATGTCCATCATTTGGGCCTTGCTGCAGGCCCCGGATCTGGCCATTACCGAAGCGGCGGTAGGCGCGGGTGTGTCCAGCGTGCTGCTGTTTATCACGCTGAAAAAAATCCGGGATATACGGGAGAAGGAAGAGCATGAAGACAAGCAAGCTTAAGCAGTGGTATCGTCAGTGGGATGCCGGCAACTTTGATTTCACCGCAGCCGCCGCCGGGAAGGAGACGAAAAGCCTTTCTCCCCGGAAGGAGCAGCCCAACAGTTGGAAGGAGCGTCCCATTGGCCGGCTGGAGCGGGGGGAGAAAAAGGCCTTTCGCAAGCTGTATCCGATTATGGCCTGCGTGCTTTGCTGTGTGATCATCGCGGTGCTGCTTTATACAGTGGAGGCAATGCCCGGCTTTGGCCTGGCGGACAATCCCATTCACAACCAGGTGTCGGAGCGCTATATTGTTGATGGAATGGACGAAACCGGCGCAGTGAATATCGTGGCGGGCGTGATTTTGGACTACCGCGCCTTTGATACCCTGGGAGAATCCCATGTGCTGTATGCGGCGGCCACGGCGGTGTTTATCCTTTTGCTGTCCACGGTAGAAGAGAAGGAGCCAAAGTACCAGCGCCAGATCATGCAGGAGGATATTATCCTTCGCTCCACGGTGAAGGTGGTTGTGCCCATTGTGCTGCTTTTTGGTATATATGTGATCCTTAACGGACATATCGGCCCCGGCGGCGGGTTTTCCGGCGGGGCGGTCATCGGCGGCGGATTGATCTTATATTCCTTGGCCTTTGGCCCGGAGAGGATCTCCCGGTTTTTGCATATGAACTCCTTCCGCGTCATCGTGCTTTGCGCCCTTTGCTTTTACAGCGCCGCGAAATGCTATTCCTTTTTCTGCGGCGCCAACGGCCTGGAAACCATCTTTACCACCGGTGTCCCCGGGCGGATCTTCTCCGCCGGCCTGATTTTGCCCCTAAATGCTGCCGTGGGCATTGTGGTGGCATGCACCATGTATGGGTTTTATTCTGTGTTTACAAGGGGGCGCATCTGAATGCTGCAAACATTATGGAATAGCCGCATCCAGTGTGTGGCGGTGGTGCTGTTTGCCATCGGCTTTTCCACCTTGCTGCTGCACAGAAATTTGCTGAAAAAGATCATCGGCCTGAATATTATGGACACGGCCACCTATTTAATGCTGACCTCCATGGGCTATATCCAGGGAAGACTGGCGCCGATTGTGGTGGATGGCGTGACAGATGCGGAAAATTATGTAAACCCAATTCCCGCCGGCCTGGTGCTTACGGGCATTGTGGTGTCGGTGTCGGTAACGGCGCTGATGTTGTCTTTGACCATCCGGCTGTATAAGCGGTACTACACCCTGGATTTGGATGAGATTTATATGATGGCCCAGGACGAGCGGGCAGAGCGGGAGGAGAAGCTATGAGTTTTGCCATCAATTTTCCTCTGTTTTCCATTGTGCTGTCCCTGGTCTGCTCGGTGGTCAGTTCCCTACTGCCTGGCCGGGCGGCCAGACGGCTGTCTATGGCCTTAACGGTGGCCGTAGCGGCGATGTCGGGCTGTGTGCTGGTATATATTTGGCAAACCGGCGAGCCGGTGACCTATATGATGGGCCACTATCCCCACCCTTGGGGCAATGAGATCCGCATGGGCATTTTGGAGCCGGTGCTTACTGTGGCGTTTTCTGTGGTGCTGTTTCTGTGTGTTTTAGGCGGCGGCAAGCATTTGCAGTCTGACCTGCAGGCGGAAAAGCAGAAGTTCTATTACGTCATGGTGGATCTGATCCAGGCGGCGCTTCTGGCCTTTGCCTACACCAACGATATCTTCACCGGCTATGTGTTTGTGGAGATTTGTACCATTGCCTCCTGCGGCCTTCTGATGATTCGGCAGATCGGACCCACCACCCTGGCGGCGGTGCGGTACATGATTTTCAGTCTGATCGGCTCCGGCCTGTTTTTGATGGGCGTGGTGCTGCTGTATGGGGTTACCGGTCATCTGCTGATGCCGGATCTGAAGCAAACCATTGCCCTGCTTTGGCCCAGCGGCCAGTATCATACGCCGCTGGTTACCGCTGTCAGCCTGATCACCATTGGCTTGGCCATTAAAAGCGGCCTGTTTCCCTTCCATTTTTGGATGGCGGATACCTACGGCTGTGCCACGCCCTGCTCCGCCGGAATTTTATCCGGCCTGGTGTCTAAGGGCTATATTCTGCTGCTGATCAAGATCATTTTTAATGTGTTTGGCACTAAGGTGTTTTATGACACCGGCATGCAAAATGTACTGTATATCCTGGGCATTCTGGGCATGGTGGTGGGATCGGTCAGCGCCATCCGGGAAAATGACATCTTTGGCATGACCGCCTATTCCTCCGCCGCCCAGATCGGCTATATCTATATGGGCATCGGCATTTCACCCACCTATGGCATCATTGCCTCCCTGTTTCATATGCTTACCCATGCCTTTACCAAGCCCGCCCTGTTTTTGTCTGCGGCGCAGCTGTCTGACACGGCGGGAGGGAGCAAGCAGTTTAAGAAGCTTCAGGGCGCGGCCCACAAAAACCGCTGGGCCGGAGCGGCGTTTACCGTTGCTGCCTTTAGCATGATCGGCCTGCCCTGCACCATGGGTTTTATCTCTAAGTACCTTTTTGCCGTGTCGGCCTTTCATTCCAACGGTAAGATCATTCCCACCCTGATCGCCTTAGCGGTGAGCACAGTGCTCAACACCTTCTACTTCGCACGGACGGTGATCCGGCTGTATAACCGGCCGGTGGATGGAAATTTCCGCCGGGTAGGCCTGGGTGAGCAGCGATCCTACGCGTTGGCGGCGCTGATGTTTGCCGCCGGCAATTTCGCCGGCGGCGTGTGCGCCCAGCCGTTGGTGTTCTTACTCAACCGGGGCTTGGCGTTAATGTGAGGGAACCCGGCCTTGCCCAATACGGTTTCCGGATAAGACGGGATCTTGCCATCCGGTGGGCATGGCCTGTTGGCGCTGCCGTATAGGCGCTTTATCTACTAAGGAGGGATGGATTTTGCCTCTTGTGTTAATTCTTCTGCCCATGGTCGCTGGGGCGCTGCTGCCCTTGCTGCCGGGGAAGGCCTGGCGTTTGCGGCGGACATATCTTTTTTTGGTGCTGGCGGTGGAAACGGTGCTTACGGTTATCCTGCTTAGCCGCCCCTCTGCCTATCAGCCGCTGTTTGCCATTACCGAAAAGCTGACCTTTGGGCTGCAAATGGACGGCGCGTCCAAGCTGTTTATGGCAGTGGCCGCCTTTGGCTGTTTGCTGATCGGGATTTTTGCCATGGGGTACATGGACAAAGAAGAGCATCAGGCTTCCTTTTTTGCCTTCTATCTTTTGACCCTTGGGGCCATTATGGGGGTGGATCTGGCGGCCAATTTGGTGACCATGTATTTCTTTTTCGAGCTGGCCACCCTGTTCTCTTTGGCGCTGGTGCTCCATGACAGAACGGTAAAGGCTACCCAGGCCGCCTTAAAATACCTGTTTTATTCCCTGGCCGGAGCCATGATGGGCCTGGGGTGCATCGTTATCCTCAGCGCCTATTGCCCTGCCTGGCGGTTTGCGCCCGGCGGATGCTTGGAGCTTCCGGCAGGAAAAGTCCCGGCGGTGGTTTTGGTGGCTGTATTTCTAGGAGTGGTGGGCTTTGGCGCGAAGGCCGGCATGTTCCCCCTCCAGGGATGGCTGCCTACGGCCCACCCGGTGGCCCCGGCGCCGGCCTCCGCCTTGCTGTCCGGCATTGTGACAAAGGCCGGTGTTCTGGCCGTTTTGCGGCTGCTGTATTATACGGTAGGCCCAGCCATCCTTCGGGGAACGTGGGTGCAAACGGCCCTGTTGAGCTTGGCCCTGCTGACGGTGTTTTTAGGCTCGATGATGGCCTATCGGGAAAAGGATCTCAAGCGCCGCTTGGCCTATTCCTCCGTCAGTCAGATCTCCTATGTTCTTACCGGCCTGTTCCTCTTTACCCAAGATAGCGTTACCGGTGGCCTGCTGCATGTGCTGTTTCACGCCACCATTAAGATCTGCCTGTTTTTGGTGGCCGGCGCCATCATCCATCACACCGGCAAGCGGAAGGTGGAAGAGCTTAAGGGCATCGGCAAGCAAATGCCCAAAACCATGGGGAGCTTTACCTTGGCCAGCCTGGGGCTGATCGGCATACCGCCGGTGTGCGGGTTTGTCAGCAAATGGTATCTGGCTCTGGGGGCCTTGGATGCGGAGATACCGGTGTTTTCCTGGCTTACGCCGGTGGTGCTGCTGGTTTCGGCCCTGCTTACCGCCGGATATCTGCTGCCGGTGGCCATGGATGCCTTCTTCCCGGGAAGGAGCTTCAAAGGGCCGGCCCGGGACAATGAGGGCGGCGCTTTGCTTTGGCTGCCCATAGTGGTGTTGGCCGGGGCGGCGGTGCTGTTTGGCATTTTTGGCGGCACATTGACCCAGGCTGCCGGCGCGGTGGCCCAGGCGATCGTATGATCTGGCTTACGCAACGCAGCCAGAGCATGCGC
>CAYVWG010000004.1:0-28238 GCA_964455425.1 uncultured Oscillospiraceae bacterium | reverse complement strand
GTATGGTGAGCAAGAGAAGTATACTATGGAAATGGACGAGATGCGATGAAACCCTATTTTTTGTTGATCACTGTTCTCCTCCCCTTGGTGAGTGGCGGACTGTTGTGCATCCCTCGGCGCAAAAGCGACCGCTGGGTAAAGTGCGTCACCATGGCCGTCACATTGCTGACCTCTGCCCTGGTGTGGGGGCTGATCCTTACCTGTGGCCGCTCTACCTTCATGGTGCTTCAGTTTGCCCAGGGCTTGACCCTGGAGTTTCGCCTGGACGGCCTTGGCCGCTTCTTTGCCGGTATTGTGGCCACCCTGTGGCCCTTGACGGTGCTTTACGCCTTTTCCTACATGGCCAAGGACACCCGGAACAGAACCTTTTTTTCCTTTTTCACCATGGCCTACGGGGCCACGCTGGGCGTGACCATGGCCAGCAACTTGTTTACCCTGTATTGCTTTTACGAGCTGCTTACCTTAACCACCGTGCCGCTGGTAATCCATCCGCTCAACCGTAAGGCGGTGCGGGCGGCGAGAACCTACTTCATCTTTTCCATTGGCGGCGCGGCGTTCGCCTTTGCCGCTTTGACGTTTCTCATTGCCAACAGCTTTACCGGCAGCTTTGTTTTGGGGGGCTTTTTCACCCAGTATCCCTACGGCAAGCCTTATATCGCCCTGATTTTTTATGTTTTGGGCTTTTTTGGCTTTGGCGTCAAGGCGGCGGTGTTCCCGCTGCACATCTGGCTGCCCAAGGCGTCGGTGGCGCCTACGCCGGTAACGGCGCTGCTCCACGCGGTGGCGGTGGTAAAATCCGGCGTGTTTGCCATCATCCGGCTGACCTATTACTGCTTTGGCCCCTCTGTTCTTAAAGGCACCTGGGCGCAAACCCTGGTTATGGGCTTTGCCGTTTTTACCATTTTGTATGGCGTCTGCCGGGCGGTAAAGGAAAGCCACTGGAAACGGCGGCTGGCCTATTCCACCGTGGCCAATTTGTCCTACATCCTCTTTGGCGTAACCTTAATGACCCAGGCCGGTATGGCCGCCGGGCTGCTGCATATGGCGTTCCACGCGGAGATCAAAATCTTAGGCTTCTTCTGTGTGGGTGCGGTGATGCACAACACCGGCAGGGAATATATCTACCAGCTCAACGGCTTGGGCAGAAAAATGCCAGTGACCTTTGCCTGCTTCACCATAGCGGCTTTGGCCTTGATGGGCCTTCCGCCCCTAAGCGGCTTTGTCAGCAAGTGGTATCTGCTTGCCGCCGCCGCGGAGGAAGGTACCTGGATGGCTTATGTGGGCTTTGCCGTGCTGCTGATAGCGGCCTTTATGACGGCCTGCTATATGCTTACCGCTGTGCGCCGCGCTTGGTTTCCCGCCAAGGGAAGCTGTGACCGGGAGCTGTCCTTGGTGCATGAGGCCGATGGGAAAATGACGGCGCCCATGGTGATTTTGGCCGTTGGGATTGTGCTTACCGGCGTGTTTGCGCAACCGATTGCCGACACAGCGGCCGAGATCGCCGCAGGGCTTTTCTAAGGGGGCGTGAAGATGAACATTTTACTGCTGGCGCTGGTGTTTGCGCCGATGATCATGGGCCTTGTCTGCTACGCTCTGGGAAAGACCGCAAAGGAAGCCAGAACCCTCCTTGCCATGGTTACCGGCGTGGGGGAATTTGCCCTGGCTGTGGTTACGGTTTTGTCTGCCGGTGGGCAGGCGGCGGTAGGGCAGGTTTGCAGCTTGGGGCTGCATCTGACCCTAGACGGCTTCCGCCGGGTGTATATCCTGGTCATTGCCCTGATGTGGATGATGACCTTGCTGATGTCCCGGGAATATTTTGCCCACTACCATCACCGCAACCGATATTATTTCTTCAACCTGATGACCCTTGGCGCCACCATGGGCGTGTTTTTGGCGGCAGACCTGTTTACTGCCTTTGTGTTCTTTGAGGTCATGTCCCTTACCTCATATACCTGGGTGGTGCAAGAAGAGACGGCAGAGGCCATCCGTGCCGCCAATACCTATCTGGCGGTGGCGGTGATCGGTGGCCTTGTGGCGCTGATGGGCTTGTTTTTGCTCCAGCATCTGTTGGGCACAACAGAAATTTCTCAGCTGTATGCCCTGTCTGCCGCCCTTGACCCCAAGGATACCGCCCAGCTGTATGTGGCAGGCGGCTGCATCCTCTTTGGCTTTGGCGCAAAGGCGGGCATGTTCCCACTGCACATCTGGCTGCCCAAGGCCCACCCGGTGGCTCCGGCGCCGGCCTCGGCGCTGCTGTCGGGCGTGCTGACCAAGTCGGGAATTTGGGGAATTTTGGCCATTTCCTGCAACATCTTCCGGAATGATCCCTCCTGGGGCGGGGTTCTGTTGGCCCTTGGGGTTGTCACCATGGTGTTGGGCGCGGTGCTGGCGCTGTTTAGCATAGACCTAAAACGTACCCTTGCTTGTTCGTCCATGTCCCAAATCGGATTTATCCTGGTAGGCGTGGGCATGATGGGCCTTCTGGGGGAGGATAACGCCCTGGCTGCCCGGGGGACGCTGCTGCATATGGTCAACCACTCCCTGTTTAAGCTGGTGCTGTTTATGTGCGCCGGCGTGGTGTTTATGAACCTGCATAAGCTGAATCTGAACGATATCCGGGGCTATGGCAGAAAAAAGCCGCTGTTGCACTTTGCCTTTCTTATGGGCGCTTTGGGCATCGGCGGTATCCCCCTTTGGAGCGGCTATATCAGCAAGACCTTGCTCCATGAAAGCATTGTGGCCTATGGCGGCGGCCTGGCCATGACCTGCGTAGAGTGGCTGTTTTTGCTCTCCGGCGGCTTTACCTTAGCCTATATGGCCAAGCTGTATGTGGCTTTGTTTGTGGAAAAGCATCCCAAAAAGCAGAAAAAATTTGACCAAGATAAACCGTACATGAACCCCTGCACTGCCTTTGCCCTGACCTCCTGCGCCGTTTTGCTGCCGGTGCTGGGGATACTGCCGGGGCTGACCATGAACCGGATCGCGGATATCGGCACAGACTTTTTCCACTGCGGCCCCCTGGAGGAAACGGTGGCCTATTTCTCCTGGGAGAGCCTAAAGGGCGCTGCCATTTCCCTGGCCATCGGCGCGGTGCTGTATTTTGTGGTGGTGCGAAAGCTGCTGATGAAGGATGGCCGGTATGTGAATCCCTGGCCCAAAAAGCTGGATCTGGAGGATGGCCTTTACCGGCCGGTGCTGCTTAAGGCGCTGCCTAAGGTGTTTGGCGTAATCAGCCGGGCCTTGTTTGATTTGACCGACGGCATTGTGCTGCTTTTGCGCCGGACGGTGCTCCGGGAAAGCCCTGTGGAGAGCGACGACAAGGTGGAAACCGCCCTGTCCTACCGCCTGGGGGCGGATTTGGACGCCGTAGCGGTGCGGCGCCACCGGGAGCAGCCGGGAGAGAACAAATATGCCCGGTTGTTTTTCCGCGGCCGCAAGACCTTGGAAAAAACCACCAGCACCATTACCCGCAACCTATCCTTTGCCCTGCTGATGCTCTGCCTGGCGCTTTGCGTGACCTTTGTGTATATGCTGCTGCATAATGGTTAAAGCGGTGGCTATGTGTTGACAAACTGGTGTATAATAGATAGAAAACAACTGAAGTAAAGAGGCGTTGATTATGACAAGAATAGACATTTTTTCCGGCTTCCTGGGGGCGGGCAAAACCACCCTGATCAAAAAAATGATCCAAGAGGCCTACGCCGGCGAAAAGCTGGTGCTGATCGAAAACGAATTTGGCGAAATTGGTATTGACGGCGGCTTCCTGCGGGAGGCCGGCGTGGAGATCACCGAGATGAACTCCGGCTGTATCTGCTGCTCCTTGGTGGGAGATTTCGGCGCGGCGCTGAAAAAGGTCATCGGCCAGTACGCTCCGGATCGGGTGATCATTGAACCCTCCGGCGTGGGGAAGCTGTCCGATGTGATTGCCGCCGTCCAGCGAGCGGCGGAGCATGAGGCGGTGCTGGGCAGCTGCGTTGCTGTGGCCGATGCCACCAAGTGCAAGATGTATATGAAAAACTTCGGGGAGTTTTATAATAACCAGATCGAAACCGCTGGCTGCATCGTGCTTAGCCGCACAGGCAACATAAGCCAGGAAAAGCTGCAAGCGGCCATCGACCTGATCCGCCAGCATAACCAAAAGGCCACGCTGGTTACTACCCCGTGGGAGCAGCTTACCGGCCAGCAGCTTCGCCAGGCCATGGAGCAAACCGATGCCCTGGCGGAGGAACTAAAGCAAATGGCGGAGCAGCTGCATCAGGCCCATGAGCATGAGCATCACCACCATGAAGATGGGGAATGTTGCCATCATGACCACGACCACCACCACGAGGATGGGGAGCACCATCACGACCATGACCATCACCACGAGGATGGGGAGCATAATCACGGCCACGATCACCACCACGAGGATGGGGAGCACCATCACGACCATGACCACCATCATGAGGATGGGGAATGCTGCCACCATGACCATCATCACCATCATGCCGATGAGGTGTTTACCAGCTGGGGCAAGGAGACGACCCGGAAATTCACCGAAGAAGAGATCCAACAGGCCATGGCCGAGTTGGATCACACCGAGAAATATGGCATGGTGCTCCGGGCCAAGGGAATTGTCCAGGCCCAGGACGGCGGCTGGATCCACTTTGACCATGTACCCGGAGAGGTAGACGTCCGCCGGGGCACGCCGGAGGTCATTGGCAGGCTCTGCGTGATCGGCGCCCAGATGAAGGAAGACGCCCTGGCCCAGCTGTTTGGCCTGTAAGGCGCGAAAGGGGAGATAACGCCATGCCGATTCCTGTGTATGTGTTTACCGGGTTTTTGGAGTCCGGGAAAACCAAATTCATTCAGGAGACTCTGGAGGACGAGCGCTTTAACGCCGGCGAACGAACGCTGCTGCTGGTGTGTGAGGAAGGGGAGGAGGAGTACGACATTTCCACCTATCCCCACCAGAATGTGTATATCGAAACCATCGACAACCAGGAAACGGTGCGGCCGGCGGAGCTTGCCGCCCTGCAAAAAAAGCACCGCGCCCAGCGGGTGGTGGCGGAGCTAAACGGCATGCAGCAGATCGGTCCCTTTTATCAGAACCTGCCGGAGGAATGGCAAATTGCCCAGGAGGTCATGTTTGCCGACGCCTCCACGATATTGGCCTACAACGCCAATATGCGCGCTTTGGTGATGGATAAGCTCTCCGGCGCGGAAATGGTGGTGTTTAACCGCATGGAAAAAACCACCGATAAAATGCCCCTGCATAAACTGGCCCGGGCGGCCAACCGACGCATCGATATTGTGTATGACTACACCGACGGCACCACGGAATTTGACGATATCCAAGACCCTCTGCCCTTTGACCTTCAGGCCCCTGTGATCGAGATCCAGGATGAGGATTATGCCCTGTGGTATCGGGACATTTCTGAGGAACCGAAAAAGTACGCCGGAAAAACGGTAAAATTCAAGGCTCAGGTGGCCCGTCTGCGCAGCGATAAAGAGGGGATGTTTGCCCCCGGGCGGTTTGTTATGACCTGCTGCGAGGCGGACATTACCTTTATGGGCCTGCCCTGTAGGTATGAGCAGGCCAAGGCGCTGCCCATGCGCGCGTGGGTCATGGTCACGGCAAAAATCGACGTGCGCTTTCATCCGCTGTATAAGGGCGTAGGGCCGGTGCTTAAGGCCCTTTCCGTGGCGGCTACCAGCCCGGCGGCCCAAGAGGTGGCCACGTTCTGACCCTGCGTTCCGGACAAATGTTTTTCTCTCTGCCTGACCCGGCATAAATGGAGGACAAGGGACATACCCTGCTAGTACCATCTGCGAGGAGGGATCGATGTGCTTGTCCGGATTGAAAAATGCTTGTGGAGCTGGCCGCTGCTGCTGCTCATCGTAGGTACGGGGCTGTATCTTACGGTTCGTCTGCGGGGCCTGCAGTTTCGCCGGCTGCCCCGGGCGCTGCGGGAGGCGGTAACAAAGGGGGACAAGTCCCAAGGGGGCGTGTCCTCCTTTGGCGCACTATGCCTGTCGCTGTCGGCCACCATTGGCACAGGCAATATTGTAGGCGCGGCTACCGCCGTGGCCGTCGGCGGGCCGGGGGCGCTGCTGTGGATGGAGCTTAGCGCGCTTACGGGCATGGCGGTAAAATACGCCGAAGGGGTGCTTGCGGTGAAATACCGGGTAAAAGCCCCTGACGGCGCCTACTCCGGCGGGCCGTTTCGGTATATGGAAAAGGGTCTTGGCAGCCGGTGGAAGCCTTTGGCCAAGACCTTTGCCTTTTTTGGGGCCTTTGCCGGCCTGTGCGGCGTGGGCACCTTTGTGCAGATGAACAGCATTACCGCCGGCCTGGACTATGTGCTTTTGACCAATGGTCTGGGCAGTTGGCTGACCTTTTCCCTGTTTGGTCGCAGCGTAAGCTGGATCACCCTGATTTTGGCGGCGGTGCTGGCGGTGCTGACCTGGCGGATCATTGCCGGCGGGGTAGAGCGGATCTCCGGGGTGTCCACGGTGGTGGTGCCCCTTATGGGAGGCCTGTATGTGCTGGGCAGCTTGTGGATTTTGCTGACCCATGGTCATGCTCTGGGCCAGGTTCTTGGCCAGGTATTTTCCTGCGCCTTTTCCGCGCCGTCTGTAGGCGGCGGCGCTTTGGGGGGCGTAATGGCGGTGGCTGGCGCGGGCATATCCCGGGGCGTGTTTTCCAACGAGGCGGGATTAGGCTCTGGGCCGATTGCCGCCGCTGCCGCCCAAACCGACAGCCCGGAGGAGCAAGGCCTGATGGGCATGGTGGCCGGCTTTTTTGACACCGTTGTGGTGTGCACTATGACGGGGCTGGTGGTGCTGGTAACCGGCACCACCCAAAGCGGCCTGGAGGGAACGGCCATCACCATGGAGGCCTTTTCTCTCGGCATGGGCCTGCCCCGGCTGATTTGCCAGGGGTTTGTGCTGGTTTGCCTGACCTTGTTTGCGCTGACCACTGTGGTGGGCTGGAATTATTATGGCACCCAGTGCCTGGGCTACCTTTCCTCCAGCTCCCGGCTGCTCAATTGGTATCAGCGGCTGTATGTGCTGTCGGTGTTTTTGGCCCCCTTCCTGTCCGTGTCGTCGGTTTGGACGCTGGCCAACATCTGCAATGGCCTTATGGCCTTGCCCAATCTGGTTGCCGTGCTCTTGCTGGCCGATGTGGTGTGTCAGGAGGCGGCAAAGTACAAAAGGAGGAATTGACCCATGAAAGCGCTTGTGGAGAAAATGCTTGCCTGCCTGCGCCAAGGGGAGCGGGTGGTGCTGTGCAGCATTTTGGCTAGCTCCGGCTCTGCGCCCCGGGGAGAGGGCGCAAAAATGGCGGTTTTTGCCGACGGGAGCACTATGGGCACCATCGGCGGCGGACAGGCGGAGTGGCTGTCGATTCAGCAGGCTGTGGAGCTGCTGGAAACGGGGGAATCTAAGCTTCGGAGCTTTGATCTTACGCCTGATCCCATCTACAGTGTAGGCATGGCCTGCGGTGGCACGGTTACGGTGTATTACCAGTGCTTTTGCCCAGAGGACGGGCCGGGCGTTGCCACCCTGGAAAAGCTGCGGCGGGCCTTGCAAAAGGAGGAAAACGCCTGGCTGCTGACGGCCATTTCCCAAAGCCAGGTGGTGGAGTTTGCGGTGTATGGGGAGCGGGAGATCCCCACAGACCGGCAGGAACTGTTTGCCACCAGGCCGGTGCTGCAAAGGGGGGATCCTCTGGTGCTGGTGGAACCGGTGGCGCGCAAGGGCCGGGTGTACATATTTGGCGGCGGACATGTGGGCAAGGCCCTGGTTCCGGTGCTGCACTATGTGGATTTTCGCGTAACGATGTTTGATGACCGCAAGGAATTTGCCCGGCCGGAAAACTTCCCCAAAGCGGATCAGGTGATCTATGGGGACTTTGCCCACATTGGGGACAAGGTGACCGTTTGCCCCCAAGACTATGTGGTGATCATGACCTCAGGCCACCAGGGGGATTATGCCGTTTTGGCCCAGGCTTTGCGTACCCAGGCCACCTATATCGGCTGCATTGGCAGCCGCAAGAAATTCGCGGCGATTTTCGCCAAGCTGGCGCAGGAGGGCATACCGGAAAAGGAGCTGCAGCGGGTGCACGCGCCTATTGGGCTGAATATCCTGGCCCAAACGCCACAGGAAATCGCCATTAGCGTGGCGGCGGAGCTTATCCGCCACCGCCAGGAGCAGTTGTAAAGGAGGAGTTGTTATGAATACGCCCGTAGAAGCACAGATTTCCTCTGAAAAGGGCTTTTATTTGGGAGATCTCTGCTATGCCTTAGATCGGGAGCTATATCACACGGTCTGGGGTGGCCAGCGATACGCCGACGGCGTGTTTACCATGCCCAATGGCTGGCAGTTTGCCGTTGCCCACACAGCGGAGGGCGACGGCTATTACGAGGATAACCAGCGCCGGGGCTATGGGGTGGACAGCGGCGCCATCGGCCTTGTTCCCCTGGAGCTTTTGGCGCAGTCAGGCGCAGGGGGACAACAGTTTCCCGGCGGTGGCCAGGCCCGGTTTTCCGCCCAAGGCGGACAGTTTGCCATCTGCCTGCCCAGCGGAGAAGAAATTCTTTTGGATACCAACAGCTTTCCCGAATGATCCGGATCTTCCCAAAGAAGGGGTATGGGAAACGGTGAAGCGCCTGTGGGATGGCTGCTGCGCCCCAAAGGGACGACGGCTGAGCCAAGACCTTGCACAATGCCTAGGGCGCACACCGCCAAGCCAATATCCGTTTTTTCCGGCCCATATGCGCGCCGGAGAATCTGCCTTTGGGCCTGCGTGCCGGGGCGGGCCGATGCTTAGACCCAAAAAGGCGGCCGCATTTTTGGACAACTACAAGGGGCCAGAACGAGCGTTTCGTTCTGGCCCCTTGTGGGAAATATAAGAAAAAGCGTCCAACCGAAGGAGGGCAGTTTTTTGCGGCTCCTTTGAAACGGCGTTTGCACCCCAAGGGGACAAACGGGCAGCGCCAACAGGCAGCGCCTTCTTGAGAAAACGTTGGCAAGAAGGCCAATTGGCTCAGCTGCCGCTCTCCGGCTTTTGGTTTTTCTTGCCGCCACGGTAGCGGGAGCCGCCGTGGCGTTTTTTGTATTTGCTGTTTGGCCCGGGGGCTGCCGCCTGACCCTCTTGGGGAGAGGTGGGCTTTTTCCCTTGGGCGGTGGATTTGCGGCGGTAGTCATGGGATTGCTGGGGCTTGCCGCTGTCCTTGCCGCCGCTGGGCGCAGGGTTACGATAGGTCGTGTTGCGAAAGGTATTCCGGCTGCGGGCAGGCTTTTTGTCCTCTTTTGCTGTGGTGGCCTCCGGGTCTGTGGTCAGCGGAGCGGTTACAGGGGCCGACGGCGCGGCCCGCCGGGAAAAGCGCGGAAAGCTGTCTTGCACCGTCTTGGTCAAATTGCCGGAGATCGGCGCCAGATCCTCGGGAATGGGCGGGTCGGTTTTCTTTGCCTTGCCATTGCGCAGCACGCAAATGTCGCAGTTGCGGTAGGTGTGCACTTCCTCCGGATCCTTTTCCATCCGCACCTTTACGCTCTGGCGCATAAGGTTCACATCGGTGACCGTGCCGCGGCCATCGGGGGTGTCTACAAAGGATTCCGCCTTGGGACTGGTTTTCAGCAGCTCTTCATAGGCTTCCTGCTCATATTTCAGGCAGCACATCAACCGGCCGCAGGTACCGGAGATTTTTGTGGGGTTGAGGCTGAGATTTTGGGTTTTGGCCATTTTGATGGACACCGGCTGAAAGTCGGATAAAAACTGGGCGCAGCAAAAGGGCCTGCCGCAAATGCCAAGGCCGCCGATCATTTTTGCCTTGTCCCGCACGCCGATCTGCCGAAGCTCGATGCGGGTGCGGAAAATGGCGGCAAGATTTTTTACCAGCTCCCGGAAATCGATCCGGCCATCAGCGGTGAAGAAAAACAGCAGCTTGCTGCCGTCAAAGGCGCACTCGGCGGACACCAGCTGCATGTCCAGCCCAAGATCCGCGATTTTTTGCAGGCAAATGCCATAGGCTTTCTTTTCCAGCGCTTGGTTGCTTTCATTGATTTTGTCGTCTTTCGGTGTGGCCAGACGGATTACCTTGCGCAGGGGCTGCACCACATCGCTTTGCTTCACCAGATGGTTGCCGGTAGAGCAGCGGCCATACTCCGGCCCCCGGGCGGTGTCGATGATCACATGGTCTCCGGCATGGATGGTAAGTTCGCCCGGATCAAAATAATATACCTTGCATTCGCTGCGAAATTGTATGTCGCACACCGTGACCTGCTCCGGCAAGGCGGTTGTTCCCTGCTGGACGGCTTCTGGGGTTTGGTTGTTTTCGTTCATGATGTTCTCCTCGTTGATGATATAAGCTGTACCTGCAGCCAACCGCAGAGGGCGCCGGTGGCTACATTGGTTTGGCACAGCCGCTGGGCACGATCCAGGTGTTGGACGGCTTGGAGCAGCTCCGCTCCTGCCCGGCGTTGGGCAATGGCCCCGGCTTCCGGATACGGACAGGGCATACCGGCCTGGGCTTGCAGGGCCGCAGCAAGCAGCAGCTGCCACTGCCGCAAAAGGGCTTCCAGAGCATCCCGTTTTAGCTTTTCCATAGAAACCAGCAGCTTGGTCAGCCCTAGGCTGTCCCCGGCGGCGTAGGCCTGAGCAAAGGTAAGGCTTTGGGGCAAAAGCACGGCGCCCTGTTGGAAAATCGAGATGGCCTGCCCTAAAAATCCGCCGCTAGCCGCCCAAGCGGCCTGACAGGCCGCCGAAGAAGCTTGGGGGAATTTCTCCTTTAGGGCACGAACGCACACATCCTGCCCAAGCGGGGAAAGCTGGAGGTTTACGCACCGGGAGCGGATGGTGGGCAAAAGCTGCTGGGGCGTTTCCGCCAGCAGAAGGTAAGCGCCGTATTCCGGCGGCTCTTCCATCACCTTGAGTAAAGCGTTTTCCCCGGCGGGGCCTAGATCCTTGGCCCGGGGATAGAGATAGACCTTTCGCCGCCCTTCGTTGGGACGGATATACAGATCTTGCCGGGCGGCGCGTACCACCCCCACGGTGACGGTTTTGTGGGCCGTATCGTCCACGGTGATCACATCCGGATGCACCCCGGCAAACACCTTCCGGCACTGGGGACATTTTCCGCAGGGACGGGCGCTGCCGGTACATTCCATGGCGGCGGCCAAAATGGTGGCCAGGGTGTGCTTGCCGGAGCCTTCCGGCCCGGTGAGCAAATAGCTGTGGGACAGCCGGTTATGAGCAAAACACGGGGCAAGCTTTTCCTTTAGCGCTTCATTTCCCAGCAGACGATCCAGTTCCATAGCAGCCTCCCACCCCGTATAGGATACCCTATATTATAACGCTTTTTTGCCCAATTGGGAACTACTTTTTTGTCCAAAACGGAAAAAGACCGTTATTTTCTCTCCGGCCATGGCTCCTGCCGGATCAGCCGCCCGGAGAGATCCTTCCAAAAGACCGTTTCCTCCTCCAGCAGCATATAGCCGTGGTGGCTGCCCTCCTTGGGGATGGACACCGAGCCGGGGTTGAGATACCATAACCCATCCTTCCATTGCCCCAGGGGGACGTGGGTATGGCCGTAAAGCACCGCCTGGGCATCCTGGACAAGGGAAGGGGCAGGGGGTGCGGAGATGTTACAGTGGTGGCCATGGGTCAGCAAAACCTTGTGGCGGCAAAGCTCCACCAGGCGGTGGGGCGTCATAAGGTCAAAATCCAGCACCATTTGATCTACCTCGGCGTCGCAGTTGCCCCTTACGCAGAGGATCTGCTCCTTCCAGGCGTTGAGCATGGCAATGACCTCCTTGGGCGCGTAGCCTTGGGGCAGGTCGTTTCTTGGGCCGTGATAGAGGATATCGCCCAAAAGGATCAGCCCCTGGGCCTGCTCTTGGGCGTAGGCCGCCAGCAGCTGGCGGCAAAAATAGGCGCTGCCGTGGATATCCGAAGCAATTACATAGGACATGAGGATCTTCCTTTTATTGGTCTGCCCTTTGCTGTAAAAACGCCAGGGCCTGGGGCGTGTCCACATCGGACAGCTCATCTTCCGGCGCCTCTACCAGCAAAAGCTTGTCTGCGTGGCGGCGGATGACCACATTGCCGCCTACGTCTCCCTCCAGGGCCATAAGCTCCGCAAAGCAGGCGGCGGGGAAGATACAGGGGTTGCCCCGCTTGCCCTTGTGGCTTAAGCACACAATATGCTCTGGGTGCTGCCGCCAAAGCTCGATCACCGCCTGGGCGGAGCGTCGGCGGAGCATGGGCTGGTCGGCGACCATGTAAAGGATGCCGTCACAGCCTTGTAAACAGGCGGTGCCCAGGCGGATGGTATAGCCCTGGCCCCGGTCAGGATGTTTATTGATCAAGCAGCGAAAGCCGTAGCTTTCGGCCAAAGCGGCAATTTCGGGATATTGGGTGACCACCACCGTTTGCAGGCCGGCGGGTACCGCCTCCAACGCCCAGCGGATCAGCGGACGGCCGGAAAAATCGGCGGAAAGCTTGTTGGCGGCAAAGCGTTTGCTGTTGCCGGCGGCCATAACCACACATCCAATGTTCATATACCTTCTCCTTTGCGCCGGCCCTGGCTCGGCGGTTTGCGTCCCGCCAAAAGGGGACAAAAGAACTGCGCCAACCGACAACACGGCAAATATAGTATAGCGGAAAAGACGGTTTTCTGTCAACGGGAAGGCCAATTTCTTTATCGTTATTTTTTCGATAAAATAACGAAATGTCTTTTCGAACAGAAACTTGTGTGCTATAATATTCATAAGCAGTGCGCAAAGCGCACCGGCTCGCCTATGGCGGGCAGCAGTTTCCCCGTGGGGAAGCTGCTGTTGTGAATGTTACAGGATAGCCAAAACAGGCTGCGCCGGTTTTCCGCCGCCTATTGGCGGCGAGCAAGCCGCGTAGCGCCTTGCAGCTATGCTATAATCATGTAAATCAAACCGTGCTGGGGCATTGGCCGGCACAGTGGGACGGGAGGAGTCAGTCTATGAGTAATGTGGGAAAAAGCGTAGCCCGTGTAGATGCTTATGATAAGGCCACCGGCAGGGCCAAATATACCGACGACCTTTGCGACAAAAGCGCTATGGTGGTGCGGGTGGTGCGCTCTACCATCGCCCATGGGTATGTGCAGAAGGTGGATATTTCCGCGGCGGAAAAGGTTCCCGGCGTGGTGAAGATCTTTACCTGCTTTGACGTGCCGGATATCCGTTTTCCCACAGCAGGCCACCCTTGGTCGGTGGAGGAAGCCCATCAGGACGTGGCTGACCGGCGGCTGCTCAACCGCCACGTGCGGTATTATGGCGATGATGTGGCTGCCGTTGTGGCGGAAAATGAGGTGGCGGCCGCGCAGGCGGCGGCCAAGGTCAAGGTGGAATATGAAGAGCTGCCCTTTGTACTGGACGTGCAAAAGGCCATGGAAGACGGCCAACCTCGTATACATAATCGGTATCCCAACAATATCCTCAAGCACACCCAGATCCGCAACGGCAACTACGCCGAGGCCATTCAAGAGCCGGGGCTGATCTGTGTAGACAAGTGGTACAATACCTCCACCGTACAGCACTGTCATATTGAAAATCATGTGGCCTATGCCTATGAAGAGGCGGGGAAAATCGTTGTGGTTTCCTCCACCCAGATCCCCCATATTGTCCGCCGTACCGTAGGTCAGGCCTTGGGCATCGACTGGGGTCGGGTGCGCATCATCAAGCCCTATATTGGCGGCGGATTCGGCAATAAGCAGGATACCCTGTATGAGCCTCTGGTGGCTTGGCTGTCTATGCAGCTGGGCGGCCGGCTGGTGAAGCTGGATGTTCCCCGGGAGGATACCTTTGTGTCCAACCGTGTCCGCCATGCCATCCGTACCCATATTATCTCCTGGCTGCGGAAAGACGGCACCTTCGTGGCCCGTAAGGTGGAGATGTTCTCAGATCAAGGGGCCTATGCTTCCCACGGCCACTCCATCGTGGCAAAGGGTCTGAGCGCGTTCCCCCAGATGTATCCCTGTCCCAATGTGGAGGGGGACGCCTATACCGTTTACACCAATAAATCCACCGCCGGCGCTATGCGGGGCTACGGTATTCCCCAGGCCATGTGGGCGGGGGAGTGTCATATTGAGGATGTATGTACCGTCCTGGGCGTGGATTCCCTGCAGTTTCGCCGGGATCACCTGATGCCGGTGGGCTATGTGGATCCTTTCAGCAAGAACGAGAATTATTTTGACAGCTACAATCAGTGCCTGGATAAGGCCGTGGCCTATATGGATTACGAGCGCAAGCACGAGGAATATAAGCATCAAACTGGCCCCATCCGCAAGGGCATCGGTATTGCGCCGTTTTGGTACAATACCGCTGTGTGGCCCATTTCCCTGGAGCATTCCTCCTGCCGCATGGTGCTCAATCAGGATGGCTCCATCCAGCTGCAGGTAGGCGAAACAGAGATCGGCCAGGGCGCCGACACGGCCTACGCCCAAATGGCGGCGGACGCCATCGGCCTTAAGGACTACACCGATGTCCATGTGGTTTCCAACCAAGACACCGATGTTACGCCCTTCGGCCTAGGCGCCTATGCCTCCCGCCAGACCTATGTGGTAGGATTCTCCATCACCCAAACGGCCCGGATATTGCGAGAAAAGATCCTTCGCTATGCCAGTGAGATCACCCGCCAGGCCTATGAAAATATCAAGATCGAAGACAGCAACATCGTCCGTATCAACGATGGCCGGGTGTTGCGCAGCCTGAAGGAGCTGGCCACCGAGGCCTTTTACAGCCTGACCCACAGCGTGCATCTTACTGCCGAGTCTACCTATCAGATCCGCAATAACGCCTATTCCTTTGGCTGCTGCTGCGCCGAGGTCACGGTGGATATTCCTATGTGTAAGGTCACGGTGGATAAAATCATCAATGTTCATGACTGCGGCAACCTGATCAATCCCCAGTTGGCTCAGGCCCAAGTGCATGGCGGCATGTCCATGGGGATCGGCTTTGCGCTGAGCGAGCAGCTGCTTTGGGATCAAAAAACCGGCAGGCCGCTGAACAATAACCTGCTGGACTATAAGTTGTCCACCACCATGGATCATCCCCATCTGGAGGGACAGTTTGTGGAAAATGCTGAGCCAACCAATCCCTTTGGCACGAAAGCTCTGGGTGAGCCGCCGGCCTGCCCGGTGGCGCCGGCCATCCGTAACGCCGTCCTCAATGCTACCGGCGTGGCCATCGACCGATCCCCCATGAACCCCCTGAATCTTTTCGAGCGGTTTACCGAAGAGGGCTTGATCAACGATCCCTGGAGAAAGGAGAACTAAGCCATGTATGATATGAAAGCCTATTATGAGGCCGAAAGCGTCGCCCATGCCGTGCAGCTGCGTTTGGCGCATCCGGAGGCCCATGTGATTGCTGGCGGCTCCGACGTTCTGGTGCAGATGCGCGAGGGCCGGCGGGCCGGCGTGGAGCTGATCTCCATCTATATGCTCGATGAGCTGCGGGGCGTGACGCTGGACGAGCAGGAGAATATCCGCATTGGCAGCTTGACCAGCTTTTCTCACATAACCGCCGATCCGATCATTCAGAAATATATCGGCGTTCTGGGGGAAGCGGTGGATATGGTTGGCGGCCCCCAAATCCGCAATATCGGTACCATCGGCGGCAACACATGTAACGGTGTTACCTCCGCAGATTCCGCCTCTACCCTTCACGCCTGGGAAGCGGTGATTGAGCTTACCGGCCCAGAGGGCAAGCGGCAGGTGCCCATTAAGGACTTTTATAAAAAGGCCAAGGTGGTGGATATCCGGGAAGGGGAGATCCAAACCGCGGTGATCATTCCCAAGACCAGCTATGAGAATACCTTTGGCTATTACATCAAATACGCCATGCGCAACGCCCTGGACATTGCCACCAACGGCTGTTCGGTGAATGTGCGGCTGTCTGCGGACAAGAAAACTTTTGACCGGGTGCGGGTGGCCTATGGCGTGGCAGGCCCCATTCCCATGCGGGCGCCCTCTGCGGAGGCCTACATCAACGGCAAGCCGATAACCATGGAGAATATGGAGACGTTCTCCCGAACCGTCTTGGAGGACATCAACCCCCGGGATAGCTGGCGCGCGTCCAAAGCCTTCCGCCAGCATGTGGCGGTGGAGTCAGCAAAACGTTGCATCATAGAATCCGTAAAGCGGGCAGGAGGTGCGCTGTAATGGAAAACCAATATAAGATGGTAAGGTTTAACCTCAACGGCAAGGATGTCGTCTGCATGGTGGATGTGCGGGCCAGCTTGACGGATATGCTGCGCAATGATTTTCGCATGACCTCCGTCAAGAAAGGCTGTGAGGTAGGGGAGTGCGGCGCCTGCACCGTGCTTATCAACAACGAGGCATTTAACTCCTGCATCTACCTGGCGGTTTGGGTGGAGGGGAAAAAGGTGCGTACCCTGGAAAGCCTGGTAGGGCCGGATGGCGCCCTCAGCGATATCCAGCAGGCGTTTGTGGAGGAAGCGGCGATCCAGTGCGGCTTCTGTACGCCGGGCTTTTTGATGACCTCGGTAGAGATTTTGGAAACCGGGAAGCTGTATACCGATGCGGAGCTGCGTAAACTGCTGTCTGGCCATCTGTGCCGCTGCACCGGCTATGAGAATATTCTCCGGGCAGTGAAGAAAACCATGTATAAGCGGCTGGGGTTGGAATATGTCCAGTGATATCCATATCAAAATTACGGCCCAGATTTTCCGGGAGGAAAAGTGCTTTGGGCCGGGGGTGGCCACGCTTTTGGAGCGGGTGCAGACCTGCAGCTCTCTTAGGGCGGCGGCCATGTCCATGGGCATGGCCTATTCCAAGGCATGGACGATTGTAAAGAACGCGGAAAAAAAGCTGGGCTTTGTCCTGCTTTTCTCCACAACCGGCGGCAGAAAGGGCGGCGGCGCTGTGCTGACCCCTCAGGGCAAGCGTCTGCTGGAGGATTACCGCGCCTACACAACGGCCCTCAACCAATATGGCCAGACGCTGTTTGCCGATACCTTTGCCTGGCTGCTTTCCGAGGAAGAGAAGGAAGACTAGGCGGGGCTGGGAGAAAATTGTTTTTCCGCGTAAGAAAGAGCAAGAAATCGTAGAAATTGCGGCTTCTTGCCCTTTTTGCCTATCCCTTGGGCGAACCTCAAGGAGATGCCTTTTGGGCTGGTCTTAAGGGAAATGTTTATTTTTTGTAGAAACGGAGGGAAACCTATGCATCTGGCAAAGCAGTTGGGCGTGGAGCCGGGCGTAACGGCCATCATTGGCAGCGGGGGCAAAACCACCTTGCTTCACACCCTGGCGGGGGAGCTTTCCCGGCAGGGAAAGGTGGTGTTGACCACAACCACCCATATGTTTCCTTCCTCCGTGTTTTTCTGCCTTTTTTCGCCCACCTTGGAGGAGGTGGACCAGGCCCTAAGCCGCCATGGTTGTGTGTGCGTGGGGGAGCTTTTGCCTGAGGGAAAGCTTGCGCCCTGCCGCCTATCCATGGCCCAGCTGGCGGCGGTGGCGGATTATGTGCTGGTGGAGGCAGACGGCGCTAAGCGCTTGCCGCTAAAAGCCCATGCCGAGCATGAACCGGTGATCCCCCCACAAGTAAACCGGGTCATTTGCGTGGTGGGAGCAAATGGCTTTGACCGGCCTATAGGAGAAACCGTCCACCGGCCGGAGCGGTTTTGCCACCTTACCGGCAGCGCGCTTCAAGACGCGGCGACCCCCCTGTTGGTGGCAAAGCTGCTGATGGCAGAGGATCTGGCGGATGTGTACCTGGTCAATCAGTGTGATACCCAGCAGCGCCGGGCCTTGGCCAAACAGCTGGCGGGACACATGAACAAGCCGGTGCTTTGGGGAAGCTTGTGGCAGGAAACCATAGAAATGGGGTCAAACGGCAAATAAAATTCAAGGATTGGCTTGTATTTCCGAAAAAATATGCTATAATATCCGTAATCGGTGCGCAAAGCACACCGGCCCGCCTATGGTGGGCAGCGGTTTTCCCGTGGGGAAACCGCTGTTATGCATGTTACAGGATAGCCAAAACTGGCTGCGCCGGTTTTCCGCTGCCTGTTGGCGGCGGGCAAGCCGCGCAGCGCCTTGCCGCTATACTATAATATCCGCTTTGTGGATATTATACATTATATCGCCGCATTTTCTCCCCGGCTGATGCCGAGAAGCCTGTCAAAGAAAAAGCGGCCGGCGCTCGCCGTTAAGCGTTGCGCGGTCGTTGGATGAATCAAATAAAAGGAGTGTTTACCATGCCTCTCGTAACAACTACTGAAATGTTCAAAAAGGCCTATAACGGCGGTTATGCCATCGGTGCGTTCAATGTGAACAATATGGAAATCGTCCAGGGCATCACCGAAGCTTGCCGGGAAGAAAAAGCCCCTGTCATCTTGCAGGTGTCCAAGGGCGCCCGCGCCTATGCCAACCACACCTATCTGGTGAAGCTGGTGGAAGCTGCCGTGCTGGAGTGCCCGGAGATCCCTATTGCCCTGCATCTGGATCATGGCCCCGATTTTGAAACCTGCAAGTCCTGCATCGATGGCGGGTTTACCTCCGTCATGATCGAGGCTTCCTCCAAGCCCTTTGCCGAAAATATCGAAATCACTCGCAAGGTGGTGGAATATGCCCATGACCACGGCGTTGTGGTTGAGGCGGAGCTTGGCACCTTGGCCGGTATTGAAGATGAGGTTAAGGTAGAAGAGGGCTGCGCCAGCTACACGCGCCCCGAAGAAGTGGAAGAGTTCGTCACCAAGACCGGCTGCGACTCCCTGGCCATTGCCATTGGCACCAGCCACGGCGCGTATAAGTTCAAGCCCGGCACGAAGCCCCAGCTGCGGTTTGATGTGCTCCATGAGTGCGAAAAGCGTCTGCCTGGCTTCCCCATTGTGCTCCACGGAGCTTCCTCTGTTCCCCAGGAGTTTGTGGAAATGATCAACACCTACGGCGGTGCTATGCCCGGCGCTATTGGCGTTCCGGAAGACCAGCTGCGGGAGGCGGCCCGGTCTGCGGTGTGTAAGATCAACATCGACTCTGATCTTCGTCTGGCGATGACCGGCACCATCCGTAAGTATTTTGCCGAGCATCCCGATCATTTCGATCCCAGACAGTATCTTAAGCCCGCCAGAAACAACATCAAGGAAATGGTTCGCCATAAGCTGGTGGACGTCCTTGGCTGCAACGGCAAGGCATAAAAACCAAGACTCCATAGGTTACCCCCGTCCTGGCAGCGCCAGGGCGGGGGTACTTTCGTATTTTACCGGGCAGACGGCCCCTGGCCCCTTGCCAGATAGCTGCGCCAGCCGCCAAAGGAGGAGATCTCTTTTTGTCCCTTGACCAGCTCCGGTTCTCCGATCACGCCAAGAACGACCTGGCCGTCTTCCAGCTTGACCTTGCCGATGGACAGCCCCTCCGGCTCCTGCTGCAGCACCTTGGTCAAACCGGCCATGGGCACCTCCCAGACCTCCACATCCACCGTGACGGCCCGGGGATCCTGAGGATCCACCCGGAGCATGGCGGGATAATCGTCGCGAATACTCCAAAGACGATAGCTTTTCTGGGTTTTTGTCTCCCGCAGAAAGACAGCGCCCACGTTTTTCAGATTTTTTTCCAGCGCCAGTCCCCGCATAAGGGTGCCGTTAACGGCAAGCTGTATTTTGTCCATAGCGGTTTCCTCCTGTTTGTCCTTGAGGGGATGCGGCAGCCCCTTACCGGCCCTGCCGCAAACGCGGGAGAATCAGAACCAGTTTTTCTGGCTGACCTTGTTTAGCACATAGGAAAGCAGGTCTTCCTTGTCAATCACATCGCTGTGCCGGACAGCCTTGCGTTGCAGGCCGGCCAGATTCTTGGGGATCTCCACGCCGGTGATGCGCTGCAGGGCGTCCATGGCGGCAAACTCATCACCGTCAAAGCTCTCGCCCAGGGCCTCCAGCACGGCGGCGGGGAACTTATAGGGAGAGGCGGTGGAGAGCACCACCACAGGGTTTGTGGGCTTTTCCGCTGCCTTGTACTGCTGGGCCACATGCCAGGCCACGGCGGTGTGGGTGTCGCAAAGATAGCGGTTTTCCTGCCAGACCTGGCCAATGGTGGCCTTGGTGGCGGTGTCGTCGCAGCAGCCTGCCCAGAATTGGTCGTGGAGCTTTGCCAGCATTTGCTGGCTGATGGTGTAGGCTCCCTCTTCCTTTAGCCGGGCCATGTACTGGCTGACCAGGGCCTCGTCCCCGTCGGCCAGCAAAAACAGCATCCGCTCCAGGTTGGAGGACACAAGAATGTCCATGGAGGGAGAAATGGTCTTGTGGAACGCCCGGCGGCGATCGTAGGTGCCAGTGCGGATAAAGTCTGTAAGGACGTCGTTGGCGTTGGAAGCGCAGACCAGACGGCCTACAGGCAGCCCCAGCTGCTTGGCAAAATATCCGGCCAGGATGTCGCCAAAGTTGCCGGTGGGTACCACAAAGTCTACCTTGTTGCCCAGAGAAATCACTTTGCGCTTGAGCAGATCCGCATAGGCTTTGAAATAGTATACCACCTGGGGCGCTAAGCGGCCGATGTTGATGGAGTTGGCAGAGGAAAGGCGGACGCCCTTGCCTGCCAGCAAATTGTCCTTGGCGCAGGCGGAAAAGGCGTTTTTCACGCCGGTTTGGGCATCGTCAAAATTACCCCGCACCGCGCAGACGCATACGTTGTTTCCCTCCTGGGTGACCATCTGCGCCTTTTGCACAGGGGAAACACCGCCTGCCGGATAGAATACAATGATCTTGGTGCCTTCTACATCATGGAAGCCCTCCATGGCGGCCTTGCCGGTGTCGCCGGAGGTGGCGGTGAGGATGACAATTTCATCGGTTATGCCCTCCTGCCCTCTGGCCGCGGTGATCAGTTGGGGCAGCATGGAAAGGGCCACATCCTTAAAGGCGGAGGTGGGGCCGCGAAACAGCTCCAGCACAAAATCCTTGCCCACCGGTACCAAGGGGGTCAGCTCATCGGTGGAAAATTTGCCGGTGTAGGCCTTTTGCACCAGAGTGTCCATGTTCTGAAAATCCGGCAGCAGCACAGAAAGGATATCCGTGGCCATGCCGAAGGTGGTTTTCTTTAATGTAGCCTGCCAATCAAAGGGCAAAGCGGCAATATTGTTTACTATGTATAGGCCGCCATCCGGCGCAAGGCCTTGCAAAACAGCCTGGGTGGAGGTTGCGGTTTCGGTTTTGCTCCGTGTGCTTTGGTAGTTCATACAAAGTTCTCCAATCTTTTTCTTGCATTTTGCATAAACATATGATATATTGTTTTTCAGTGAATTGCAAGTGTTTTTCTCAGAAATACAAATATTTATTTTTTCAGGAGGAAAAAGTATGATAATCGGACTGCTTGGCTTGGGTACGGTCGGCGGCGGCGTGTACGATTTGGTGGCCAACCGTAAGGATATGACGGTCAAACGGGTTTGCTGCCTGGAAAACCCCACCGGATTAACCGCTGCCTTGACAAGAGACTTCCGTGATATTTTGGAAGACGATGAAATCGACACCGTGGTAGAGCTGATGGGGGGCCTGCGCCCGGCAAAGCAATTTGTGATGCAGGCGCTGGAGGCCGGCAAAAATGTGGTAACGGCCAACAAGCTGCTGGTGGCGGAGTGCTATAAGGAACTGATCGAGCTGGCCCAGGAAAAAAACGTGGCTTTCCGCTGTACGGCGGCGGCCGGCGGCGGCATTCCCTGGCTTACCTCCATTGAGCGTTGTAAGCGGGTGGACAACATAGTGTCCCTTTCCGGCATTATGAACGGCACCACCAATTACATTATGGATACCATGCACCGGCAGAAGGCAGACTTTGCCCAGGTGCTCAAACAGGCCCAGGAGCTGGGCTATGCCGAGGCAGATCCTTCTGCCGATATTGACGGCAAGGATATCCAGAACAAGTGCGTCATTTCCGCCAATGTGGCCTTTGACGTGCTTATGGAGAAAAAGGACGTGCCGGTGTTTGGCATCCGCACCGTGCGGGCAGAGGACATTGCCGAGTTTAAGGCCCACGGCCTGTGCTGCAAGCTGCTGGCCAACGCCATTTCCCGAGAGGGAAAGGTGGCGGCATTTGTAGAGCCTGCTTTGGTAGGCGCCGGGCAGATGGAAGCGGCCGTACCGGCCAATTTCAATCTGATTTCCTTCCAGGGGGAGAACGCCGGCCTGCAAAGCTATTACGGCCAAGGTGCCGGGCGGTATCCCACGGCCTATAATGTGGTGGAGGATCTGGTGGATGTGGCCGGCGGCGTGAAGGATTTCTACACCAAGACCATGACCGCCGCCGTGGTGGATAACGCCATGGTGAAAAACCAGTATTATGTCCGCACCACAGCGGCAGATCCCTGGCTGGAGAGCCAGGTGATCGAGCGCTGGCAAACCGGCGTGATCACCAGGCCCATCGCTGTGGCCCAAATGCATGCTTGGGCCAGTTCGGCCAAGGAAAAGGATGACCAGCTGTTTTTTGCGGCAGTTCGATAAGGAGAAAGCGGGAATATGTTAAAAGTATTAAAATTTGGCGGCTCTTCTATGGCCGATGCCAAGCAGTACGCCAAGGTGAAATCCATTGTAGAGTTTGACCAGGCCCAGCGGGTGGTTGTGGTTTCCGCAGCCGGTAAGCGGTTTAAGGAGGATCACAAGCTGACCGATCTGCTGTATCTGTGCCACGCCCACCTGAAATATGGTGTGTCTTGCGACAGCGTGTTTTCCATGATTTCCCAGCGGTATTTGGAGATCAAGAAGGATCTGGGGCTGGATACCGACATTGAGTCGGATTTGGCCGCCCTGCGGGAGAAGATGCAAAAGGGGATCTCTGAGGATGAGCTGGTGTCCCGAGGCGAGTATTTCTCCGCCCGGCTAATGGCGGATTATCTGGGCTTTGCGTTTATCGACGCCGCCGATTGGCTAAAGTTTAACCTGGACGCTACTGTGGATAAGGAAAGCTCCTATGCCAAGCTAAAGGAGCTGGTAGGCGACCAGCAGGCGGTGATCCCCGGCTTTTACGGCGCAATGCCCGACGGCAGCATCAAAACCTTTAGCCGTGGCGGTTCGGATATCACCGGCGCCCTGGCCGCTGCCGCGCTGGACGCGGATGTGTATGAAAACTGGACGGACGTATCCGGCATCCTTATGGCGGATCCCCGGATCGTGGAAAATCCGGAGCCGATTGCCCGCATCACCTATACAGAGCTGCGGGAGCTGAGCTATATTGGCGCGCAGGTACTCCACGAGGCCACGATTTTCCCTGTGCGGGAAAAGAACATTCCCCTCAATATCCGCAACACCAACGACCCGTCCCATCCGGGCACAGTGATTATGGAAAGCTTCTCTAACGAGGAATTGGACGGCGACCGGCGGTTTATCACCGGCATTGCCGGACGGAAGGATTACACCATCATCACCGTGGCCAAAAACGGCTTTTCCTCCTCCATTGGGGGCCAACGCCAGATTTTGGAGGTTTTTGAAAAACACGGCGTTTGCGTGGAATATACCCCCAACGGCATCGACAGCCTGTCTTTGGTGGTGCCCACCAAATCCTTGGGTGGCTCGCTCTATACCATCATGGGGGAGATTCAAAAGGCCATAGAGCCGGACAATCTGGCGGTTACGGAGAACATTTCCGTTGTTGCCGCCGTGGGCCGTAAGATGGCCTTCCGGCCAGGCATTTCCGGCAAGATTTTTGCCGCCCTGGGCGAACAGGGGATCAATATCCGTATGATTTCTCAAGGCCCGGAGGAGGTCAACATCATCGTTGGCGTGGATAATCATGATTTTGCCAATACTGTCCGGGTGCTGTACGATAGCTTTGTAAAATAAGGAGGAAATGAACGATGAGAAAGTATAAAGTTGCGATTTTGGGCGCCACCGGCGCGGTGGGCCGTGAAATGATGAAGATCCTAACGGAGCGGAACTTCCCGATCAGCGAGCTGCATTTGCTGGCCAGCGAGCGCAGCGCCGGTAAGGTGGTGGAGTGGAATGGCAAGCCTATTCAAATCGAACTGGCTTGCAACGAAGCCTTTGCCGGCATCGACATCGTCCTTGGCGCGGCGGAAAATGACATTGCCAAGAAATTCGCCCCGGCGATCGTAAAGGCCGGCGCTGTGTTTGTGGATAACTCCTCTGCCTTCCGTATGGACGACAATGTGCCCCTGGTGGTGCCGGAGATCAATCCCGAGGACGTAAAGAAGCATAAGGGAATCATTGCCAACCCCAATTGTTCCACCATCATCACCGTCACGGCGGTAAACGCCCTTAATGCCCTGTCGCCCATCCGCAGCATGGTGGCCTCTACTTATCAGGCGGTTTCCGGCGCCGGCGCCGGCGGCCCTATCGAGTTGGCCAATGAGGTGACTGCCCTGCAGGAGGGAAAGACCGCGGAGCCTTCCGTGTTCCCTTATCAGATCGCCTATAACCTGATCCCCCAAATCGGCGGCGAGCAGTATGAGGGCTATACCTCCGAGGAAATGAAGATGCAAAACGAGGGCCGCAAGATCATGCATCTGCCGGAGCTGAACGTTTCCTGCACCTGCGTGCGTGTGCCGGTGGTGCGCAGCCACTCCATCTCCGTTTCCCTCCACTTTGACAAGAAGGTGACGGTGGAGCAGGCCCGCCGGGCCATTGCCAAGGCACCCGGTTGCCGCTTAGTGGACGATTTGGCCAAGAAGCAGTATCCCATGCCCCTGGATACCTCCGATCAGGACATCGTCTTTGTGGGCCGGATCCGCCCGGACTTGACCGATGATAACGGCATCTGCCTGTGGTGCTGCGGCGACCAGATCCGTAAGGGTGCGGCGACCAATGCCGTGCAGATCGCGGAGCTGCTGCTGGAGAAGTGACACGGATATACCCAAAAACCATAGAATCGTAAAAGCAAAGCCGCGCTGTGCTATGGCATATCACAGCGCGGCTTTGCTATGGGCTTTCTCAGCGGTATTCCCCGCCGGATGGGGAAGAAAGCAGAGCCTTCCCCAAAAAGGAAAGCTGCTTGTTGAGAAATTGTATCAGGTTTCGGCAGATTCTATCACAATGTTGTCCGCCCCGTGGGCGGCAAATTCCTCAATGTATTCTTCCATCCGGGCGATGAGAGCCTCGTAATTTTCTCCGGTGATCTCCGGATAGCCCATGTCCCGCCGGGCCAACTCCTCCGCCAGATTGTCGTAAAATACGGTGTCTTCATAATCCACAATGGCTTCCTGTATGCCGCCGTTGCAAAAGGCTTGGGAGGGAATGGCCTGCCCCCGCCACCACTGGCATAAGGCGTCCATGCCGGTGCCCTTGCAAAGAGAGAAAAGCTTGCTTTCTACCTGATCGTAATCCGCAATGCGATCGTCTCCCCGGGTGGAGTTGAGCACCCAGTTGCCAATGTAAACCAAATCCAGGAGTCTGCGAAATTCCTTTGTGGTCAGCTCAAATTTCATGTGCCTCACCGCCTTTCCGCTATATTATATACATTTCCCCCGGGAATTTCCACAGCAAAACGTCACTTTTTGTGGAAAATTCTACTTGTTTTCCTGGAGCATTTGGCATAATATATAGAAAGCCGCATTTATGGAGCGATGTTTTCCGCCAGCGGCCCAATCGTGGCCCGGTGCAGGGCGGTGATAAGGAGTTTCAACTATGAGTAAATTAAGTGTCTGCGTTCTTTTTGGTGGCATTTCGCCGGAGCATGAGGTGTCCCTCCGCTCGGCGGCCACCGTGCTTAGCGAGCTTGACCGAGAGAAATATAACGTCTATGCCCTGGGCATAACCAAAAACGGAAGCTGGATGCTCTATGGCAGCGACGACTACAGCAAGCTGCCTACAGGCGAGTGGGCGTCTTGCCCGGATAACCGAAAGGCCACCATCTCTCCCATCCGTGGCCAGGGCCTGCTGAGCTTTGAGGGTGACTGTGTGGTGCGGGAGCGGATCGATGTGGTTTTTCCCGTCCTCCATGGGCAAAACGGGGAGGATGGTTCCATCCAGGGCCTGCTGCAGTTGGCGGGGATCGCCTGCGTTGGCCCTGGGGTGGCCGCTTCCGCTACCGCCATGGATAAATGCTTGACAAAGCTTGTGGCGGATAAAGAAGGGATCCGCCAGGCAGCTTGGGAGTTGGTGACCCGGCAGGAAGTGAAAAACGAGCCGGAGGCCGTTTGCACCCGGGTAGAGGAACGATTTGTCTATCCGGTGTTTGTCAAGCCTGCCGGTACAGGGTCTTCCGTAGGCGTGTCTAAGGCCCGCAACCGGGAGGGGCTGCTGTCCGCCTTGGAGGAAGCCGCTAGGTTTGACACCAAGGTGCTGGTGGAGGAATTCATCGACGGCCATGAGGTAGAGGTGGCCGTGTTGGGCAATGATACGCCTGTGGCCTCTATCTGCGGGGAAATTGCCTCCGGCGCGGAGTTTTACGACTATACCGCCAAATATGTTTCTGACAGTGCCCAGCTCTACATCCCCGCCCATATTTCCGATGAGGCGGCGGAGCAGGTGCGGGATGCGGCGATAAAGGTCTATCAGGCTCTAGGCTGCCAAGGGCTTTCCCGGGTGGATTTCTTTGTGACCTACAGGGATGAGGAAATTGTGTTCAATGAGATCAATACCCTGCCGGGATTTACCTCCATTTCTATGTATCCCAAGCTGTTTGCCGCCAGCGGTATCCCCATTGGCCACCTGCTGGATGAGCTGCTGCAGCTGGCAATTGAGGCAAGCGATGGAAAATAGGGAAGACAATGTGCTCATCTGCGTACGGGGCACCCAGCAATATAGCGGTCAGGAGCCGGATGTTGTGGAGCTGACCACCACCGGCTGTTTATACCGGGAAGGGGAAAAGCTGATCTTGTGCTACGAGGAAAGCGAGCTTACTGGCTTGGAGGGAACGGTTACCCGCTTTGAGATCGAGCCGGAACGGGTTGTCCTTAGCCGGGAAGGGTCCCTGAATTCCCGTATGGAGTTTCAGGTGGGGCTGGTAAATCGATCTCTCTACGACGCTGGTACCGGCGGCCTGCTGCTTACGATTTGCACCATCAAGCTGGAAAATCACATGGAGGACAGCGGCGGCTTCCTTCGGGTGCGATATACCGTGGAGCTGGAGGACACAGGCCGGGGAGAGGTAGAGTATTATGTTGTGGCCTCCGCGTTGTAATGGAGGGCCGAAAGGAAACGGATCAGAAAAAAACCGCCAGGAGCAACCCGAGATATGGGTTTGCTCCTGGCGGCTTTTGTTTTGGGTAAGGACCGTGGTCATTTCACCATGGCGGCATAAAGGCTGTTTTTGGGAAAACCGGTGTCTTTGGCAGCTTGCTTTACGGCGTCTTTTTGGCTTAGGCCCTGTTCCATCAGGGCTTGGGCGCAGGCAATGGCGTCTTCCAGCGTAGGGGTAGACCTTTGCCGAGGCGCGCCGGCCAGCACCAACACAAATTCCCCCCGTGGCTCATGCTCCCCATAGTAGTCCACAGCCTGGCCTAAGGTGGTGCGAAGGATCTGCTCATGGAGCTTGGTTAGCTCCCGGCAAAGGGCAATGGGCCGCTGGGTACCAAAGGCTTGACACAGGGCCGCTAAGGTGGCCTGCAGGCGGTGGGGCGCCTCGTAGAAAATCATGGTGCGCTCTTCGCCGGCAAGATCCTTTAACCGTTGGTCGCGCTCCTTGGCCTTGACCGGCAAAAAGCCTTCAAAGCAAAAGCGCCGGGTAGGCAGGCCAGACGCGCTCAGGCCGGTGACCGCCGCGCAGGGGCCGGGGATGGCGCAAACGGTGACGCCGGCCTGGGCGCACAGGGCCACCAGATCCTCCCCCGGATCGGAAATGGCGGGGGTGCCCGCGTCGGTGACCAATGCGCAGGATTCCCCTCCCATCAGCCGGGCCAAAATCTTGGGGCCGCTTTCTTTTTTGTTGTGCTCGTGGTAGCTGACCAAGCTCTTTTTCAGCCCCAAGTGGTTGAGCAGCCGTAGGGTGACCCGTGTGTCCTCCGCGGCGATAAAATCTGCCTGAGTGAGCAGTTCTTGACAGCGCTGGGAAATGTCTCCCAGGTTGCCGATCGGGGTGGGGACAAGATACAGCGTTCCGGTCATGGCCTGGCCTCCTTTTGGTGATATATGCGCTGGTATTCCGCCGTGGGGCGGCCATCTGCCTCAAATTGAACCAGATCCGGCAGATAGCTTAGCCCGGGCTTTCCTCCCAGGGTGGCTTTTACCAGCAGCAAGCAAACCGGATGCTGGGCCTTGTGGCGGACAAAGCGGAGCAGCTTTGGCTCCAACCCGTGCTGCCGCAGCTGGCAAAGGACATCCACCA
>CAYVWG010000003.1:5957-47620 GCA_964455425.1 uncultured Oscillospiraceae bacterium | reverse complement strand
CGTTTGGAATATAAACAGTTTTCCTGCCGTAGGTATCCATGAAGTATTTCTGTACACCCTTCGACAGGACGATAATTTCATCTGCGCATTTCACGGCACACTTCTCGCCGAATTTTATGTATTTAGAGCCGAAGCCGCCTTTCCATTTTTCCCTTTGCCAATCTAATCCATGTATTGTTACTACAACCTTCTTCCCGCACAGCTTCGGTATCCAGCACACTGCCGCCGGGCCCTCGGCGTGGATGTGGACGATATCGTATCTGCCTACCGCTGCCTTGACTGCCGCGAAGAATGAAGAAGTCATCGCCGCCAGCCCTTTTTTCTCTATCGTCGGGACGGTCTTAATTTTGATTCCCTTGTATTCCGACAGCTGCTCACCATCAAACTCTGCACCGCTCACATGATGCCCTTTGCGATTGTAGCAAGTGACACTGTGGCCTTCAGCCACCATCCGGCTCGCCAACTCTTCCACCACTATCTCAATGCCACCTTCTCTTGAAGGCACCCGCTTGTGGCCCAGCATGGCGATCCGCAGCGGCTGATCTTTCTTTTTCACGTTTCCGCTTCCTCTCATCGCGCTACCGGCCCTCACGGCGCAGCATGGCCTTAAAGGTCATAAAGGTAATTTTCCAATCCACCAGAAAGCTCCTGTCCCGTATGTACTGAATGTCCATTTCCACCCATTCGTCAAAGGAAATGTCGTTCCGATTGGGCTGCACCTGCCAATAGCAGGAAAGGCCCGGCTGCACATACAGCCGCTGGCGCTGGTACGGCGTATACTTGGCCACCTCCCGGGGCAGAGGCGGCCGGGGGCCAATGATACTCATATCTCCCTTAAATACATTGAGCAGTTGGGGCAGCTCGTCCAGGCTGGTTTTGCGCAAAACACGCCCTACCCGGGTGATACGGGGGTCATCCTTTAGTTTGAACGCCGGGCCATCCATTTCATTTTTCTCCAACAGATTGTTCAGCTTAGACTCGGCGTCAACGCACATGCTGCGGAACTTATAGAAACGAAACACCTTTCCGTTTCTGCCACAACGCTCCTGGACAAAAATAGGGCTGCCTTTTGGATCGTCAATATAGATCACCAAAGCAATAACCAACATAGGCACCGCAAGCACAATCAGTGCCAAAGAAGAAAATAAGATGTCCTGTCCTCGACGGAGAATCCAATATCCCCGCTTTCGCTGTAGTTCTTCCTTTCGGTCAAGGACAGGGTCTTGTATTTGTTTGTTTTGTACCTGAGCGCTTGGCATTTCTCTTCTCCTATCTTTCTATCTAGCTTACATCAGTGGTGATGGCTATAATAGCGGTTTGCGTTGTCGGCAGCGGCGGTATAAATAAAGCCGAGGATCTTTGCTTTGACAAATTGCAGCTTATTCATCATCTCTGACACGTCCTTATAGGCAGAGCTTTCATGCTTCACTACCAACAAGAATCCATCCACACACGGGGACACGATAGAGGCATCGGGTACAGCGGTTACCGGCGGCAGATCTATGATGATCTGATCGTATTCCTTACGGAAGCGGTTTATCAGATCATGCATCTGCTCAGACTCCAACAGCCATGTGGGATCCGGCGGGATATTGCCTGCCGGCAACACACAAACCGTGCCGGTTTTCGGCTTTTGCACCGCTGTCTCTACGCTGACCACCCCTGCCAGGACATCGCTGATGCCAGGCTTGTCCGCAATATTCAGTTTTTCCGCAATGGTAGGCAGACGCATATCGCCATCAATGAGCAGCACTTTTTTGCCAATTTGCCCAAAGGCAATGGCAAGGTTGATGGCATTGACACTTTTTCCCTCTTCTCGATTCGAGCTGGTAATGGCGATACACTTGCAGCCATTGCCCGGCAGGGAAAATTGGATATTGGTACGCAGGGTCTTATACGCCTCTCGCATAATAAACGGAGACTTACTGTTCAGAATGTACGGATTGGGCTTTCTTACAGTGCCCTCCTCATACTTCTGACTTTGATTTACTTTATCCATAGTTAGCTTCTCCTTCTTCTCATCAGCCGGCGGCTGTTCTTAACCGCGCCGCTCATTGTGGGAATGACCCCCACCACCGGAATACCGTACTTGTCCTCCAGCTCCGTTTCGGATTTTACACGGTCATCCAGGCAGGTACACACAATGATGATGGCTGCCACAAGCACCAGTCCCAAAACGCCGGCAATGAGCGCGTTGCGACCGCAGTTGGGAGAATTGCTGGCATTGGGCCGCTCCGGGGTATCGATGAGCTTCACCAAGCTGCCTTCGATCACTTCCTGCACCTGCTCGGCAGTGGCGTCGGCCACAGCCTCGGCACAATCGGCCACGATATCTTGGTTATAGGTGGTGACAAGTACAGTTATAATGCCGCTATCCGCGTTTACGGAGGTGCTGACCATAATTTTGTCTAACTCCATGCCCACAGCATCTGCCGCCATCTGGCGAACCGTTCTGCTGGTGATGATCCCAGAAGCGGTCTGGGCCAGGTCTAACGAAGCGGACAAATCCGTCTTACTTACTCCGTTGACATTCTCTCCCTGCGGGGAGTTATTGACATACAGGGTAAAATAGGTGCAATATGTAGGGGCGATCCACAGCTTGGACACTGTATAGCTGGCCACGCCGCAAATTACGGCAACCAAAAGCAACAGCCAAAGCTTTCGCACCAGGGCGGCAAAAATCGGCCACAGATTGATTTGGTCGTTATCCTCTCGCCGATACGCTGATTGATTTCGTTCATTCATCCGTGCATACTCCTTATCCTTTGCCTCCCACACAATGAGCCAAGCGCCCTAGCGCATAGAGACCAATATTACAGATTCCTGGCTAATGATACAACATTTTTGTTCTCTTTTCAATAGAAACCTACATTTTTTTGTGGGTGGAGAAGAAAAGCAGGAAGAGACAACGATTCTCCCCAAAAACAGGAAGTGCCAGGCAAAACAAGCTGCCTGGCATTTCCGTATATTCCTATCTCTTTTCTTCTCCCCATTGGCAGCGCCTTCATCGCCGCCGCTGCAGCATAGCGCAGCCCAAGAAAAACGCGACAGCGCTAAAAAGGATCTTCCACCCGCAAGCGGCGAGGAAACAAGCTGCAAGCAGCCCCGCGCCTACGCCCAACAGGAAGAATCCTAAGCCTTGACAACGCAAGCACATCGCCTCCTGCAACAGCATATGTGTCAGGTGGGCAAAAGTATCCTTTATTTTGCCTGGGTGAGCCAAGCTTGCCCGGAAAAGATCGTCACCTCTGCCCATCCGTCCATTGGCTCGTTGCTTACGGTAAGCGAATCCCCTCGGACTACGGTAGTCGGGGGCAAAGGATATTTGGCATGGGCAATGGTCAAAGACAAGCATTCGTCCAAAGGCAGGAGAGAAAAATACCTATAGTCCTGGCCCAGGATTCGATACTGCCCCGGGCCTAGACAGCAGACCCGGTTTCCCGGGGTCAAAATTTGGGCGTCTATCCCCTGCTGCTGGGCCTGAGCCAGCAGCTGCAGGTTGACAATATGGTGATCCTGCCTGCCGCCAAGGCAACCGGTAAACACCACCTGCTTGACCCCATGGGCCAAGGCGCACCGGTAGGCCGCCTGCAGATCGGTAACGTCCTTTTCCGCCGGCAGGCAAATATTTTCTCCCGCAGGCAAAGGCTTTCCGCCGGAATCCCCGTCTCCTACATAGATGGCGGGGGAAAATCCTGCTGCCTTAGCCCCCGCTAATCCGCCATCGGCGCAGATGACCAAAGGATCTTTCCCACGCAAGGGCGCAAGGCAATCCCAATTTGTTTGAGGGGCGGCCCCAAAAATTAGGGCGATTTTCTTTCCCAAGGCTTGACCTCCTTCGCTCTTTCATACAGCTGAACATAGCTTTGATACCGTGAAGGATGTACCTGACATTTCTCTACCGCCTGCCGAACAGCGCAGCCCTGCTCCCGCAGATGGGCGCAATCCCGAAACCGGCACTGGCCCAGAAACGGGGCAAACTCCGGAAAGGCATATTGCAGCTGCTCTTTTTCCACCGGCGCCATTTGCTCGGGATCAAAGGAGGAAAAGCCGGGGGTGTCGGCCACATATGTATCTTGCCCCAGGGCAAACAACTCCACATGCCGGGTGGTATGTCTTCCCCGGCCCAGCTTTTGGGATACCTCTCCGGTAAGCAGCCCCAGATTGGGGCACAGCAGATTGAGAAGGGAGCTTTTCCCCACCCCGGAATTGCCAGTAAAGGCCACCGTCTTGCCGGCAATCTGCCGGCGCAGCCCATCGACTCCCTGGCCGGTTACCGCGCTGACAGAAAACACCGGGAAGCCCACCTGGGCATAAATGGCTTGCAGGGAAAGGCTCTGGTCGATATCGGTTTTATTGATGCACAAAATAAACTCCACATTCTGGGCCGCGGCAACGGCAGCAATCCGATCGATGAGAAACGGCTCGGTTACCGGATTGGTGGCCGCCGCCAGCATAACCAGGCTGTCTAAATTGGCCACCGCCGGGCGAAGAAAGGTGTTTTTTCGGGGATGCAAATGGCAGATCACGCCCTTATCCCCTTGAACCAGGCAGTCCACCTCATCCCCCACCAGAGGGATGAGGTGGTTTTGCCGCAGCTTGCCCTGGCCCCGGCAACGGATCTTGCGTCCGTCCACAGTGACGTCATAAAAGCCGCTGAGGGATCGGACGATCCTGCCGGTTACTTTTGTTTCCATGGCCTACTCTTCCGGCGTGGGGGTGTTGCCTGAATCCTCGGTGTCTGTGGAGGCGGGTGGATCGGTAGGCTCGGTAGGCGCAGGGCCGTCGGATACGGTCAAGGTGACGGTTGTGCCCGGCGCCAGCTCGGTGCCGCTGTCATAGGATTGAGAAATTACCAGACCCGCAGCCACGCTGCTGCTGTATTCCCGCTTAATGGATACCTTCAAGCCCAGATTGGTAATGGCTGCCGAAGCGGCAGACTCGCTCTTGCCGGTAACGCTGGGCACCTTTACCGTCTGGCTACCCTTAGACACCACCAGATTGATCACGGTGCCTTCAGGTACCTCCGTGCCGGCGTCCACATCCTGGGAAATGACCAAACCGGCTTTCACATCGGCGTTATACACTTCTTTTACAGCGTAATCCAGATTCTTCGCCGTAAGCTTTGCCTTGGCGGTTTCTAAGGAATCGCCTTCCACCTGGGGCACGGTGGTCATCGCCTCTTCCGGGCCTTTGCTGACATAGATGGTGACGATCTGTCCCTCCGTCAGGGTTTCCCCAGCGGCAGGATCGGTACGGATAACCCGGCCCTCTTTGATTTCATCGTCAAAGTCCTCCTCGGTAAGGCAAGTGATCTGCACGGTCATGGCCTTCATATACGCCTGAGCATACTCGGCGGTCTTGCCCACCAGATCCGGCATGGTATCCGTCTGTTTGCCAAGGGAGATGCTTAACCGCACCTCGGTCTTTTCTCCCTCGGGAAGCACGGTGCCTTCCTCCACAGACTGGTGGCAGATCACGCCCTCAGGATAGTCATCGTTGTATTCGTAGGAGTCGTCATCAACAATCAGCTCTAGGTTCTCATACTTGGACGCATCCAGCTCGTCCCAAATATAGCCCACCAAATTGGGCATCGTATTGTCCTCTGTTTTGCCACCGCCGGCAAGGGCAAAAATGAGAAAGCCAATGCCCACTACCGCCAACAGGACACATACCGCCACGGTAATGGTAATGGTGCGCTTGCGGCTGGTGTCCCGTTCGTCCTCTTCCTCCTGTAGGTCCGGCGCCGACTCCCGGCGCACCGGAGGACGCGCGGTCTGCTGGGGCCGCACCGGCGCTGCGGCAGGCCGGCCCGCCTCCTGCTCCAGGCTAAAATCAAACTGGATGGAGGGGGTTTTTCGGAACTCTTCCATATCCCGAAGCATTTCCTCCGCCGAAGCATAACGCCTGGAAAGGTCGTTGCACATGGCATGCATGGTGATCTGCTCCAGCCCCAGAGGGATATTGGCCGCGATGGTAGATGGCAGCGGCGCTTTGCCGTTGATGTGCTGAATGGCCACGGAAACCGGCGTGTCCCCATCGAAGGGCGGTCTGCCGGTGAGCATCTGGTACATCACCACACCCAAAGAGTAGATATCCGTGCGACAGTCCACCCGGCCGCCTCTGGCCTGCTCCGGGGAGATATAGTGCACCGACCCCAGCGCCTCCTTGGTTAAGGTATTTTGGGCAGTGGCTACCCGGGCAATGCCAAAATCCGCCACCTTTACGCTGCCGTCCTTCAAGATCATCACGTTGTGAGGCTTGATGTCCCGGTGGATGATCCCTCGGCTGTGGGCATGATCCAGCGCCTTGGCGATCTGCATGGAAAAGTGCAGCGTTTCCCGCCAACTCAAAGCGCCCTTTTTCTCCATATACTGCTTAAGGGTGATCCCGTCGATCAACTCCATTACAATATAGTCTACCCCTTCGCTTTTGGACACATCGTACACATTGACTATGTTGGGGTGTGACATCATGGCCACCGCCTGGGATTCGCCGTGGAACCGGCGGCGGAACTCCTCGTCGCGAGAATACTCATCTTTTAGAATCTTGACCGCCACCAGCCGATTGAGTCGATGACACATGGCCTTATATACCACAGCCATGCCGCCTACGCCGATAACCTCCAGAATTTCATACCGGCCATCCAGCAGCCTTCCAATATATTTATCCATGGTTTGCTCTCCTTTCAAATTATATTGCCAGCAGCACGGCCGTAAGGTTGTCCGGCGCGCCCCGCTCTTTTACAATGTTGATCAGGCGCTGACAGCATTCTTGCTTACGCACCCCGTGCACCACCTCAAAAAGCAACTCCTGGTCGGCCAAAAGATTGGACACACCATCGGTGCACAAAAGCAGAAAGTCTCCTTGTCGCACAGGCAAACGGAACAAATCGCACACCACCTTTGGCTCTGTGCCCACAGCCCGGGTAATCAGGTTTTTGCTGGGATAGGTTTTGGCCTGCTCCCGGGTCAACTCCCCCCGGCGCACCATCATTTCCACCAAAGAATGGTCTACGGTGATCTGATGTACGCCCTCTTGGTTGAGAAAATAGGCCCGGCTATCGCCTACGTTGGCAAAATAAGCCACCTGTTCCTGAACGATTACAGCCACAAGGGTGGTGCCCATGCCCTGCATATCCTCGCTGAGCTGAGCGTTCTCATACACAGAGGAATTGGCCATGTGCACCGCCTGCTGAATGACCTGGGCAATATTTTCCTCCCGCATTTGCGGCCGCATAGCGCGCTTAAGCTCGTCAAAGAAGGCAGTTGCCGCCAACTTACTGGCTACATTGCCGGATTTCGCCCCGCCCATGCCATCGCAAACCACGGCGGCCGTACAGCCGGGGAAAAGCTGGCCAGTAAGATAGTAGTCCTGATTTTGCTTGCGAACGAGGCCAGGGTCAGTCTGTGCCCAAACTTCCATAGGCTACTCCTTTCTGTCTTGTTCATACTTTCTGCGCAGCTGACCGCAGGAAGCGTCAATGTCGCTGCCTAGAGTTCTGCGCACAGTTGCCGTTACCCCGCCGCTTTCCAGCAGCTTTTGAAATGCCGCCACCCTGACTCTGGTGCTGGGCTGCAGAGGGCTTTCCTCCACATGGTTCAGCGGAATCAGATTCACATGGGCCGGCAGACCATGAAGCAGAGTCAGCAGCTGTTTGGCCGCCTGATCGGAATCGTTGACTCCCCGGATCATGGCATATTCAAAGGAGATCCTTCTCCCTGTTTTCCCGTAGTACGCCCGGCAAGCGGCCATAAGCTCCGCCACCGGGTAGCGCCGGTTCACAGGCATGATCCGGCTTCTGGTTTCATCCTCCGGCGCGTGAAGGGACACAGACAAAGTCAGCTGCAGTCCCTCCTCCGCCAGCCGGTAAATGGCGGGGACCAAACCGCAGGTGGACAGGCTAATATGCCGCATGCCGATGTTCATGCCCTGGGGGCTATTCACCAACGTCAAAAACCGGCGAACGGCGTCGTAGTTGTCCAAAGGCTCCCCAATTCCCATCAGCACAATATTGGAGATCTCCCGTCCGGAATCCAGCTGGGTAAAGAGTACCTCATCCAGCATCTCCGCCGGCGTCAACCGCCGCACCAAGCCGCCGATGGTGGAAGCGCAAAAGGCGCAGCCCATAGGACAGCCAATTTCCGAGGAAATACAAACGGTGTTGCCATGGTGATAGCCCATCAGCACAGTTTCCACACAGTTGCCATCCCCCAGACGCCACAGATACTTGATGGTACCATCGGCCTGGGAAACCTGCTTGCGCGCCACCTGGGGCGCTGTGATAAAGTAGCTTTCCTCCAGGCTGCTTCTCAGCGCCTTTGGCAGATCGGTCATCTGAGAAAAGGCCGTGACCCCACGGTGGAGCCAGGCATATACCTGCTTGGCCCGGTACGCCGGCAGGCCCTGGGCCTGAAAGGCTTCCTCCATCTGCGGCAGGGTCATGGATTTCACATCTTGTTTCACCTTGTCCTCCTAAGCCTGCAGATATAAAATCCGTCTGTGTCCTGGTCGCAGGGAAGCAAGGTGGCCTCCCCCTGGTTTTCCCGATGCAGCTCCGGCGGAAAAGCCATCGGCTCCCGGGAAAATTCAGGGTGGGTGGACAAAAAGGCGTCCACCACCTCCTGGTTTTCCCGCCGCAGCACGGTGCAAGTGCTGTAGATCAGTGTTCCACCAGGGCGGACATACTGGCTTTGACAAGCAAGAATCTGCCCCTGGATTTCCGGCAGGGCAGCCAACGCCGATACATCCTTATACCGAATATCCGGCTTTTTGCGGATGACCCCCAAGCCGGAACAGGGCACATCGGCAATGACCAGGTCAAAGCCATCAAGCCACTGTGGCCGAAGCTGCGCGCCGTTTTGCAGCTGGGTATGTATGCAGGAAAGCCCCATCCGCTGGGCGGTTTTGTCAATTAATGTAAGTTTATGGGGATGGATATCGCAGGAAACGATCTCTCCCCGGTCTTCCATGGCGATGGCCGCGGCAACACTCTTTCCCCCAGGAGCCGCGCAGCTGTCCAGCACCCGCATACCGGGGCGGGGCTTTGCCGCCAGCACCGCCAGCTTGGCCGCAGGATCCTGGACATAGATCCAGCCCTGGCCAAAGGCGTTGGTGTGCTCGATGCTGCCACCCGCCACCATCAGGCTGCCAGGCAGCCAAGAAAGGCGCCGGCAGCAAAGGCCATCCTTCTGCAAGGATTGCTCCACCTGGGCGACATCCGCCCGGCAGGTGTTGACCTGCACACAGGTATTGGGGGCTTGATTGTTGGCAGCAAGCAGCGGCTCCAGCTTATCTTGGCCCACACTGTCGGCCAAAAGCTCCACCAGGGCGGGCGGATGGCTATAGCGCAAGGACAGCTCCTCCGGCAGGGTTAATTTTTCCGGGCGGCGAAGCATATTGCGCAGCACCCCGTTGACCAATCTCGCTGCCTGAGGATTGGCCAGGCGCTTAGCCTGATTGACCGCCTCGTTCACCGCCGCAGAAGGCGGCACCTTGTCCATCAGCCGGATTTGATACACAGCCAGGCGGAGGATATCGGTCACCACCGGCTGGCACTTCCCCCGGACAAACCGGGCAAGCCAAGCATCCAGCAACAGCCGATTTTGCAGCACACCGAAGCACAGCCGCGTAGCCAAAGCCGCGTCCCGGCGATCCAGCCCATCCCGGGCGATATATTCCTTTAACGCCCCATCGGACCAGGCCTGCTTCCGTCGGCAGGCAATCAAGACAGAGAGGGCGGTGTCTCTTGCTCCCACAGGAGTTACTCTCCCAAGGCAATGGGGTGGCCCCGGAAATAGTCCGGGCTGGCCATCCGCTTGCCCCCCTGGGCCTGCAGCTGGGTGATGCACAAGCCGCCGTCGCCGCAGGCCACTACCAGACCCTTTTTGGTCATGGCCACCGGGGTACCTGGGGCGGCAGGAGCGCAGGCCGCCGGTTCCCCGTCAAAAATCTTAAATTTTGTGCCCCCCAGCTCCGCCGTGGCTACAGGCCAAGGATTTAGGCCGTGGATCTGGCAAAGGATCGTCTTCACTGGGTCGCTCCAGCGGATGGGAGAAAGCTCCTTGCTCAGCATGGGCGCATAGGTGGCCTGGGCGCTGTCTTGGGGTTGGGCTGGCAGCCTCCCTTGGGCGGCAAACCGCCGCAGGGTATCCTCCAGCAGCTCCGCCCCGACGCCGGCAAGGCGATCCATCAGCTGGCCGGCGCTTTCCTTAGGAGAAATGGGCGTCTTTCGGACAGCGATCATGTCTCCCTCGTCCATACCGGCGCTAAGATACATGGCCGTTACGCCGGTTTCCTCCAGGCCGTTTAACACCGCCCACTGCACCGGCGCCGCGCCCCTAAGCTGGGGCAGCACGCTGCCATGGATATTGATGCAGCCCAAAGGGGGGATATCCAGCACCCGCTGCGGCAAAATCTTACCGTAAGCCACCACCACAATGATATCCGGAGCCAACGCTTTTAGCTCCTCATATACCCGGTCGTCCCGAAAGGTGGCGGGCTGAAACACCGGATAGTTCTTTTCCTGGGCCAGAAGCTTTACTGGCGAGCAAGTCAATTTCATCCCCCGATTCTTGGGGGTATCCGGCTTAGTATACACACCGACAATGGTAAACTCCCCGCCGGAAATTCTTTTCAGACAGGTCGCAGCAAAGTCCGGTGTGCCCATAAACACAACCTTCACGTTATTTCCCTTCTTCTGCGAAAAGCTCTTCGTACTCTTCATCGGTCAGCATATGATAGGCCCGCTCGGTAAATACATGGCCGTCCAAATGATCCAGCTCGTGGCAAAAGCACCGGGCGATCAGTTCCTCTCCCTGGCAGGTAAACCACTGTCCATTGCGGTCTTGGGCCTTTAGCTCCACATGATCGGGCCGGACAACCAAGCCATACTCCTCCGGCAGGCTCAGGCAGCCCTCCAGGCCGTCCTGCTCCCCAGACTGGGAAAGAATCTCCGGGTTGACAAGCTCCAGCATTTCCTCGCCTAAGTCCACCACCACAACCCGGCGCAAAACCCCCACCTGAGGGGCCGCCAGGCCCACGCCGCCGGCCTTGGCCAGGGTCTGCTTCATATCGTCTAGCAACAGGGCCAGCCGGTCATCAAACGCCGTAACCGGGCGGCACACCTTGTGCAAGGCGTCGTTATCCATGGTCAAAATATTTCTCAGTGCCATTGTCCTACACCTCAATTATATCCATTTACATCTATAAACGCCGCCACGCCCTTATTTTCCTTCTGACCGGCAAACTCCCGAAGGGCGGCGGACAGCAGACGGCGAATTTCCCGGCTATTTTTGCAGCAAAGGGTCAAGCGGTAGCGATAGCGATTATTTACCTTAGCCACCGAAGCCGGCGCCGGGCCAAGAAGGGTAGTTTGCTGGCTGCCATACGCCGGCTGGGCCAATGCCGCCGCCAGGCGATCCCGAAAGCCTGCCGCCGCCCGCTGCACCTGCTGCTCCGGAAAGCCGGAAAAGCCAATGCAAAGCAGATCCCGAAAAGGCGGGCAGCCTTTGGCTTGACGCAGCCCAATTTCCAACTGATAAAATTGCTCGTAATCCTGGGCCGCCGCCAGCGTGATCACCTGATTTTTTGGCGTCATGGTTTGCACAATGGCCCGGCCTTGGGTCTTTCCCCTTCCGGCCCGGCCCACCACCTGGGTAATGAGGGAAAAGGTGGTTTCCGCCGCCCGGTAATGATCTACATACAGCGACATATCCGCGTCCATCACGCCCACCAGGGTGACCGCCTCAAAATTCAGGCCCTTGGCCACCATCTGGGTGCCCACCAGCACAGGGATATCCTCCTTGGCAAACCGGCTCAACAGCTTTTCATGGCTGTTGGTAGCGCTGACGGTATCGGAGTCCATCCGCAGAATTTCTCTGCCCGGCAGCAGCGTTTCCAGCTCTTGCTGCACCCGCTGGGTGCCAAAGCCGGTCAGCTTCCGGTGTCCGCCGCAGGCCGGGCAGCTGGTGGTATACGGCTCAGAATAGCCGCAATAGTGGCACATCAGCCGGCCATTGGCCAAATGATAGGTCAGGTGCACGCTGCACCGGGGACACTGGGGCACCTGGCCGCAGTCCACGCACACCGTCAGGGGGCTTCCCCCCCGGCGGTTAAGGAGCAAAATGGTTTTTTGCTTCTTTTCCACATGATCCAAAATCGCCTGGCGCAGTACAGAGCTTACAGCGCCGGGATTGCCCTCCCGCAGCTGCTGCTTCATATCCACGATCTCCACCGGCGGCAGGCTGCGGCCATTATAGCGCTGCCGCAGGGTATACAGCCGATAGATCCCCTGCTTTGCCCGGTACATACTCTCCACACTGGGCGTGGCTGAGCCAAGCAGCACCAAGGCGTTTTGCTTCGCCCCCCGATATATGGCCACCTCCGCCGTGTGATAGCGGGGAGAATTTTCCGATTTATAAGAATGCTCTTGTTCCTCATCCACAAGGATCAGGCCCAGATGCCGCACCGGGGCAAACACCGCACTGCGGGTGCCCAAAACCACCTGGGCATGGCCCTGACGGATACGCTTCCACTCGTCGTAGCGCTCCCCCACGGCCAAGCTGCTGTGGAGCACCGCCACCTTGTCCCCAAAGCAGCCGGTAAACAAATGCAGCAGCTGGGGCGTCAGAGCAATCTCCGGCACAAGGAGCATGGCGGTCTGATTCTCCGCCAGGCATTGGCGGATCAGCTGCACATAAATGGCCGTCTTGCCGCTGCCGGTAACGCCATACAGCAGCGCCACACCCGGGATGTCCTCCTTCATCTGGCAGCGCAGGCCTTCGTATACCTGCTCCTGCTCCGGGGTTAGGACAAACCCGTCAGTTTGGCCGGCAGCTTGGCCGCCAGGCTGCGCCTGGTGACGGCGAAACACCTCCTGGCAGGAAAGGGAAAGATAGCCCAAGTTGGACAGACGGTTTACCGTGGCCATAGACGCCCCGGTAAAATACAGCAGCTCCTTTACGCTGATTCTGCCCACGGTGGCCACCATTTCCAGCACAGATGCCTGCAGGGGGGCGGATTTTCGCCGGGTAGCCCCGTAGGCCAAGGCTTCCTCCGCGGTAACGGCCAGCTCGGCAATTTTTTCCGTTTTATCCTTGCTGCGGCGCTGCATAGCCGCCGCGGCGGTAATGAGCTTTTTTCGCTGCAAAAGCCCCAGGGCCTCCTGGAGCTGCTGGCGCTGGGGAAACCGCCGGGCCAATGCCCGTTCATCCCCTGCGCCGCCCATAGTGCTGAGGAACTCCACCACCTCCACAGCAAAGGGCTGGCAGCACTGCTGCCGCCAATTTTCCGGCAAGGGCTTGGCCAAGGTATAGGTCTGCTTGGCGGAAAACCAAAGGCCGCCAGGCAAAATGGCCTTAATGGCCTCATAGAAGGTGCAGAAATACCGCTCCCGCAAAAACCCGGCCAGCTGCAAAAGCTCCTGATCCAGCACCGGCTCTTCATCCAGGCAGGCGGAGATATCCTTTAGCTTTTCCTCCTCGCCGGAAACAAGCTGCAAAACCACGCCCTCCGTTGGCCGGTTGCCCCGGCCAAAGGGAACCATGACCCGCATCCCCGGTTGAAGTGACATGCTCGCCGGCACGCGATAGCTATAGGGCTTATCAATGGCATAAATCGCCGCAGCTACAGCAACCTTAGCAATCACCGGCGACCCTCCCCTCTGCCTGATCCAACATTATCGCAGATATTCTTTTTTCACCCTGGCCTTGAGTTTGCCGTCTGCCACCTCCCGGATGGCCAGCGTCACAGGCTTATCGTCCAAGGGCTGATGCTCCACTTCCGACTCAATAGAAATTTGTCTGGCTCGACGGGCCACCACATTGACCAGCAGATAACGGCTTTCAATTTTTGTCAGCAGCTCCGGCATTGCAGGATAAAGCATAACGATTTTCCTCCTAAATTACAGTGAGATATGATCTATGCGGCACTTTGCCCGGCAGCATTCCGCAGTATAGATGGCAAAAAGCTCCTCTGCCGCGCAGGCAACCTCGCCGTCGTTGCAAACGATGTAATCGTATTGATCCATTTGGGCGTATTCCCAGCGGGCGGTTTGCAGCCGCTTTTGTATGTCTTCTTCCTTGGTGTCTCCCCGATGGCGGAGCCTTTTTTCCAGCTCCTCCATTTTGTTTACCGCCACAAAGACCAAAATTGCCTCCGGACAGCGGGCCTTGATGGCCAGCGCCCCCCGAACCTCGATCTCCACGATCACTGGCCGGTTTTGGGCACGGGCCCGCTCCAGAGGAAGTCTGGGCGTGCCATAGCTTCGCCCATTATATTGGACATACTCCAAAAACTCGTCCCGCTTCACCATGTCGTCAAATTCCCGCTGGGAAAGGAAGTGATAGTGCACCCCATCGATCTCCCCGGGGCGTTCCTTCCGGGTGGTGGCGGAAACAGACAACCATGCGTCCGGGTGCTTTTGCCGGAACAGCTTTACCAAGGTACCCTTTCCCGCGCCGGAAGGGCCAGAGATAACAATCATTTTTCCTCTATTCATGTTCTTCCTCCACCGTTTCGCCCAGCCGGGCGGCAATGACCTCCGGCCCTAAGGCGGACAAGACCACATGGTCGGTGTCCATCACCAAAACCGCCTTGGTTTTGCGGCCAAAGCTGGCATCAATGACCATGCCCCGATCCCGGGCCTCCTGCACCAATCGCTTAATGGGCGCGGAGTCCGGGCTAACCACCGTCAGCAGCCGTTGGGCGGAAACCATATTCCCAAAGCCAATGTTGATTAGTTTCATGCTTCGCCTCTATTCGATATTTTGCATCTGCTCCCGGATCTTTTCCAACTCGGCCTTGATCTCCACCACCGTGCGGGCCTGCTGCAGATCATTGCCCTTAGAGCCGATGGTGTTGGCCTCCCGGTTCATTTCCTGCATGAGAAAATCCAGCTTACGGCCTACCGGCCCGGTGCCGGAAAGCAGCTCACCCAACTGGGCAAGGTGGCTGCGAAGACGCACAGTTTCCTCATCCACAGCGATTTTATCGGCAAAGAGAGCGGCTTCGGTCAAGATCCGGCTTTCATCCACCGACGCGGAGGAAAATACCTCCTGCATTTTAGCGGCAAGTCTGGCTCGATATTCCGCCACAGTAACCGGGCTGCGGGCCTCCACCTGGGCAACCAGGCCAAGGATCTCTTGCGCCCGGCTGCGGATGTCCCTTTCCAGCGCTTGGCCTTCCACACTGCGCATCTGATCATAGGCAGCCAGGGCTTGATCCGTTACGGAAAGCAAGTCCTCCCTCACCTGGGCCTCATCGGTTTCCGGCTTTTCCAGCACAAAGATGTCCGGCAGGCGGGAAAGAGAGGAAACCGAGATATCGTCACGCACCCCATAGGCTTGCACCATGGTTTTCATGGCAGACAAATAGCCCTCCAGCAGGCCGGTATTCAGGGTGATTTTGGTTTCATCGCTAGCCGCAGTATTGACGGTAATATAGATGTCTACCTTACCCCGGGTGGTCACCTGCTTCACTCTTTGTTTCACGCTGTCTTCGGCAAAGGCAAATATCCGCGGCAGCTTTACCGTACAGTCCAAATAGCGGTTGTTCACCGACCGCATCTCCACCGTGATTTCCCTGCCGTGGAGTGTCTGGGAGGCCCTGCCATAGCCAGTCATACTTTTAACCAATCGAATTTCCTCCTGCTTACATTATATGGGGCTTGACCCGTCGGTTGTACACCGAGATCAGCGCGGAAAAGGCTATGTCATACAGCACAAAGCACAGCAGTAAAGCGCCAAACAAGACGGCAAGATGGGCCGTGGGCAATGCCGCCAAAAAGAAGCCGCGAAACAGGCCATACATCAGGCCGATGCACAGGGAGAATACCCCCAGCTTCAGCACCCAGGTCAAGAAGACGGCATGAACCCGTTCTACCAAGCTTTTGAGTATACCATAATGGCCAAAAACCAGCAAAAACCACAGGGCCGCCATTTTGGTGGGCAAAATCAGCAGGGATAGTAAACCAGCCGCCCCATACACGCCCAGGCCCCACCAGCATCCGGCGTGAATCACCGCCACCGCCGGCACCAGCCCCGCCGCAGCGATCACCGCCAGCTGCGATACCGGAAGCACAGCGGCAAAATACAGCAGCACCACGCACAAAGCCGTCAGCACGGCGGACAGGGTCAGCTTCTTTGTCGCGCTCATCGGCATCCACCGTTACACAGGCAATTGAGGCAAAGCAGCGTGTTGCAGATGTCGCAGGCGGCGTCCATATCGCCGCGCTGGCCGTAGGCATACTGCCGATACGGGGTTTGATGGCCCCCCTGCACCATGCTAAGCGCCCGCTGATACTCCATATTTCCCGGCGCCATGCTGCAGGCCGTTTGGTAGCTTGACCGGGCCTGATCCAGCCAGCCCCGGCGGTAGGCAATCTCTCCCTTAAGGAAGTGCCACTCCGCATCTCGGGAGGATGCGCCGTTTAGCATCTGCTCCGCCTCATCCAGACGGTTGGCGTTAATTAAGCTCCGCACATGGGCAAAGCTACTGCCTTGGCCCCCGGTGGAATATCCGCCTGCGCTGCCGCCGCTGCCGGTATTGCCGCCGGCGCCCCGGCTGCTGGTAATGGCCGCGTAGGCCTCATTGATTTCTTTCATTTTTTCCTGGGCCAAATCGGCCAGGGGATTATCTTGATAGTTGTCCGGGTGGTATTTTCTGGCAAGCTCCCGGTAAGCTGCTTTGATCTCATTATCGGAGGCTGTGGGGGACACCCCTAATACTTCATATGGATCTCTCATTTATCGTTTACTCCTTTGTGTCCTCTGTCCATGGAGCTTGGGGGTAAAGTCGCCGCTTTCCACACCCTTTAGCGCCGCAGGCAGGCCAAGGTAAATCATGTTTTCCACAATCGGCCGGGCAGACCGCCCCGGCAGCAGCTCCAACGCCGCGCCGGCCAGGTTGATCGAACCGTTGATCAAAGCCCGGAAATAGGACATATCCTCCGATGAAAGCTTGTCCCCTTCCAGGGAAAAGCGGTAGCGAAGAGGGTTATACCGGTTTTGCTGCACATCCTTTGGCAGATCGTCCAGGGCGTCTACCAAATACACGAACCGTCCCACATGGTAAAGCAGCTGCTCCAAGGGGCGGGTCAAGGCCGAATCGGTATAATACCGGGCGCAGCCTGCCAGCAGCCGGGCAAAGGGATCTGCCGCCTCATCCACACTGGCGCACCCCTCCCGCTCCAGCTTCGATTGCCGGGCAAGCTCCCGCTTGGCCAGGGCATCAAAATCCGGCAGTGCCGCCGCCGCTTTGCGGTAGCTTCGGCGGGTAAGCCCCGCCAACAGCCGCAGGTGCATGGTGGCGTACCAGTGGTTATCGTTTAGGTCATCCATAAGCTTATGGTAACACAAAATCACATCCACCGCGGCCACAAAGGCCAGCGGCCCGCTGGAAACATAGGCCTGCTTCGGGCAAAGGGGATTGGCCGGACAGTAGCATTTTGTTTTTGCCGTTTCCGTCTCTGTCTGAGCCAAGAGAAAATAAAGAAACGTCATGTCGTAGTTGACATAAAACCGACTTATCCAGCCGTAATCCTTTCCCAGCTGGCGGCACAGGCCGCAGTAAGCCGCTCGATAGCGCTGCTCATCTGCCACTTTTAACTCTCCCCTAAGGGGACGAACATAGCCAAACATATCAATCGCCTCCGGCAAAACCGGAAACTGTGTACCGCACAGGCCGTTTTGCCAACACCAGACGATCCACCAAAAGCACGGCGGCCAGGGACAGGCCAAAACCCAACAGGCCACCCAACCAACCGGGCAAGGAGACTGCCGGCCCCAAGGCATAGCCCAGGAAAAACAGCACAACGGGCAAAAGATACGCCACCATAACTAAGGCCAGCACCGTTCCGGAGCCGCTGCTTACCCGGACAATATCGCCGGGCTTTACCCCCAAAGGATCATCCGCCTCCACAAGCAAGGTTCTTTGTTCGGCCTCACCGCAGCCGCCGCAGCTGGCACAGGCGCCGCCGCAGGCACTATCCCGGCGAATACGAAGCCGAACCCGGCCCGGCCCTGCCGGGCCGATCACAAAAGCAATGTTTTCCATAGCGTTATTTTAAGCTCACGCTGACACCTATTGTGCCCACCACGTCCGCCGCCGGGAAATCGGGCAGCTGAGCCTTCGCTTCCACGGTAAACGCGCCGCTTTGGGCATAGTTGCTTAAATCCGCGATCACCGTAACATCCTCTTCCGTAATCGCTTCAATATATTCCTGCTCCCCTCGGAGCGTTACGGTAACGCTCTTTGTGGTTACCTGGGCGGTATAGCCCTTCGGCACGTTGATGACTTGAATATTGCTGGTGGTAATCTCCTTCGTATACCCGGTGATATACATCGTCACCGTAACCGTCTTTTCTCCGCTGGCACTGTTCACGCCGGCAGGCAAGGTTAACGGCAGCTCCACTTGCTCCCCATCCAGCACCTTAGCCAGATCGATGGTTCCCACAGAAAACGTATCCGGCAAAGCATCGATTACTTCCGCAGCACCGGTAACCGCGATTTTATCTGGGGAGATCACCGCCGTGGCGTCCTTTGCGGTAACACCGCCGCCGTCTTGCAGCTCCACCGTAAGGGGGATCTCCCGATAACGCAGGATGGGCAGCGTCACATCGATGGTTTCCACATCCACAGCCGTCAGGTTGGAAAGCTCTACCTCCTCGTTGGAGTCAGTTTGGAACGTGTAATCCTTAGTCATCTGGGTGGTTTCTTCCAAGCCGGAAATGTCACACAGCACCACCGCCTTAGCCACCGGATCGACCTCCGTTTTGGGGCCGTAGAGCGTCACTGTCTCCGGATTCGCTACCGCGTTTTCCGCGTCAAATTGATATCCACTGGTCACATCGCCGGTCCATTGCAGTTCTATCGGCACTGTTTTTGTCTCCGCCTCAGCCACCGTAATATGAATGGTAGAAGCGCTTTTTTTCACCACATCCACATCGGCGCTGCTTACCGTATCCGGCAGGCTGATCGTAATGCTTAGGCTATACTCCCCCGGATCGGAGATTTTACTCACATCCGCAACCGCCGCAACGTTGCCGCGATTTAATTTGCTCAGTGTGGTGCGGCTGGCATTGATTTCTAGATTGATCCCGGTCTCCTGCTGGCCGGTGATGATCAGGCCCCGATCCTTCAAGCTGGATTCACCATCCAACACAATGGACACATCATAGATGGTCGCCGTAGCCTCCGGGGCGATGACCGTGACCACATAGATCCACAGCACCAAGGCCAGCACCAAGGCGATCGACATGGGGACGATCTTGTGCTTATACTGGCCCATTTTCGCCATCCCCCTTCTTTTTCCCCGATCTTAACCGTGTGAAGAAGTTCATCTGAGGCTTTTCCCCGCCCATAAGCTCGTTTTGCAGCAGCTTCCGCAGCGTTTCCGCCGCCAAGTGGCGTTTGAGCATTCCATCCACCGCTACGGAAATGGTGCCCGTCTCCTCAGACACGATAAGCACCACCGCGTCAGATACCTCGCTCATCCCCACGCCGGCCCGATGCCGAGTGCCCAGATCCGAGCTAAGATTGCGATTTTCCGACAATGGCAGCACACAGCCGGCACGGACGATCCGGGTACCCCGGATAATCATAGCGCCATCGTGAAGCGCCGCCTTGGGAAAGAAAATGTTGCGGATCAGCTCTTGGGATACCTCCGCGTCCACCACGGTGCCGCCTTTGGCGGTCTGCTCCAGAGAATTTTTTCGCTCAAAAGCTATCAGCGCGCCTACCCGCTCTTTGGACATCATCTCACAGGCCCTTACGCACTCATCAATGGTTTTCCCCATGTCCTCGGTCTGCTCTTGACGGGCCACAATGTCGCGGAAGGAACTGCCGCCAAGGCGCTCCAGCATCCGGCGCAGCTCCGGCTGAAACACGATAACCAGCGCCACAAAGCCCAATTCCAGGATTTTATCCAGAAGATACTTCATGGCATTGAGCCGGACCAAGTCGGTCACCAAGGTCAGCAGCAAAAGCAAAATAATGGCCTTGGCTATCCGGGCGGCACTGGTTGACCGAATCAGGGTGATCACTTTATAAATCACAAATGCCACCAACAAAATGTCGATAATATCTGTAATTGCTATGGTAGGCAAGGTGTCTTTAATGTTGCCAAAAAGATTGGTGATTTCTTTCATGTTCACTCCCCTGTTTTCCTGCCGATTGAGACACTGTACCTTGCTGCTCTTCCGCATCGACCTCCAAGGTGGGAAAGCCGATGCGGTACATGCAGGTGATCACGCCACCCCTTTACAGCTACAGTACATCATTATACAGGGTAAATTATACCCCAAAACTCACGGAATAGCAAGTGCTTTTCTTACATTTCCCCAGTGCCACGGCAAATGTCCCGCAGGCAGCGAAGAAACCGCTCCACTTCCTCCAGGGTATTGAATGCGGAAAAGCTGACGCGCACCGTTCCGGTTTGATCGGTACCGGCAGAGCGGTGGGCCAAGGGCGCACAGTGAAGTCCTGCCCGCACGGCAATTTCCCGCTCGGCTAAGGCCTGTGCCACTTCTTCTCCGTCCCTATCCTTCACCACAAAGGACAGCACCCCCACCTGCTGGGTCTGACCATCGCCAAACACCCGCACGCCGGGGATCTGCCCCAGCCCCTGGGCCATCCGTTTGGCCAGCCGCTGCTCGTGGCTGCGGATATGTTCCGGCGTAGCCTGCTGGACAAATTCCAGCCCTGCCTGTAACCCCAGTATACCCGGTACGTTTAGTGTTCCCGCCTCCAGCCTGTCGGGCAAAAAATCCGGCATCAGTGGCAGGGCGGATTGACTGCCCGTTCCCCCATAAAGCAAGGGCTTGGGCTGCACGCAAGAAAGCAAAATGCCGGTGCCCTGGGGGCCATACAGCCCCTTATGCCCCGGCATAGCGATAAAGGCTTCCCCCAGGCGCTGGAGATCCAGCGGCAGCACACCGGCAGATTGGGCGGCGTCCACCACCAAAGGGATCCCCTTCCGGCGGCACAAGTCGGCAATCTCCGGCAAAGGCTGCACGCTGCCAAATACATTGGACACATGGTTTACCACCACGGCCTTTGTCTTTTCTTCCAGTGCCTGGCAAAACTCCCTATAGGTTTGCTCTGCGTCAAACATTGCCGTACTTGCCGGCACAATCTTTGCCTCCAAAGCGGTCAAGGTGCGGGTCACCGCGTTATGTTCGAAGCCAGAGGTAACCACCCGGTCGCCAGGCGCAATTAAGGTACGCAGCGCAATGTTGATTCCATGGGTAGCGCTGGAGGTAAAGGTGACCTGCTCTGGCTTTGCCCCAAACATCTTTGCCGCCATACACCGGCAGGCATAGATCGCTTCCGCCGCAGCCATGGCTTGACGGTGCCCTCCCCGGCCTGGATTACCGCATGCGGATAATGCCCAAGCCATCTGTTTTACCACTTTCCAAGGCTTGGGCAACGTTGTGGCCCCGTTGTCAAAATAGATCACTCTTCCACCTCCTCAAAGCTCCCATTGGGCAGACGGCAATAAATGCGCTGATAATCCACACCGCTGCGCTGGAGCTGATCCTTCGCTGGGCCAAAATAGCCGGAGCGAACCTGCACACTGTAGCCGCAACCTCGCGCCTGCAGCAATTTAGGCGACCGGGCCAAGGTATTGGGGATCCCTGCCCGATCCAAGCCCTGCACAGCGGTTTGGGCAGCCGTTAAGGCGTTAAAGGTAAAATAGTATTCATACATTCTCATCCCCTCCCGGCTCATCCTATGCCGCCTGCTGTCGAAGGGCCACAAATTTAGCCGCAGGCCAGCGCAAAAAGTTTTTTGGCAAAATTCCAACTTCGCTATTGATTTTTTGCGGAAGTATGCTATAATACCTCCTGTACGGAGGCTTAGCTCAGCTGGTTAGAGCGCTTGCTTCACACGCAAGAGGTCACAGGTTCGAGTCCCGTAGTCTCCACCACATCGTCGCGGGCGTTATAGCGTTCGCGACATCATTTTTTGTCTAAATGGCATCTCTCACGCATTATACCGCTTCTCCTTTCCAAAGCGAACTCGCCGCGCTGGGCTTCCCTTCAGGCTATGGGAAGGATGTGGCCGTTTGCCCATTTCCGTACAAGGGGATCCGTTCGTCCAAACTAGTGAACGCAATCTCATCCCGGTTCTTCCCCCCATCGTGCGTCATCCTATTCTTCGCCCCTTACCTCTGTCCTATCACGACAAAGCCCCCACAGAAAGTGCTTTCGCACTCCCTATGGGTACCTTGTCGGCAGGCTAAACCGGCAATCTTCCGCAGAAGGTTGCCGGTTTTATCTATTTTTTCCTCCTTGGCCAATAACGAATAGAACGTAAGAAGGAAGACAAAACTAATACCACTCTTCCTTAAACTACGACTTTGGGGGAGAAGCAACACGGACACGTTACACTGTTCAGCGGCATTGCCGCTGAACAAGCGGATCCTACATCAGAAAAGGCGGGATACGCCATGAGGTACCGAAATCGTCTGCTCCGCTGGGTTTGTCTAACCGCCTTGCTGCTTTCTTTCATCGGCTGCGGCAAGGTCAATTTGAACGCTGCGGTATCCGGATCGCCCTATTGCCTGGCCTGGATCACCGACACCCAAATTTACAGCGAGTCCTATCCGGAGATCTACCAGAACATGACCCGGTGGATCGCCGATCAACAAGAGGCGCAAAACATCAAGGCGGTGATCCACACCGGAGACATTACCAACGACGGCAGCGACAACCGCCAGTGGAAAAACGCCACAGCCGCCATGGCTGTGCTGGAGGATCGTCTGCCCTGCGCCATTCTCGCCGGCAACCACGATGTACAGTTTTACCGGCGAGATTTTACCGCCTACCGCCAAGCCTTTGACACCTATGGCAACAACACATTTTCCGGCGCGATCTTACGGGATGGCCGGGGCCAGGCCATGGCTCTGCTGCTGGATGGGGAAAGCTGGAACTATGTGATTCTCGCCCTGTGCTGGGAGCCGGATGACGCTGCCCTAAACTGGGGCAACACCATTCTCCAGCAATACGCCGATCGTATCGCCATCGTAGCCACCCATGATTATATGCGCGCCGATCTAACCCTCAGCGGCAATGGGGAAACCATTTTTTCCCGGCTTGTAGAACCCAACCCCAATGTACGTCTGGTGCTTTGCGGGCACAATCACACGGCGGGGATGATTGCCACGGAAATCGGCAGCGATCAGGACGGCACAGAAAAACGCACAGTATACCAGCTCATTGCAGACTATCAGGCGGAAACCAAAGGCGGCAGCGGGTTTTTACGGCTGCTTACCATTGACGAAGCCGCAAAAACACTAACCGTCAAAACCTATTCTCCCTATCTGGGGCAATACAATTGTTACAGCGCCAATGTGGATGATTTCATCATAAATTTCAATACAGCGTGATGATCAAGGCTCCTTTGGATCGCGGCGCAGGCGCGCTTAAGCTTGTATAATACTCGTTCTTATAAAAAAGGTTGAACACCGTTTTATCGCACCGCCGGTGCGTTAAGAACTGTATGGGACGCCGTTTGTGGCGATTCGCCACAAACAGGAAGCGCTCCGCCGGCAGTTGTCGGCGGAGCGGTTTTCTTTGAAAATATTGTAGGAAGCGTTTACTTCCCCATGTTCATCTGGGCAGCCACCTCAGCGGCAAAGTCCTCCTGCTTCTTTTCGATGCCTTCGCCCTTTTCAAAGCGCACGGCATCGACAAACTTCACCGTACCCCCCAGAGCCTTGGCAGAAGAGTTGATATACTGCTCCACAGACATGCTGCCATCCTTGACAAAGGACTGCTGCAGCAGGCAGTTTTCCTCATAGAACTTATTGAGCTTACCAGCGGCAATCTTTTCCTTCACCTGCTCAGGCTTGGATGCCATCTTCGGATCGTTGTCCATCTGGGCAACCAGAATCTTCTTCTCTTCCTCAATGACGTCCTCAGTAACATCGCTCTTATCCCAGAAGCGGGGGTTCAGGGCCGCAATCTGCATAGCCACGTCTTTACCGATCTGAGTAGCGTCGATCCCCTCGGAAACCTCCAAGTTCACCAAAACGCCGATCTTACCGCCGGCATGGACATAGGCCACGCTGGTATGATCCGCAAAACGGGCAAAACGGCGAATCTGCAGGTTCTCGCCGATGACCATGACCTTCTCAGGAATCATCTCGCCCACCGTCAGGTCAGAGCCAGGATACTTGCTGGCCTTCAGCGCGTCCATATCCGCAGGGGCGCTTTCGGCAACCGCCTTAGCTACATCTTTAACAAAGTCCACAAACACCGGGGCCTTAGAGGCAAAGTCGGTCTCCGCGTTCACCTCAACCACAACGCCCACGCCATTTTCCACGGTGGCATAAGCCATGCCCTCAGCGGCGATTCTGCCAGACTTCTTTGCCGCCTTGGCCAGGCCCTTCTCCCGGAGCCACTCAATGGCCTTGTCCATGTCGCCATTGCACTCTGTCAGGGCCTTTTTGCAGTCCATCATGCCTACATTTGTTCTTTCACGAAGCGTCTTTACATCGCTTGCTGTAAATGCCATATCGTTCAATCCTCCTGTACGAATTCCGCAGGTGCAGTCTCGGTAGCCTCAGGAGCCTGCTCCTGCTGCTCGCCCTGGCGGCCCTCGATCACGGCATTGGCCATGGTGGAGGCAATCAGACGGATGGCACGGATGGCATCATCGTTGCCAGGGATCACATAGTCCACCTCATCGGGATCACAGTTGGTATCCACGATAGCCACAACAGGGATGCGGAGCTTGCGGGCCTCAGCAATGGCATTGCGCTCTTTCCGCGGGTCGACGATAAATAGGGCGCCGGGGATCTTCTTCATTTCCTTCACGCCGCCCAGGTACTTTTCCAGCTTGGCGATTTCGCCCTGGTGCTTGATGACTTCCTTCTTGGGCAGCATGGCAAAGGTACCATCCTCTTCCATCTTCCGCAGCTGAGCCAGACGGTCGATCCGGGTTCGCATGGTTTTGAAGTTGGTGAGCATACCGCCCAGCCAACGTGCGTTTACATAATACTGGCCAGCCTTCTCCGCTTCCTCACGGATAGCGTCTTGGGCCTGCTTCTTGGTGCCCACAAAGAGGATGTTCTCACCGTTCTCGGCCAAGCCGCGAACGAAGGAATAGGCCTCTTCCAGCTTCTTCACGGTCTTTTGCAGATCAATGATATAGATCCCATTTCTCTCCGTGTAGATGTACTGGGCCATTTTGGGGTTCCAGCGTCTGGTCTGGTGGCCAAAGTGCACGCCAGCTTCCAGCAGCTGCTTCATGGATACTACTGCCATTTTTTGTTTCTCCTTTTGTTGTTTCCTCCACCCCAATCATCTCTGCCGCCGACCAAAAAGGCACACGGAAGCAGATCATCGGGTGTGTGAGTTTGGTTTCATAGGCAAGGCCCATGGTTTCATTGGCGCTGCCCATGTTGGTGTATTATACAAGATTATGTCCCATTTTGCAAGGGGAAAACCGGGATTTTTTTGTTAAAAGGGAAATTTTTTCTCCCGGGGCAGACGAACCTTCTCCCGTTCTACCTCAACAAGAATAATATCCTTGCCAATACGCTTGATATTGCGCCAAGGTATGACAAAATCCGCCTCCCTGCAGATGCAGCCCAGCCACTTGAACGGCCCGGGCACGATCAAGGCGGTGATCTGCCCCTCCGGCAGGCAGATCTCAATATCACTGATGTAGCCAATGCGGCATCCGTCCGCCACATTGACGACTTCTTTCATACGGAACTCAGAAAATCGTGTCAGCATGGCCAATCACCTCAGCCAAGCATATGCAGATCCTTGCGGGACTATGCCTTATGCCAGGAGGATTCTCCCAGGGCGCGCTCCAAAGCTTATGGCCCTTTTCCACAGATGGTTATGGGAGGAACAAACAGCCATGTTCCTCCCACAACCATACCCGTCAGGACATAATGGCCCGGCGGATGGATTTTAACGCACCCTTTTCCAGACGGGAAACCTGGGCCTGGGAAATGCCGATCTCTTCTGCCACCTCCACTTGCGTTTTGCCGTCGTTAAACCGCAGCGCCAGAATGTGCTGCTCCCGCTGGCCGAGCTTGGCCACGGCGTCACTAAGCGCAATGTGCTCCAGCCAGCGCTCATCGGTGTTGCGATTATCCCGCACTTGATCCATTACCGTCAGCGGATCGCCTCCGTCGGTATACACCGGCTCATACAAGGAAACCGGCGCGGCAATGGCGTCCATGGCCTCCACAACCGCCTCTAGGGGCACATCCATTCTCTTGGCGATTTCCCCCATAGAAGGCTCTCTCCCCTGCTCGCTGACCATGGCTTCCTTACACTGCAAAACACGATACGCCGTATCCCGTATGGAGCGGCTTATGCGAATGGTGGAGTTATCCCGCAAATACCGGCGGATCTCTCCGCAGATCATGGGCACACCGTAGGTGGAGAATTTTACCTCTTTGGAGGGATCAAAATTGGCTATGGCCTTAAGCAGGCCGATGCATCCCACTTGAAACAGGTCGTCCGGATTTTCTCCCCGACCGGAAAACTTTTGAATCACCGAAAGTACCAGTCGCAAATTGCCTTCGATCAGTCGCTGACGGGCGTCTTCGTCCCCGTCCTTTGCCCTTCGAAGCAGCATGTCCATTTCGCTGCTCTTTAGGGTCGTCAGCTTTGCTGTGTTTACGCCACAGATTTCTACTTTACCCTGCATAGCTCCTCCGGGATTACGGACAAATCGCTCTGTCCAGATCGTCAGCTGTCCAAAACCCCAGAACCGATCCGCATTGGCAGGAAGCTTCTCTGTCCGAATGGCGCGGCAAAAACCGCCCTGCACAGCGAGGGATTTTTGGGGCAGGCGGACAAGAGAAGCTCCTAGCGAACGGGATATGGTATTGTGTATGGTTTCTTGGAACAGCCCTTATCAGTATTTCCCGGAAATAGGTTTTCATACCATTCTTCCCCAGAGTCGCTCTCCCGCGGCAGCCGCAAGCCAGGAAAGAAAAGGTCGAAATTGCAGAGAAAAGCGGCGCCTCAGGGCCTACGTTTCATGGCCTGGGTGCCGCTTTTTCATGGGTTAAGGGTTGGCGTCAATATGCCTTTGGATCTGGCTGATAATCACATCCAGCGCGACCAGGTTTTTCCCGCCTTCGAGAACCACAAGGTCAGCGTTCTTTTTACTTGGCTCCACAAACTGCTCATGCATGGGCTTTACTGTATCCAGGTATTGGTTGAGCACAGAATCCAAGCTTCGACCGCGCTTGGCTACGTCCCGGCGAATACGGCGGATCAAGCGCACATCCGCATCGGTATCCACAAAAATTTTGATGTCCATCAGATCACACAGGGTCTTGTTTTCAAAAATCAAGATTCCCTCTACAATGATGACCTTCCTTGGCTCCACCACGATAACCTCGTTGCCCCGGTTATGTATGGTGTAATCGTACACAGGGCATTCCACCGGTTTTCCCGCTTTTAACAGCTTTAGATGTTCGATCATCATTTCGGTTTCAAATGCGTCTGGGTGATCGTAATTCAGCTTGCTGCGCTGCTCGTAGGGCAATTCGTCATGGGCACGATAATAATTGTCATGGCTCAAAAGGCTAATGTTATCCTCAAACCGTTTCGTTAAGTTTTTCATCAGCGTCGTTTTTCCGCTGCCGCTGCCTCCAGCAATGCCAAGAACCAAGATGTTATCTGCCATGTGGTACCTCCATTATGCAAAATTCGCCTAGCCGTGGTACACCGACAGAAGCAAGCTCCTGCCGGTGTACACAAATATTACCAACAAACAATTACAGGGGATTACCGCTGGCCCTTATCGTAAGGAATACCCTCTGCCTTAGGTGCGCGAGACTTCTTGGAAGTGAAGGCCAGCACAATCAGGGAGACGATATAGGGCAGCATGTTATACACTGCGCTGGGAATGTTCAACGCCGCAAGGAAAGGCAGACCGTTATAGGTGTTGCCCAAAGCACGGAACAAACCGAAAAGCAACGCAGCTCCGGCAATACGGATAGGATCCCAAGCACCGAAGATCATAACAGCCAGAGCCAAGAAGCCAAAGCCGGCAACGCCGTTTTCGAATTTCCAGATACTAACGCCAGCCGTGATATAGGTGATGCCGCCCAGACCGCCAAGCACACCGGAGATCAAAACACCGGCATACCGCATTTTATAGACGTTGATACCTACAGAGTCAGCTGCCTGGGGATGCTCACCGCAAGCCCGGAGACGAAGGCCAAACTTCGTCCTATACAGCAGAACAATGGAGACAATGAGCAGAATCACGGTAACAATAACAAACCAGTTCAATTCAAATTTCCCGATATTGGTCAAGAACGCTTTCTTTGCCTCAATATAGGAGATTTCAGAGGAATGGTCGTTGGGGTTCGCCGCCGTGTTCATGGACTTAACCGCAACCGTTGCCAGGGCTGTACCCAACAGGTTCAAGGCAGTACCTACAATGGTCTGATCCGCCTTACAGTTGATACAGGCGACGGCCAAAAGCAAGGAGTAAATCACACCGAACAGGACGCTGGCGCCCAGAACAGCGAAAAACATACCCAGCCGTGCGCCTACCGCAGCCGTGACGGAATCATAGGGCAGGAAGCGCATCACCAGTGCGCCGCCAAGGGCACCAATAACCATGATGCCTTCCAAACCGATGTTGATTACGCCAGAGTGCTCGGAGAAACAGCCGCCTAAAGCAACCAGCAGCAACACGGAGGCAAAGATGATGGTATATTGAATCAACAATAACATTATGCGTTACCTCCTTGATTATTTGCCGCGGCACTGGCCGCGCGTGCCTTTTTCTCATCTCTCTTGTCCAGGGATCTATTAACGAAGGTCTTGAAGAACAGAACAAAGCCGCAGAGATAGATAATGATGGAGCTAATGAAGTCGGCAATCTCCGCGCAGTAGGAGTTCAGATCCACATATGCGCCGCCCATGGTGATATGCTGGATAAAGAACGAAGACAAGATACAACCGATGGGGTTCAGGCCGCCAAGGAAGGCCGCCGCGATGCCGTTAAAGCCCATGCCGGGAACGGTGGAAGAGTTAACATTCCACTGCTCAACGTCGGCCAGGAAATACAGGCCAGCGCCCATGGCGGCCAAAGCACCGGCGATCACCATGGTGAGGATGATGTTACGGTTCTCCTTCATGCCGCAGTACTTAGCCGCATGGAGGTTGTTGCCGGTAGCCTTCAGCTCATAACCAAACATAGTCTTGTCCAAAATGATCCAGACAAGGATTGCCATAATGATGGCAATGGGAACACCAATGGTCACATACTGGTTATTGGCAAACAGCTTATCCAGGCCCAGGGTGGGCAGGATGGAATCAGCGGATCTCTTAACCAGACGGTAAGTATCCTTACCGGCAGGATCCATAGCACCCTTCAGTATCAGGTTGGTGGCATAAAGGCTGATCCAGTTGAGCATGATGCCGGAAATAACCACGTTCACATTGCAGAACGCACGCAGAACGCCGCAGATCATGCCGGAAATAGCGCCAGCAAGAATGGCCGCGATCAGGCACAGATACCAGGGAAGATACAGGATGTTTGCACAGTACAAAGCGGCGGCAGCGCCGATAACATACTGGCCGGCGGCGCCGATGTTGAACAGGCCCACCTTATAGGCAAACAGAACAGACAGTGAGCACAACAGCAGGGGAGCGGTTTTGGCCAAGGTGCTGCCAAAATACTGCATCCGTTTACTGCCGGTGCTGCGGTTGAAGAAGTTGAGAATAACCGCCTTGATTGCTCCACCGGCACCGGCTGCGTTGATGACAAGCAGCGCGATATAACCGATAATCAGGCCTAAAATAATACACAGGATGGAGCTAAGAAGGGTCTGCGCTCCATCGTTACGCAACAGGGAGCTTTTCTCTTTCATTAGGGCTGCACCTCCATTCTCTTAGCACCTGCCATGTAGAGGCCAAGCTCTTCCACAGTCGTCTGCTTGGGATCAAGCTCGCCGACAATCTCGCCCTCATACATCACCAGGATGCGGTCAGACAGGCTCATCACCTCTTCCAGCTCCAGAGAGACCAGAAGCACAGCCTTGCCCCTATCCCGACCGGCAACGATTTGCTTGTGGATGTACTCGATAGCGCCAACGTCCAGACCACGAGTGGGCTGCACAGCGATGAGCAACTCAGGATCCTTATCGATCTCACGGGCGATGATTGCCTTCTGCTGGTTGCCGCCGGACATGGAACGGGCCAAAGTAACAGGACCCTGACCGGAACGGACGTCATACTGCTCAATGAGCCGCTCAGCATAGGCACGGATATTCTTCTTACGCAGGAAGCCTGCGCCGTTGGTAAACTCCGGCATAAAGTAGCGCTGGAGCACCAGGTTGTTTTCCAGACTGTAATCCAGGACAAGACCGTGCTTATGACGATCCTCAGGAATATGGCTCATGCCCATGACAGAGCGCTTACGGATGGGCATCTTGGTGATGTCCTCACCACACATGGTGATGGTGCCGTGTGTTACAGGCTCCAGGCCGCTAAGGCCGTAAACCAGCTCTGTTTGGCCGTTGCCATCGATACCGGCGATACATACAATTTCACCACGGCGCACCTTAAAAGAAACATCCTTAACGGCGTTGTTGTGATGAAGCTTGGAAGCCACAGTCATATTCTGCACGTCCAGCACCACATCGGTGGGCTTGGCAGGCTCCTTATGTACCACGAATTCCACATCACGGCCAACCATCATGCGGGAAAGTTCTTCCTTGGTGGTAGTAGCGATGTCTACGGTGCCGATGTACTTGCCCTTACGCAGGACGCTGCAGCGGTCGGCGACTTCCATGATCTCGTTGAGCTTATGGGAGATAAAGAGAATGGACTTGCCTTCGGCAGCCAGATTCTTCATAATCTGCATCAGCTCTTCGATTTCCTGGGGAGTCAAAACGGCAGTTGGCTCGTCAAAGATGAGCACCTCATTTTCTCGGTAAAGCATCTTGAGGATTTCGGTACGCTGCTGCATACCTACGGTGATGTCCTCAATGATTGCATCTGGCTCTACATGCAGGCCATACTGTTCAGACAGGGCCATAACCTTTTCTTTGGCCTCAGCCTTCTGCAGAAAGCCCATCTTGTTTGGCTCAACGCCGAGAATGATGTTGTCGAGTACCGAAAAGCACTCGACCAGCTTAAAATGCTGGTGAACCATGCCGATGCCCAAGCGGTTAGCGTCATTAGGGTCGTTGATTTTGACTACCTGGCCATCCTTTTTGATAATGCCCTCTTCCGGCTGGTAAAGGCCAAAGAGAACACTCATCAGGGTGGACTTGCCGGCGCCGTTTTCGCCAAGGAGCGCGTGGATTTCACCTCTTCGTAGCTGCAGTGTGATGTTGTCATTTGCGATGATGCCTGGGAAACGCTTGGTTATGTTAAGCATTTCAATCGCGTATTGATTCTCCAAACTGTGCCACCTCCTATTTTTATCGCGATTTGATTATACTACATGGACGAATAGATTTCAAATAAAACTTTCAAATTTGTTAATATTTTTTTCAAATTTACAATTCTTCCGCAACCGGCGGAAAAATCGGATAATTTAGCGCTCTTTTTTCCACGGTTATTTCTTCCAATTGTGCAATTTGCACAAAAATCGACAGTGTATCTTGCTTTGCCGCCCTGTCCGGCGGGCCATAGGCGGAGGGCGCTTCCGCAGCCGGCAAGGCGCTTTTCTCCGGCCTAGGAAAAAAGCTCCTCCAACGTGCCAAAACGATAGCCCAACTCCTCCCAGCGGGTCAGCAGCTGATCCAAAATCTGCCGATTGGTTTGGGAGGTACTGTGTAGCAACACCACCGCTCCATTATGAATACGGGGGATAAGCTTAGAAAACGCCTCCTCCGCCGTAGGCTGATCATCCACGTACCAGTCCACATAGGCCAGGCTCCAAAAGACCGTTTTATACCCAAGCTTTTGGGCCATCTGCAAATTTTCCTCGGAATAGATCCCCTGGGGCGGGCGGTAGTATTTTTCCATAGGCTCCCCCACCACCTGCTGATACAGCTGCTCCAAAGAGGTCAGTTCTTCGGTAAACTTGTCCAAATCCGCGATTTTGGACATGTCGTAATGGTGATAGGTATGGTTGCCTACGGTGTGGCCCTCGGCCACCATGCGCTTGACCAGCTCCGGGTTTTGCTCGATGTAATTGCCCACCACAAAAAACGCCGCCTTGACCTGGTGCTTTTTTAAGGTATCCAATATATCCGCCGTACAGCCGTTTTCATAGCCGGCATCGAAGGTGAGATAGATCACCTTTTCCTCCGTATTGCCCAAATAGGCCGCATCATACTGGGCCAAAGCTGCCTGGGTAGCATTGCCGGTAGGTGCCTGGCCCTCCGTGGGAAAGGACAGGCCCCAGGAACCGGCGGCTACCGCCTGCGCCTCTCCCCTTCCGCTGACCATCCAAACGCCGCAGACAAAAACGGCCACCGCCGCAAACACCACCGCAAGCTTGATCACCGGTTTGCATTGTTTCATGTTATCGCCTCCGGCACAGCATATGCGTCTGCTGGGAAAAGCATGTACAGGCAGGATCGCCCCCGCCGAAAAAAACGATCCCGACGTGTGGACAGAGGTTTTCCACACGCCGGGACAACGCCACAGGAGGATGGGCGTATTTTGGGGTTCTACATAGGGGGAAGATCAGATATCCATTTCCGCAATAACGGCGGCGCAGCGAGGGCACAGGCCTTCGGCGTTGGCGGCGGTAGAGTGCATCCAACACCGGGGGCACTTCGCGCCTTGGGCCTCAGACACGGCAATGGTCAGGCCGGGGAAATTGGTTCCGTTGCCTTCCGCCGCCGTCTGGCCGGCCACAGCCGTGCCTGTCTGGCAGGCGGAGACAATAAACAGCTCTGCCAGATCCAGTCCGGATACAGCATCCAGGGCTGCCTGGGCGGCTTCGTCCTTGGCATTGAGCGTCACCTGGGCCTCCAGGGCCTTGCCGATGCGCTTTTCCGCCCGGGCAATCTCCAGCACAGCGTTGACATCGCTGCGCAAACCCATCAGCGTCTCCCATTTGGCCATGGCGTCTCCGTCCAGGGCATAATCGGTAAAAGGCTGGTTCATGTCGTTAAAGACAATGTTTCGCCCATCGTCTCCCCGCCGCCGGGGCATATTCTGCCAAATTTCATCGGCGGTAAAGGCCAGAATAGGAGCAAACAGCTTCGCCAGGGTGTCTACGATAAGGTACAGGGCCGTCTGAGCGCTGCGGCGCTTAAGGCTGTTTTTCCCCTCGCAGTACAGGCGGTCTTTAATGACGTCCAGATAGAAGGAGCTAAGCTCCACCACACAGAAATCATTGATGGCATGGGTAAGGACGTGGAACTCATATCTGTCATAGGCCCGGAAGCCTGTTTCAATCAGACGGTTGAGCCGGGTAATGGCCCAGCGATCCAGCTCCAACATATCCTCCGGCGGCACAAGATCGTTGGCGTCAAAGCCATCCAAATTGCCCAGACAATACCGGGCGGTATTGCGGAACTTTAGATAGCTCTGGCTCAGCTGCTTGAAAATCTCCTTGGAGCACCGCACATCCATATGATAGTCGGCAGAGGCCGCCCACAGCCGCAGCAGATCGGCGCCAAAATCCTTGATGATCTCCGCCGGGGCAATACCATTGCCCAAGCTCTTATGCATGGCCCGACCCTCGCCGTCCACCGTCCAGCCGTGGGTCAGACAGGTTTTGAAGGGCGCGCCCTTCTCCAACGCGCCAACGGAGGTGAGTAGAGAGGACTGGAACCAGCCGCGATACTGATCCGCTCCCTCCAGATACACGTCCGCAGGCCAGGCGGTGGGATCGTCCCGCATCAAAGAGCAGATATGGCTGGAGCCGGAGTCAAACCACCCGTCTAGGGTATCGCTCTCCTGGGTAAAGGTCTTGCCGCCGCAATGGGGGCAGGTGAAGTTCTCCGGCAGAAGCTCCGCCGCTGTTTTTTCAAACCAAACGTTGGAGCCAAACTGGCCAAAGAGCTGAGACACCCGCTCTATCGTCTCCTGGGTGCAGATGGGCTTGCCGCACTCTTGGCAATAGAACACCGGGATGGGCAGGCCCCAACGGCGCTGACGGGAAATGCACCAGTCAGCCCGCTCCTGGATCATGCTGACAATGCGGTCCTTGCCCCAGGCGGGAGACCACGTCACCTCGTCGCAGGCGGCGACGGCTTCCTCCTTAAAGGCCGCTACAGAACAGAACCACTGGGGCGTGGCCCGGAAAATGATGGGGCTTTTACAACGCCAGCAGTGGGGATAGCTATGGACGATCTCTTCTGAGGCAAACAGCGCCCCGCTTTCTTTCATATCCGCCAAAATCACCGGGTTGGATTCTTCGGTTTTCATGCCGGCGTACTTGCCGGCATAGTCTGTGTGGCGGCCCCGGTCATCCACCGGAACAACCAGATCCATGCCATAGCGCATGCAGGTTTGGTAGTCGTCGGCGCCAAAGCCGGGAGCGGTATGGACACAGCCTGTGCCGGAATCCATGGTAACATACTCAGCATTGAGCAGGCGGGAGGTTTTATCCAGGAACGGATGCTTCGCCAGCATATGTTCAAAGAAGCTGCCCGGATGGGTTTCTTGAATTTCATAATGCTCAATCCCGCCGGCGGCCATGACCTTATCGGCCAGCGCCTCGGCAACGATATAGGTTTCTCCGTTATCCGCCTGCACAAGGGCGTAGCTCTCCCGGGGATGGAGAGAAATGGCCATGTTGCCGGGCAGAGTCCAGATGGTGGTGGTCCAAATGACAAAATACAGCTTGCTGTGATCCACATGGGGCAGCTTGCCTAAGTCATCGGCCATGGGAAACTTGACATAGACGGTGGTACAGGGGTCATCCTGATACTCGATCTCCGCCTCGGCCAGTGCCGTTTCGTCCTTGGCGCACCAGTACACTGGCTTTAGCCCCTTATAGATATACCCCTTGCGGTACATCTCCCCAAAGACCTTGACTTCCTCCTGCTCAAAGCGCTTGTCCATGGTCAGGTAGGGGCGCTCCCAGTCGGCCAAAATGCCCAGGCGCTGGAAGCCCTCCCGCTGACGGCCAACAAAATTCTGGGCAAACGCCTCACAAGCAGACCGGAACTCCGGAATGGACATGGCGTGGCGGTTGAGCTTGTTTTTCTTAATGATGGCCGATTCAATGGGCATGCCATGGTTGTCCCAGCCGGGGGTGAAGGGGGTATCGTACCCTCGCATGGCGTGGGATCGGACAATAAAATCCTTCAGCGTCTTGTTTAGAGCATGGCCCATGTGAATATCCCCGTTGGAGAAGGGAGGGCCGTCATGAAGGATAAACTTGGGCTTGCCGGCATTTTTCTTTCGCAGCTCGGCATAAACATCGATCTTGTTCCAGCCCTCCAGCATGCCAGGCTCCCGCTGGGGCAAACTACCCCGCATGGGAAAACCGGTTTTTGGGGTAATGATGGTGTTTTTATATTCCATAAAATCTCCTCCTTTATCTTATCCTATTCTTAGGGAAAATGGTTCATGGTCAGTCGAAAGGTTCGCCTGCCGGAGGGCACCTTTGTGCCCCAAAGAGGCATACAGGCGTCTTTTGTAGGCCTTTGCCCTAATTCATACTCGTTCTTATGAAAAAGGTGGAAAACCTTTTTCATAGCACCGTAGGTGCGTTAAGAACGATATGGGACGACGTTTGTGGCGATTCGCCACAAAAGGGAAGCGCGGCTTTAGGCGGTTCCTTCTTCATAAAACCTAACGGTTTTATGAAGAAGCAGTATCAGTATAGCCAACGCCCACAAAAAGCAAAACACCTCTGCCTCTGCAAGAGACAAAGGTGTTTTCCTCTGCGGTACCACTCTTATTGCTGCCGCTTAGGCAGCCACTCTCATGGGATAACGTCCATGACCCGTCCCAGCCTACTAGGGCCATGCCCGTTGGGTGAGAAGCTCAGGGGTGATCGCCAACAGGCCCTGCCGCTGCCTTGCACCAACCGGCAGCTCTCTGGGGCTGTACCTGATGAACTGTCCCCTTCTTCGCTGTTTCTTGTATTATGGATTGATCTCATAGTTGCGGCCAAATTGCAGATCGGCAAATTTGTCCGGAAAACGGTCGCTGTGCAGCGGTGGCATGACCCTGGTTTTTCCCAGATCCTCCGCCGGCTTACCTCCCATGATCCGCTCGACGTTTTGCTCGATCTCGTCGGCAATATTGCTGCTGTCTTGGGTCGTTTCCGGTTCGGCAGCGGGTACAGGAGCCTCCGCCGCGGACTGGGAAGCTGCCCGCAGGCCTTGCAGAATCTGCATCTGCCGTTTGATCTCATTTTCCACCGCTGTGACGTAGCCCAGGGTTGCCGCCCGGGCCTGGCTAAGACGGCCTTCCTCCTCGCCTACGGCCAAATCCACATTCTGACTCTTGCGGCGGGCGTTTTCCTCTGCTTCGGCCAGCATGGCGGCGCACTTCTTCTCCGCCTGGGCCACCATATCATCACAGGTTTTTCGGGCCGTTTCCACCGCGCCTTGCACCCGGTTTTCGCTGCTGCGGTACTCCTCCAGCTTATCTACCAAAAGCCGCATTTTGCTCTTGAGCACAGCGTTTTCATTATATAAGGTAAGATAATCCTGGATCAGCGGTTCCAGCAGATCGTCTACGGCCTTCATATCGTAGCCGCCAAAACGCACCTTATCAAATGATATCTGCTGCAAATCCTGTGGTGTTAACATGATACGGATCTTCCTTTCTGTCTAAAGTCTCGCCGAAGGAAAAGGCTTGCCCCCCTCCCTCGATGGCGGCGTGGGCAGCCGCCGGAGGCTTCCCCAGCTGCCGCGCAATCGCCAAGATGTACATACGATCAGAAGTACACCCCGTTGTTTTCCAGTTCCTCCACCAAATCGCCTACGATCTCCACATTATAGGGCGTGACAATGTAGGTAGAAATGGCGACCTTTTTGATCTTCCCATCCAGCGCATAGGCGCAGCCGGAGAGAAAATCCACCAAACGCCGGGCCACATCTTTATTGGTGGACTCCAGGTTCAGCACGATCGCCTTTTTGTCCCGCAGGTGATCGGCCACCTCTGTAACCGCGTCAAAACGGTCGGGCTTAACCAGCACCACCTGCATCTGCGTGCCACCGCTAATATTGACCACCCTGCTGTTGGTGCGATGGTTCTCCGAAACGGTAAAGGCGTTTCGCCGGGAGGTATTCACCGGCGCGGCAGGGATTTCTTCCTCTTCATCGTAATCATCAAAATCATCTTCCTCATCCGTCGGATAAGGCTTTGTCAGTTTTCTAATTTCGTCCATAAGTCCCATGGAACAATCCTCCCCTATCGATATTCTTTATTTTTGGTATTGACGGGCGCCAAATATTGCTGTCCCCACGCGAATCATCGTGGAGCCATGGGCAATCGCGTCCTCAAAATCATCGGACATTCCCATGGAAAGATGCGCTACAGTTACATTATCCTTCTTTTTTGCTCGTATGTCAACAAAAAGCTGATACATTTTTTCAAAATATTCTGAATTATCCCCTTTTTCTCGGCTTACCGGCGGGATCGCCATCAGGCCCCGAAGGCAGATATTGGGGTATTCTTCCATATTTTCTACAATTTGGTCGATTTCTTCCGCCATAAAGCCGGATTTGCTCTCTTCCCGGCCGATATTGACCTCCAGCAAAATATCCTGGCAGATTCCCTTTTGGGCGGCCACCTTCTGGATACATGCCAGCAGCTCCCGCCGATCCACCGACTGGATCAGATCCACCCGGCCCACCACCTGCTTGACCTTATTGGTTTGCAGGTGGCCGATGAAATGCACCGGCTTTCCCTCATAGGCCCCCAATGGCTGTTTTTGCAGCAGCTCCTGCACCCGGTTTTCTCCGCAACAGTCTACGCCGGCGGCAATCGCCGCTTTTACCGCCTGGGCGTCGTTCATTTTCGTGGCGGCGCACAGTTGTATCTGCTCCGGCTTGCGTCCGGCAGCTGCCGCCGCCTGAACCATCTTCTCTCGGATGGCGGCAATGTTCTCCGCAATTCCCATTTATTCCATCACCTTTCCATTATATATCTCATCATTGGTCAAAATAATTTCATCCTCTGGCCAAAGCTGGCTGGTGCTGCTCTTGTCCAGGGCTGCAATGTAACAATCTTCCCCGTCATAGACGATCTCCACCGGCTTCCACTTAGCCTCTGCCGCCTCCAGCACATAAACGCCGGCGTTGCCATCCTCGTCCAAATGCACAGCCTCTCGGGGGATCCTAAGGCCGGACACGCGAGTAAATATCAGCTCCGCCGACACCTGCCGCAGATTGATCGCCTCTTGGATATAATCGTCACAAGCTAGCACCACCACCTGCTTGCCGTCCTCATCCGGCCCTATACGCTGGATCTGCATCTTCACTTCCTGGCGCAGGCCGCTGGAAAAGTGGACGGAAAGGGTGTCGCCGGTGGCATAATCCGCCATTTTTTCCGTATCCGCTACGGTGATATAATACCACCAGTCGCTGCTTACCAGCTTGCCCAGGGCGTTGTCGGAGGCCCCGTTGCCCTGGCTTGGCAACTGCTCCACCTGAGCCACGGTGGCCGTGCTGAGAAAATCGGAGGTAAGCACAGACTCATAGCCATCCACCACGCCGGAATAATAGCCGGCAGTTTCCACAGTGATCTCCCCGCTTTCCGACTGGGCCTGGCTGTATAGCTTGTTGAGCTGATCTTCCAATTGGGTGATCTGCTGCCAAAGAGCCGTGCGATCCGCCTCGTTAGAAAAGCGCTGAAGTACACTGGTTTTCAGGGAGGACATGGTGGTGTTGGCCTGGCTCAGCTTCCGTTGGCTGACGCTGAATGCCATCTGGGCAATAGCGTCGGTGATCTGGCTGTCTAAGGTGGCGGAGGTGGCGTCAGAGGCAGAGAAGGTGTAGGTGTCCTTCATCTGGGTAAGCTCCTCCTCCAGGCTTTCTATGGTCAGCTGCCGTTCCCGGGCCTCCTGGCTGGTATAGCTTTTGGCCACAGCCTGTCCCGCGCCTACCTTTTCTCCTTCGCTGCGGGTGATCACAACAATGCTTTTGCTGCTTTCAATCGCTTGCTCATCACGCACCACAAAGCCGGAGGTGGATAATCCATCGCCGACTTCGTAGAGCACCGCTGTATATGTATAATAATGATTCTCCGCGTTTTTTATCAGCGACAGTGCCACATACAGCACCACCACCACGCAGATTACGGCAACAACCGCTTTTAGAAACCGATCGCCCTGTTTCATGGCTACTCCTTATGCAGGGCAATCCCGGCTTAGGGTCAGCCCTGTCCGGCGATCTTTACCGGCCGTATGGGCGCAATGGTAGAGATCGCGTGCTTATAAATCATCTGCTGCCGGCCGTCGGCCACCAGGCAGACCACGAAGTTGTCAAACCCGGTGATGACGCCCTTCATCTGAAACCCGTTCATGAGAAACACAGTGACCATCTGATGCTCTTTCCGTGTCTCATTGAGAAACAAATCCTGTAAATTTTCGGTGGTAGTCATAATAGATATTACCTCTCTTTTCTTTGTAATATCTATATTTTAGCACCTAGGCTTTGTCGAAATTGGAGGATTTATCTACCGCCGCCATGGCCAAAGAAACTATTTCTTCCTCCCCTTGCCGCACCAGCCAGTGAATGTCCGGATTCCGCCGCAGCCAGGTCAGCTGCCGCTTAGCATACCGCCGGGAGCCTTGTTGGATCCGCTCCACCGCCGCGGCCAGGGCAATCTCTCCGGCCAGCGCCTGGGCCATCTCTTTATAGCCGATCGCCTGCATGGCCGTGGCTTGGGGCGAAAGCCCACCAGCCAGCAGCCCCCGGACCTCCTGGGCCAAACCCTGGGTCATCATTTCCTCCACCCGCCGGTCAATCCGGCGGTACAGTTCCTCCCGCTGGGCAAAGGTGATGCCCAGCCACAAGGGCCGATAGCGGGGCGGCCGCCGCCGGGTTTGGGCATTATGCTGGGTGATGGTAACGCCGGTTTCCTGGTAGACCTCCATGGCGCGGATGATCCGCCGATGATCGGAAGGATGGAGCCGGGCGGCAGAATCCGGATCTACCTGCCGGAGCTTGGCCAAAACCGCTTCGATGCCCTGTTCCCGGGCCAAGGTCTCCAAAATCTCCCGCTTGCCGGTGGAAGGCCGGGGCGCAAAGTCCCTGCCAGCGATCAAGCTGTCCATATACAGGCCGGTTCCGCCGGCGATAATGGCGGTTTTGCCCCGGCGGAGAATATCCTGGACAATCGGATCGGCCAGGGCCACATATTGGCCAACAGAAAAGCTCTCTGCCGGGTCTGCCACATCCAGCATGTGGTGAGGGATCCCCTCCCTTTCTTCCAGGGTGGGCTTGGCGGTGCCGATGTCCATACCCCGGTAGATCTGCATGGAATCACAAGACACCACTTCCCCATCCAAAGCCTTGGCCAGGGCCACAGCCAGAGCCGTTTTGCCGCTGGCGGTGGGGCCTGCCACGCAAATTATACGCTGCTTCATTAGGGTATCCTTCTAAACTGCTTTTCCAGCTGTTTTTGGGTTAGCGTAACACAGATGGGCCTGCCGTGGGGACAATATTTCAAATCCTCCCGGCCAAGCACCTGGCGAACCAAGTACTCCCGCTCCCGGTCTTGGGTATGATACCCCGCCTTGATGGCCGCCTGACAGGCGATGGAGTGCAGCAGCGCGTCCCGGCTGGTATCCCGGCCGGAAAGCAGCTGCGCCACCAGGGCGGACAAGCTGGCCTCCCCTTCCTCTGGGTCGATGCCCTCAGGCAGCTGGCGCAGCAAAACCGCGCCGTCTCCCAAGTCGTCCGCGTCATAGCCTAAGCTCAGCAGCAGCTGCTTATTTTGGGCCACCAGCGCCGCTTCCTCCGGTGCCATGGCGCAGGTAATGGGGGCCATCAGCATTTGGCCCATTACCGCCTGCCCCTGGTTTTTGAGTTTTTCAAACAATATGCGTTCATGGGCGGCGTGCTTATCGATAAACAGCACCTCGCCCTGCTGCTCCACAATGATATAGGTTTCCAGCACTTCTCCCACCACCCGGTAGGGCTGCTCCTGCACCGGCAGGCTTTGCTGCTGCGGAGGCTTTACCTGGACGTTCGCCGAAGGCTCCTCCGGCACAGGCGCCGCTGCCCGCGCGGCAGATGGCTGCGCCGGCCTTTGGGAGGCCTCCGCCGGGGCTTTCGGTGCTGTGGGAAAAAGGACAGGATCGTGCACATCCAGCGCCGTTTCCCTGATAGGGGAAAACACGGCCCGGGTCACCGTTTTGCTGGGCTGTACCTTTTCCGCCTGGCTCAGCATGGCACGAAATTCCTGGGTAGACATAGTCTGAAAGGCCCGGGAAGGCGCCCCCCGGGCAACCGTCATGGGCTGAGATTTGGCAGGCGCCTGGGGCCTGGCAGGCGGGGAAATGGGCGGCTTGCCGCCCGCTCCAGGCGGCTCCTGGGCCGGCTCCTGCTCCGCCTTCCTTCTGGACGAGGTCAGGGACATTTCCACCCGGCCTGGCGTGCGGTTTAGCGCCGCCAGAACCCCATAGTGGACGCAGTCAAACATTTCCTTTTCCTGAAGGAACTTTACCTCTGTTTTTGCCGGGTGCACATTGACATCTACCCGACCCAAAGGCAGCGCCAAATTCAGCACGCAGGCCGGGAATCTTCCCTGCATCAGCTGATTGCGATAGGCCTCTTCCAGCGC
>CAYVWG010000003.1:0-5857 GCA_964455425.1 uncultured Oscillospiraceae bacterium | reverse complement strand
CGGAAAGCAATCTCCGGGTGGGCCAGCGCCTGCTTTTGCAGGGCAGACAGTACGGCGGAGGCCTCCGTGGTATCCCGCTTCATAAACTTCATCCGGGCAGGGGTGTTATAAAACAGATCCCTTACGATCATGGTGGTGCCCACCGGACTGCCTGCCGGCTGGCGGGACAGGATCTCTCCCGCCTCCAGGTGCAGCTGCAGCCCCTCCAGGGTATCCGCTGTGCGGGTAAGCAGATCAATACGGGACACCGCCGCCGTGGCGGCAAGGGCCTCGCCCCGAAAGCCCAGCGTGCCGATGGCCTCTAAATCCTCGGGCCTGCGGAGCTTGCTTGTGGCATGGCGAAGGAAGGCAATCTCCGCATCCTCCGGGGCCATGCCGCAGCCGTCGTCCTGCACCCGCATAAATGTCATGCCGCCGTTTTGTATTTCCACCGTGATGGTTTTGGCGCCGGCGTCGATGGAATTTTCCACCAGCTCTTTGATTACCGAAGCTGGCCGCTCCACCACCTCGCCGGCGGCAATCAGGTCTGCCATGTAGGGAGGCAGCTGGATAATTTTCGCCATACGTTTTCCCCCTACACCGCAAGCTTGACCATCAGCATGGCCGCCAAATTGATGGCGCCATGCAGAAGGATCGACGCCCAAATCGACTGACTTTTTCGGTAGACCCAAGCCAGCCAAAGCCCGGCAGGCAAATACTGCACCAGGCAAAGCAAGGTTTGCACCAGGGGCTGGCCAAAGGCCGTACCGTACACATGGATGCCGGCAAAGGCCAGCATGGAAAGCAGGTAAGCCCAAAACCGGGAGCGGCCATACAGGCCGCAAAACAGCAGCCCGCGGCAAAGACACTCCTCGGTGACCGGCGCGCAAATCACCGTCATCAGCAGCATGGGCAGGTAGCTCTGCCTGGCCATTTGCTGCACGGCCTCGTTGTTGATGTTGGTGATCTCCAGATCCAGCGCCGTGGTTACCACGTTGAGCGCCGCCCCCAAAAGTAAGTTGCTGGCAAAATATAGCCCCAGCCCAGCCATCACATACAGCAGCGTCCGGCCAAACTGGCGGCAGGCAACCTTGGCCTGCTGCCAGAGAAAGCGGTGGAAAATGATCGCCACGACCACAAAATTCACCGCCAAAAACAGCAGGTTCAGCAAAAGAAAGCCAGGCTGAGCCGCGATATTGATGCCCAGCAGATGCAGCACTAGGGCCAGCACCACCTGGGTAACAAGCAAATAACAGGGCCAATAGATGATCCCGCCGATGATCTCTCCCCGGCGAAGCTGGCCTAACACGTTCTTTTTCATTGCACTCCCAATCCTTGCCGCAGCGCCTAGCACAGGGCAAAATACAGCGCTGCCTACAGCATCTGTTTTAGTTCATATAGCACATTGAGGGCCTCTAAGGGTGTCACCGTTTCCAGCTCCAATTTGCTGAGCTTGGAACGGATATCCTCCACGCCCAAATCCCGGACGGCCACCTGCTTGGTCAGCACAGTCTGCCGCTTTTTGGCCGCCTTGGATGGCCGGCCCTGGGCTTCCATATCCAGCAGCAGATCTCTGGCCCGCAAAATCACATCCTCCGGCAATCCGGCAAGCTTGGCCACTTCAACGCCATAGCTGTCGTCCGCCGCGCCGGGAACAATCTTGCGCAAAAACACAATGCCGCTGCTTTGCTTTTTGGCCGCAATGTTGAAATTCTTTACCCCCGTAAGCTCTTTTTCCATCAGGGTAAGCTCATGGTAATGGGTGGCAAACAGGGTTTTGGCCCCGAAAAACTCCTGGCCCGCAGCATATTCCAGCACCGCCTGGGCAATGGCCATGCCGTCAAAGGTGGATGTGCCCCGGCCAATCTCATCTAAAATCAGCAGGCTGCGGGAGGTAGCGTTTTTCAGAATATCCGCCACCTCGGTCATCTCCACCATAAAGGTGGACTGGCCCGCCGCCAGATCATCGGAGGCCCCGATACGGGTAAACAGCCGGTCCACAATGCCCACATGGGCCGTCTTTGCCGGGACAAACGACCCCATCTGGGCCATAAGGACAATTTGGGCCACCTGCCGCATATAGGTGGATTTTCCCGCCATGTTGGGTCCGGTAATGATGGCCACACGGCAGCTGTCATTGTTTAGGTGCACATCGTTGGGCACAAACGCGGTGTTCTTTAGGGTCTGCTCCACCACCGGATGGCGGCCATCGGTAATGGTGATCTCACTGGCCATATCCACCACCGGCCGACAGTAGTTGTTCCGGGCCGCTACCTCCGCCAGGCAGGACAGCACGTCCACCTGGGCCACGCAGTGAGAGGCCTCCTGGATGCGCCCGGCCTTAGTGGCCAGCTCCTGCCGCAGGGCGGTAAAAAGCTCATATTCCAGGGCCACCACCCGGTCTTTTGAGGTAAGGATGGTGTTTTCCAAATCCTTTAGCTCTTGGGTAATATACCGCTCGCCATTGGTCAAGGTCTGTTTGCGGATATAGCCTGGCGGCACCAGATGCACCTGGCCCTTGGCCACCTCTATATAATACCCAAACACACGGTTAAATCCTACCCGCAGGTTCTTAATGCCGGTTTTTTCCTTCTCCCGGCACTCAATATCCGCCAGCATCCCTTTGCCGCCGGTCATGATCTGCCGCAGGCGGTCAACCTCCGAAGAATAGCCCTGACGGATAATGCCTCCCTCCCGGAGGGTGATGGGTGGCTCGTCAACAATAGCGTCGCCAATCTTCTGGCGCAGATCCGCCAGATCATCCAGCTGCTGGCAAATGTCCTGAAGCATCTGGGCGTGAAAGACGGTAAGCATCTGTTTTAGCTCCGGCAGACGGCGGCTGCCCTGGGCCAGGCCCAGCAAATCCCTGGCGTTGGCATTGCCGGTAACGATCCGGGCAGTGATCCGCTCAAGATCGGTAATGTCTCTTAACGCTGCCATAAGCTCCTGCCGCTGGATGGTTTGGCCTTTTAGCTCCTCCACCGCGTCCAGTCGGCGGTTGATTTCCCCCGCATCCAAAAGGGGCTTGTCCATCCAACTGCGCAGCATACGGGAGCCAAGAGCAGTTTGGGTCTTATCCATCACCCACAGCAGGCTACCCCGCTTTTCTTTGCTGCGCATGGTTTGTGTCAGCTCCAGGTTGCGTCTGGCGGCCAAATCCAGCTCCATAAACCGGCCGGAAAGATAAAACTCCAAATGCCGGATATGGCTCAGATCCGCCTTTTGCAGGCTTTTTAAGGTAAGCAGCAGCCCGCCTACCGCTTGGGTGACCACCGGCACTGGGCCTAGCTGCAGCTGATAGGAGCTTTGGCCAAACTGCCGCTGCACCGCCTCTTCGCTGGCCTGTAAGGCGAAAAAGGAAGGCGCCCCCACATCCAAGGCGCACTGGAGCCGCTCCTGCAGGGTTTGGCAAAACCCCTTGTCTTCCGGCGCGTCCCCAGCCAGCACCACCTCTCGGGGCATAAAGCGGCCAATTTCATTGAGGGCCTTTTCCAGGGTGTCCTTTCCGGTACAGCGGGTAGCATAGGCCTCGCCGGTGGATACATCGCAAAACGCCAAGCCCACAGCATTGCGCTGGCTATAGACGGCGGCAAAATAATTGTTGGCCCCGTCCTCCAGCATGGAGCTTTCTACCACCGTGCCTGGGGTAACCACCCGGATAATATCCCGCTTGACCAGTCCCTTGGCCTTGGCCGGATCCTCCATCTGCTCACAGATGGCTACCTTATAGCCCTTGGCCACCAGCCGGCCAATATAGGACTCCGCCGCGTGATAGGGTACGCCGCACATGGGGATACGCTCCTCCTGGCTTTTGCCCTCGGTGCGATCTCTAGTGGTCAAGGTAAGATCCAACTCCTTGGCGGCAACGCGGGCATCATCGGCGAACATCTCATAAAAGTCGCCTAGACGGAAAAACAGAAGACAGCCCGGATTTTGCTCTTTGATTTCCATATATTGCCGCATCATAGGGGTCAGTTCTGCCATTTCTCTGTCTCCTGTTCTCTTTTTCTACGATACATGATTTGGGGGACAAGCCCATCTTGCCGGTTGTCCCAGGGCAAGTATGGCCTTACGCTTCCTCTCCCAGCAGCGACCAGGTGGTGCTGCCGGTGATGTTTACGCGGGCAAACTGCCCGATCTTGTCGGGCGTTCCGGCAAAGCGTACCAGACGGCCTCCGTCGGTGCGGGCGGTCAGCAGCTCCCCTTCCCGGCCATCTACCAATACACGGAGAGTTTTTCCTATATATGCCCGATGCTTTTCCTCAGAAATGCGGTTTTGCAGGGCCAGCAGCCGGTCAAACCGGCGGTTTTTTTCCTCTCTGGTCACCGGGTCGTCCATCTTAGCCGCCGGCGTACCCTGACGGGGAGAGAAAATAAAGGTAAACAGCGCGTCAAACCCTACCTGCTCAATAAGGGACAGGGTATCGGCAAACTCCTCCTCCGTCTCCCCAGGAAAGCCTACAATCACATCGGAGGTAAACACAATATCCGGCATTTTTTCCCGGCCATAGGCAATCAGGCTAAGATACTTGGCCCGGTCGTAATGCCGGTTCATCGCCTTAAGCACCCGGTCGTTGCCAGACTGGAAGGGCAAATGAAACTGCTTGGCGATTTGGGGATACTCGGCCATGGTGTCAAACAGCTTATGGCTGGCGTCCTTGGGGTGGCTGGTCATAAACCGAAGGACAAATTCTCCGGGAAGCTGGGCCACCATGGCAAGCAGATCGGCAAAATCCACGCCCACATCCAAATCCTTGCCATAGGAATTGACGTTTTGGCCAAGAAGCGTAATATCTTTATATCCTTGGGCAATCAGCTGCCGGCACTCTTCCAGCACATCCTCCGGCATACGGCTCCGCTCCCTGCCCCGAACATAGGGGACAATACAATAGGAGCAAAAGTTATTGCAGCCATACATGATGGATACCCAAGCCTTGCATTTGTCTTGCCGCACCACCGGCAGGCCCTCAACGATATTGCCGGGAGCATCTTCCACGGCGTAGGCCTTTTTGTGCCGAATCAGCACCCGGTACAAATGCTCCGGCAACTGCCACAGATGGTGGGGCGAAAACACGCCGTCCACATGATGATAGCTCTCCCGCATACGCTGGGCCACCTGGGGCTGACCCATCATGCAGCCACAGACAAAGATCTTTTGGCCCGGATGGCGGCGCTTGGTGTGCACCAAGGCTCCCACGTTGCCAAACACCCGCTGCTCGGCGTGCTCTCGGATCGCACAGGTGTTGATCACCACCAGATCCGCCCCCTCGGCGGTGTCGGTAAGCCCGTAGCCGCAGGCGGCAAGGATGCCGCGGATCCGCTCAGAATCCGCCTCATTTTGCTGGCAGCCGTAGGTATCCACAAAGGCCACTGGGGTTTTCCCCTGATCTTGCCAGTATTCGGCGATATATTGGCTAATCTCCCGCTGCCGCCGAAGCTGTTCCGGAGCAATAACGGTCGTTTGTTTTTCCATGGGGCACATACCTCCCATACGATTTCCGGATAGATTGTTTATCCAGAAGGCATTGGCTGGGGCGGCGCGCCCCGTGGGGAAAGGGCAGGCTTCCCCACCGTTTGAAATGTAGATTATATTTTATCATTTTTCCTCTGTTTTTGCAAGACCCGCCGCAGGAAAAATAGGGTGTACGGTCAATGATCATTGACAAACGTACCTTCACGATCTGACCCCAAAGATTATGTACTGATAGGGCCATAATACTAAGGCATAACTGCTTGAGGGGCGCTCTACAAAACAGGAAGCTGTCTGATCCTGCATATTACAGCATACTTTCACATTTCCGAATTTAATTGCAAATCGCAAACGATAGCCTCTATATTTTTTTCCAGTAAATTTTCAGCATGATCAGAGTTGCTATAA
>CAYVWG010000002.1:22998-49726 GCA_964455425.1 uncultured Oscillospiraceae bacterium | reverse complement strand
CGTTTTGGCGTTCTGTGCGTTCATGCAGGCATTCCTGAATGTCAGTTGCCGGGGTCAGATAATATCTGGTGCCGCTTGCCGCACCGTAAAGGACGATGTAGGACACCGCCGATCCGGTGGTGGCGTAGGTCGTAAACCGGGGGGCGCTGAAGTTGTACAGCAGGCTGCCGTTGCCTTCGGTATAGGAGGTCATAGCGGCCACGCCGTCGGCGCCGATGTTGACGGACCAAAGATACTCGGTATCCTCAATGGTAACGGTGGTTACTTCGCTGTCCAAGGTGACCTTCTTTAGGCCATAGCAGCGCAGTGCGCGGCCCTCGTTGTCATAAACCGCGTAGTAATCGCCTACCTGTACAAATCTGAAAATGTTCTCCTCAGTGGCGTTGGTCACCGCATCGCCAATGATTTCCACAGCGTTAAACCCGAGATAGGTGGAACTGGTAACGGTGTCCGTGTTCATCATTACGTCTTTTTCCGGGCAGACGATCACATAGTTGCCATCGGCCATGCTGCTGGCCAGGACAAACTCATCGCTGCTGCCCTCGCCATCGAGATAGGAATACAGACCATAAAGCACAACAGACTTTTGGTTGATGGTAAAGCTGGCGTTGGGGGCGTAATACTCCGGCCTATTGGTGGTGGCTGCTACCGGAGCGGTGGTCCAGCCAAGGAAGGTATAGCCTTCCGGCCCTTCGCCTTCTGGCGCAGGCAGCGTAACGGTGTCGGACAGGCTTGCCGTGGTAGATGCGCAGGAAGCGCCTTCCGGCAGTACATAGGTGATGGTGGCTGTATCCTTCTTGGCAAACTGCACAGTAAGAGTGCAATTGCTGCTCAGGCCAGCTACCAGGAAGGTGTTGCCATTCTGGGTAACGGTGGCGCTGTCGGCGGGGGTCAGGGTGTAGCCGCTGACATAGTAGCCATCTGCCGGGATGGCGGTAAAGCTACGATTGGTGCCGGTTACGGTGCCCATGGTTTCATCCGAGGAAACAGCGGTAACGATATACTGCTGATCCTGTAAAGACCTTGCATAGCCGGAGGGCGTATCCATGTCGCTGGGAATATCCTGGCCAAAGAGCATCCAGGCCAACTCAGGATAATCGATAAATACGTTGCGGTTATGCTGGATATTTTCCACGCAGTCGTTGCGGCTCATTTCCCAGGTGTCTACCGGGTCATTTTCGCACCAGGACAGAAGCGTGGCCAAGCTCTCAATAACCTTGTTGCCCTGATTGGCATTGTTTCCCGCGCCAGATGCGGCGGTTTTGGTGAACAGATTCAGGTTTTCGCCGCTTTCCGTGCCATAGGTAACGTACACATACAGAAGTATACGGGCCACATCGCCTTTGACGTTATCGGCAACCTCTACAAGGCCATTGCAGCTGTTGGCGGTATAGCTGGAATTGTACCACAAAACCACCTTGGTGCCGTAGCTTTCCGTGCTGTAGGTAGTGTCCGACTTGGTGCGTATATCGCCCATGGTGTAATGGCCGCGGGTGGAATTGACGGCGCTGTTAGCAGGGCGCAGGTGGTGCAGGTCAGAGCCTGCGCCAGACTGATAAAAATTGCCTTGGCTCTTGGGCCAGACATGCTCGCGGTTGTATTGGTCGCTGACCTCATCGCTGTAAATCAGTACTGCGTCACTGGCGCCAGCCTGAGTGTCGGTATCCTTCCAATAGGTGGTAAGGGAACTATAGGTGACCGTGTTCGTCAAGGTGCTGAACATCAGCTCCTGCAAAGCTAGATACAGATCGCTACCGTAAGCTTCTGCAGAGTTGTCGGTAAGCTTACCGGAAAGGCTGCTCAGTTTTTCCCAGGTGTAATCTCCGGTGTAATAGGACACTGCCTGTGCACTAAGAGAAGTACACAGCTGGTGGCGAGTTCCGGTATTGGTGATATTTGCCGCAGACACAACGGCCAGGCCGGAAAACAGAGTGGCCAGCAGGCTAAGTATCAACAAAACGGAAACGATACGTTTTGCTTTCATTGGTAATCCTCCATCTATGTATTTTGGGGCTATGCGCCATGCTTAGTGTAGCAAATATTGGCCAAAAAAGCAACAAAGTTGGCGAAAGTCTATAAAATTTTTTCCTCTCCGTCCGAATTCTGCACAGGCTCTTCTTTTGGCCCGGAGACATCGCTGCCGTTGGATAGATGCAGCGCGCCGCACAGGCAGTACACACCCATGCCGCCATAGATAAGCGCCGTAGCCCAAGTGCCCCCGCCACAAATCGTATCGGCCAAAACCACACCGGAAAACAAGGCGGCTGTGGCAGACCAAAACACGGTAATCCGCCGTTTGCCCTGATCCAGGGAAAAGCTGGCCAGATGAAACAGGCTGAGCATGGTGCAAATGCTGGCCAGCAGCAGAAAGCAGAAATCCAGCACCGCCGGATCCTGGCTCCAGCTTCTATAGTCTGTGATCAGCCGCACCACAAGGTAAAGAAGGGCAGGCACCTGCAAGAGGAAAAGGAGCTTATTTTCCAAAGAGGGAATCCACAAGGCGGCAGCCAAACATAATAGGGATATACCGCCAAGCAGAGGAAACCAAAAATCCCAGCTCATCCCCGTCTGCGCCTGGCAAAGCTGGAGGACATAGCCGCAGATGGAAAGGACGAGCCCTACAAGGCCCACCAAGGGCAGCGCGGTGCTTTGGGGGAAAGCCCACTTCCCTGCTGTTTCCTTAGGCAGCCGGGAGGACAACCAGGCCAAAAGCGCCACAAATACAACCACAAAGCCCAGCAGCCCATAGGCCAGCTTGCTGCCGGCGGGCAGAAGGCCGTTTATGCACTGGCCAAGCTGATAGCCCCGGAGGATACCGCCAAGGAGGATCCCCAAAAGGGTGACAAGGCAAAGCCACAACGTATTTTTTTTCATAACAACCATCTCTCCTATCTTCTACGCCGCCTGGCGCAGGAACGATGCGATTATTTGTTGTCAGTATACCACATATCCCTGCCATTTCTCAAGTCCCATTTCCACTTGAATGTCCCTTAGGAGGGCTTAAGGGAAAAATACGGAAATTTTCGCATTTTTCTTTAGGAAAACACTTGCAATCTTTTGCCATTTGTGGTATACTTTCATTAGATTAAGGGTAAGCTACGGGATGAGAGAGGCGACAGCGCCTCTCTTTCTTGTTGCGTGTGGGCTTTTCCCACAGAAAGGAGACGGCAGGCAATGAAGATTACCGATCAGGTGCGCGGCTTTGCCGCACCGGTCGTGGAGCGGCTGGGCTGCACCCTATGGGATGTGGAATACGTCCGTGAAGGCGGCCAGTGGTATCTCCGCCTATATATCGACAAAGACGGCGGCGTAAATATCCAAGACTGTGAGGCCATCTCCCGGGCCATCGACCCGATTTTAGATGAAAAGGATCCCATTGCGGACAGCTACCGGTTTGAGGTTTGCTCCGCGGGCTTAGAGCGGCCCTTAAAACGTCCGGGGGATTTTGCTCAATTTATGGGCGCGCCTGTGCTGGTCAAGCTCTACGCCCCCAAGGACGGAGAAAAAGAGCTTGCCGGTATTTTGGCCGGTTATCAGGATGGGGCGGTCACCATCACCGTCAACGGAAAAAACGAAACCTTCACCAAATCGCAGGTCGCTCTTGTGCGGCTTCGCGCGGATTTTTAATCAGAAAGATTCCACAGGCGTTGAACAACAGAATTTTGGAGGGAGAAAGATGAACACAAGCGCAGAAATTTTTGCTGCCCTACGGCAGTTGGAAAAGGAGCGAGGCATCCCGGTCGATTACATGACAGACCGCATCACCCAGGCGCTGATCGCCGCGTATAAAAAAGACAAAGACGGCTACACCGATAACGTCTGCGTGGAGCTGACAGAAGACACCATGCGGATGTATGTACAAAAGGAAGTGGTGGACGAGGTCATCACCCCGGCCACAGAGATCAACCTGGATGCCGCCCAGAAAATTTGCCCTACGGCCCAGCAGGGGGATCTGGTCAATGTAGAGATCAAAACCCAGGCCTTTGGCCGCATTGCCGCTCAGACGGCAAAGCAGGTCATCATCCAAGGCATACGAGAGGCAGAGCGAGGAATGGTGTTTGACAGCTTTTCCTCCAAAGAGCATGAAATACTTACCGGCACGGTGCTGCGGATCGATCCCAACAGCGGCGACATGATGGTACGCATCGGCCAAGGCACCGACCGCACCGACGCCCTGCTTAGCGCGGGAGAGCAGGTGCACGGTGAACACTACAGCGAGGGAGATATCATCCGGGTCTACGTAGTGGAGGTACGCCGCAACAATCGCGGCCCGCAGGTGATCGTTTCCCGCACCCATCCGGGCCTGGTCAAACGGCTGTTTGAGCGCAATGTGCCGGAAATTGCCTCCGGCGAGGTGGAGATCATGGCCGTGGCCAGAGAAGCCGGTTCCCGGACAAAGCTGGCCGTACGCAGCCAAGACCCCGCCATAGAGCCGGTAGGCGCTTGTGTAGGCAACCGGGGCACCCGGGTGGGCGCGGTGGTCGACGAGCTTCACGGCGAGAAAATGGACATTGTCGTCTGGTCAGAGGATCCCAGCCAGTTTGTGGCGGCGGCCCTTTCCCCTGCCAATGTGATTTCCGTCACCCAACTGGAAGGCGTAAAGGCATGTCGCGTGGTGGTGCCGGACGATCAGCTGTCCTTGGCCATTGGCAAGGAGGGGCAAAACGCCCGGCTTGCCGCCAGACTTACCGGATATAAGATCGACATTAAGCCGGAGTCTCAGGCCGACGAGCAGCCGCTGGAGCAAGAGACAGCGACAGAAGAATAAGGTTTAATTTAGCGAAGAGACAAGGAGGAATGCTACATGCCGAAAAAGATCCCTATGCGGCAATGCCTGGGTTGCCGGGAAATGAAGCCCAAAAAGGAGCTTGTCCGCGTGGTAAAAACCCCGGATAAAACGGTTACGGTGGATCTGCGTGGCAAAGTCTCCGGCCGGGGAGCATACGTTTGCCGCGATCCCCAGTGTCTGCAAAAGGCGGTAAAATCCAAAGCGCTGGAGCGGAACTTGGAAATTGCCATTCCCCCAGAAATATATGAGGCTCTGGCCCAGCAGATGGAGGCGGAAGATGCCCCATGCTAGCGCCTTGCAAATGATATCCCTGGCTCGCCGTGCAGGACGGATAGCCCTTGGCGAGCAGGCTGTAAGCGCTCTGATCAAAACCCGCAAAGCCAGACTGGTGGTGGCCGCCAGCGATATCTCCGCCCACACCCTGCGACAGCTGCAGGGCTATGTGGCCGGTACAAAGCAGATCCTGGCTTCTGTACCCTTTACTAAGCAGGAGATCGGCGCCGCCGTGGGATGGGAAAGCTGTGGCGTTGCCGGATTTACCGACATCCAATTGGCCCTTGCCTTTGTCCAGTCCCTTACCCCGACAGAGTGTTGGGAAGGCTTGCAAAAGGAGCTTTCCGCAAGAGCGCAGCGGGCAGAGCGCCGCAAAAAAGCGAAAAAACATGTGAAATAATATGGAGGTGGCTATATGAGTTTTGTCAAGTATCGTATCCGGGAGGTAGCCGCAGATTTTGGCATGCCGGCCAAGCAGGTCGCTGCTATTGTAGAAAAATATTTTGAAAAGCCCAAGAGCAACATGCAGGTGCTGGAGGAAAAGCAGCTCAACGTGATCTTTGATTACCTGACCCAACAGCATCAGATCGACTCTTTGGAGCAGGTGTTTGCCGCCGCTTTTGCCGCAAAACCGGCAGAAAAGGAAAAGCCGCCTGCAGCCTCCGCAACGCCTAAGGTGGCTTCGGCAGCGAAAGCCGCAGCCACGAAGGATAAGCCTCAAGCCAAGCCGGCGGTTCATTCCCAGGCGGCGGCAAAAGAGCAGCAGCGTAAGCGGGAGCGCCGGGTGGTGGATACCTCCGCCGTCCATGTAAACAGCGAGCGCTTCGACGATCGGGTGGACAGCCTGATTTCCGCCCGGGCACAGAATTTCTCCGGCGGCAAGCAAAAAATCGCCAACAAAGGCAAAAAGCAGCAGGCCCAGCGCCGGGGCACCAAATCCCGCACGGAAGAGCAGGAGAAAATGCGCCGTCTGCGGATGGAAGTCATTAAGAAGACCCCGCTGACGGTAAAAATTCCGGATGAGATCACGGTAGGCGAATTGGCTTCCCGGATGAAAAAGACGGTGGCAGAAGTCATCAAATGCCTGATCAAAAACGGCATTATGGCCACCGTCAACCAAAGCATCGATTTTGATACGGCGGAATTTGTCGCCACAGAGTTTGGCTGCAAGGTGGAAAGGGAGATCATTATTACCATTGAGGATCGGCTGTTTGACGATCATGAAGATACCGCCGATGAGTTGGTTCCCCGTCCGCCGGTAGTTGTGGTTATGGGTCACGTCGACCACGGCAAGACCAGCCTGCTAGACAGCGTGCGCAACGCCAATGTAGTTGCCCGAGAGGCTGGCGGCATTACCCAACACATCGGCGCGTATACGGTGGAGATCAACGGCAATCCCCTGACCTTCCTGGACACGCCGGGCCACGCTGCCTTCACCGCTATGCGCGCCCGGGGCGCTATGTGTACAGATATCGCCATCCTGGTGGTGGCCGCCGATGACGGTATCATGCCGCAAACCATTGAGGCCATCAACCACGCCCGGGCGGCAAACATCCCCATTGTGGTGGCGGTAAACAAAATGGACAAACCGGGTGCGAATCCGGACCGTATCCTTACCCAGCTGACAGAGCATGAGCTTGTTCCCTCCGAGTGGGGCGGCGAGACAGAGGTTTGCCGCATTTCTGCCAAAACCGGCGAGGGTATCGATGAACTGCTGGAGACGGTAATTCTAACTGCGGAAATGCAGGAGCTTAAGGCCAATCCCAACCGGGCGGCCAAGGGCGCGGTCATTGAGGCCCGTCTGGATAAGAGCAAAGGCCCTGTGGCCACCTTGCTGGTACAAAACGGCACCCTCAACCAGGGCGATATCATCATTGCCGGCACCGCCGTTGGCCGTGTCCGTGTGATGACCGACGATAAGGGCAGAAGCATCAAGCACGCAGGGCCTTCTGTTCCGGTGGAGATCACCGGCCTTGCCGAGGTTCCCGACCCCGGCGATGACTTTGCCGCCGTTGCTGACGAGCGGATGGCCCGTCAGTTGGTGGAAAAGCGGAAGCAAAAGGCCAAGGACGACGCGGCCAAGCAGATGTCCAAGATCACGCTGGAAAACCTGTTTGACCAGATGAAGAAGGGCGAAATGAAAGAGCTAAACATCATCATCAAGGCCGATGTACAAGGCTCCGCAGAAGCGTTGAAGGCAAACCTGCTGAAGATCTCCAACGAGGAAGTGAAGGTGCAGGTAATCCACAGCGGTGTGGGCGCCATCTCGGAAAGCGACATTTTGCTGGCCTCCACGGCTAACGCCATCATTGTGGGCTTCAATGTCCGGCCAGACAGCGCCGCTGCGGCCTCCGCCCAAAGAGCCCATGTGGATATCCGGCTTTACAACGTCATCTACGAATGCCTAGAGGAAATTGAGGCGGCCATGAAGGGTATGCTGGCGCCCAAGTTCCGTGAGGCGGTGATTGGCCACGCCGAGGTGCGGGTGACCTACAAGGTGTCCTCCGTGGGTACAGTCGCCGGCTGCTATGTGAAGGACGGCAAAATCACCCGAGACGCCAAGGTGCGGGTGCTGCGGGACAATGTGGTCATCTACACCGGCGAGCTGGGCAGCCTCCAGCGCTTTAAGGATTCGGTAAAAGAAGTTTCCGCTAATTTTGAGTGTGGTATGTCCGTGGCAAAATATAACGACATCAAAGAGGGCGACATCTTTGAGTGCTATGTCATGGAGCAGTATACGGAGTAACCGGTTTGCCTGCCGCAGTTTTTTGCGGCAGGCAAACAAAAATCCTATAAGCACTTTATAGCTTCAACAACAAAGGAGGGGCACTATGGCTTCTAACAGAATTGGACGCATCAACGAAGAGATCCAGCAGGAGCTGTCCTCCCTGCTGCGCACCTTAAAGGATCCCCGGTTGCAAAAAACCATGATTTCCATTACCAGGGTGGAAACTACGCCGGATCTGCGCTATGCCAAGGTATATGTAAGCGTGTTGGACAAAGATTTGGCCAAGGAGACTCTGGCAGGGCTGAAATCCTCCAGTGGCTACCTTCGGCGTGCCCTTGGGCGGCTGCAGCTGCGGTATACCCCAGAGCTGGTCTGGGAAGAGGATCACTCCATCACCTACGGCGCAAGGATTTTAGATCTGCTTTCTACCCTGGATATTCCGGAGGATGAACATGAAACAGATTCATCTTGCTGAGGCAGCCGCCTTTTTGCGGCAGCACGATCACTATTTGGTGCTGTCCCACCGCCGTCCGGACGGAGATACCATTGGCAGCTGCGCGGCTTTGTGCTTGGGTCTGCGGGCCTTGGGAAAGCGGGCCTATGTTTATGCCAATCCCCAGTTTACTCCCAAATTTGCACCCTATTTGCAGGGCTTGATCGGAGCGCCTCAGGCTGCGCCCACCATCATTTCTGCGGATATTTCCACAAGGGAGCTTTTGCCCTTTGGCATGGAGCAGGCGGAAGTGGCTTTGGCCATCGATCACCACAGCCGGAATACGCCCTTTGCCCTTCTGACGCTGGAGGAGCCGGAAAAGGCCGCCTGTGGGGAAATCATTTGGGCCTTGCTGGAGCAAATGGACGTCCCCATTACGCCGGCCATGGGCGAGGCGGTGTATGTTGCCGTTTCTACCGATACCGGCTGCTTCCGCCATGGCAATACCACCGGCAACTCCTTTCTTGTGGCCGCCGGGTGCGCCAATGCAGGAGCCGACATTTATGCCATCAACCGGACGATGTTTTGTCTCAAGCGAAAGGCCCGTCTGCAGCTGGAAGCTCACCTGGTACAAACCATGGAGTTCTATGCCGGAGGAAAGGTCAGCGTAAGCGTGATCTCTCCCGCCTTAGAGCAGGAGTTGGGGCTGACAGAGGACGATTTGGATGACATTGCCGGCTTTGGCCGCACCATTGAGGGTGTGGAAATTGCCGTTTTGCTCCGTGAGGTAGAAGACGGCGCGGGAAAGGTGTCTCTCCGCACCAGCCCAGCCTTTGACGCGGCTGTCATTTGCAGCCGTTTTGGCGGCGGCGGACACGCAGCTGCCGCAGGCGGCACAGTGCCTGGGGGAATACCGGCGGCAAAGGAAGCTGTCCTGCGGGCCATTGGGGAGAACATCACTTTATAGGCGTTTTCCCTTGGCAAAAAACATCATGGATCATTAGAGGATAAGGGGCGCCGCTATGGCAAACGGAATCATTATTGTAGACAAGCCTGCCGGATGGACATCCCAGGATGTGGCGGCAAAACTCCGAGGTGTGTTTCATGAGCGCCGGGTAGGCCACGGGGGCACTTTGGATCCTATGGCCACTGGAGTGCTGCCGGTGTTTGTCGGCCGGGCTACCCGAGGGGTGGAATTTTTCACTCACGCGGAAAAGGAATATGAGGCAGAGCTTCTGCTTGGCCAAACCACCACGACCCAGGACACCACTGGCACTGTCCTTACCACCTGCCCTGTGGATATCCGTGAGCAGCAGCTCCGGGAAACCCTGACCCATTTTCTTGGCCCCCAGCAACAGCTGCCCCCCATGTACTCCGCCATAAAAATCGGCGGAAAGAAGCTGTATGAGTTGGCCCGCGCAGGACAAGAGGTGGAGCGAACGCCCAGAAACATAGAAATTTTCGCCCTGGAATGTCTTTCCGGCCAGGAAAACCGATGGAATCTGCGGGTACGTTGCTCTAAGGGCACTTATATTCGCACCCTCTGCGCGGACATTGGCCAAAACTTGGGCTGCGGCGGCTGCATGGCCGGACTGCGGCGAACAAGGGCCGGCGAATTTTGCCTAAAGGACGCCCACACCATGGAGGAAATTTTGGCGGCAGAGGATCCCGCGTCTCTGCTTCTTCCGGTAGATCGGCTGTTTTCTGCCTATCCTTCCTGCACGGTCAGCCCCCGGGGAGAGACGCTTTTGCGTCACGGGGCGGTGGTTAAGGCGCCGGCCATGACGCCGGGGCAATACCGAGTATACAGCCCGGGGGGAGAATTTTTGGCCCTGTGTCAATGGGCAGACGGACAATTAAAGACGGTAAAAAGCTTTTTTACCCCCGTGAACTAAACCTTGTTTGCCCAATGTCACAGCACCCAAAAACGGGCATTTTCCGCTGTGCCAGGCCATTTTTCCTTGAAATACACCAAGTATTCTCGTGTCAAGACGGCTTGCCCAACGGAAAAAACCCTTGCTGTTTGGGCATATTGCCTATATTTCGTCAAGGTCTAAAGAAAGGTACAGCATGGAAAAAACAGTAGTAGCCCTGGGGTTTTTTGACGGCGTTCATCTGGGGCACGGCGCGCTTCTGCGGCAGGCCAAAGCCATCGCCGTTCAAACAGGCTGCGCGGCCACGGCCATAACGCTGGATCGCAACCCAGGCAAGGCCATGGATGGACTGCTATCTACTTTGGAAGACCGCACAGACCTGATGCAGCGCCTGTATGGCATAGACGCTGTACACTGCGCCGTATTCGACCGGGCCTTTATGCACCTGTCCTGGCAGGAATTTGTTACAGAATATCTATGCCGGCGTTTGCATGCGGCCTATGTGGTCTGCGGCTATGATTATCGTTTCGGCTATCGGGGAGAGGGCACCCCCCAAAAGCTCCAAGGCATTTGCCAAGATATCGGGCTGGGCTGTCAGGTGGTGAAAAAGCTGACCATAGACGGTCAGGTTGTGTCCTCATCTCTCATTCGCAGGCAGGTGGCCGAGGGAGATATGGCGCTGGCAGAAACATTTTTGGGCCATCCCCATCAGATCACCGGCAAGGTGGTGTCCGGTCAACACCTAGGGCGAAAGCTGGGCATGCCTACAGCAAATCTTTCTCTATCCCCTTCCCTGCTTTTGCCCCAACGGGGAGTTTACGCGGTGCAGGCGGTATTCGATGGACAACGCCATATCGGCGTGTGCAATGTTGGTCTGCGTCCAACGGTAGGCGGCCATACCCCAGTGGCGGAAACCTGGATCTCGGATTTTCATGGGGATCTTTATGGGAAGGCCCTGCGGATAGAGTTTTACCAAATGCTCCGTAAAGAAAAAAAATTCCCATCTTTGCAGGCCCTGCAGCAAGAGGTCTTTCGCAACCGCAAGCAAGCGGAAGCCTATTTTGCCCAGCGGGAAAACCGCAAGGCTTCTTACGCTAAACCGCAATAAAACACAGACAAGGTTTACATGCTACCGCGTCGCTGGCGCGTTGAAGTTGGTGGGAAACGGTAGTTGCTCCGCAAATGAACAGCTCCCATGGCGGCGCTTCTTCCATAGAAACGATCCAAATTCTACGGAACACTAGGAGCAGTAAAAATAGGACAAGCGCAAAACCGGCAGAAAATGCACACGGATTTTCTGCCGGTTTTTTTGTATCTGCCTATTGACAAACAGGAAACCTATGGTTATAATTGTATTAACACAGATAATACAGTAAAAGGAGGAACATCAGATGATTTCCCTAAATTTCAGGGATCCCCGGCCGATTTATGAGCAACTGCAGGATCAATTGCGGCGGTTGATTCTCAACGGGGCCTTGGAAACCCAGGAAAAACTGCCGTCTGTGCGAGAGCTTTCTTCGGAACTGGCGATCAATCCCAATACCATTCAGCGGGCCTATCGAGGACTGGAGGCTCAGGGGTTTATTTACACCATCGCAGGTAAAGGCTCCTTTGTCGCCGCGCTAGAGGAAGTGGATCAGGGCCGCATACAGGAGCTGAAGGAAAAATTCATATCCACAGCCACCGAGCTGCTGCAGCTTGGAACCAGTCAAGCGCAGCTGGTACAAATGATTGAGGAGGCGAACGCACATGATTGAAGTAAAAAACGTGGTCAAAACCTTCGATGGCTTCCCTGCCCTAGACGGTCTGACCCTCACTGTGCCGGACGGTGCGGTTTACGGCCTTGTCGGCCCCAATGGCGCAGGCAAGTCTACCATTTTGCGCCACATCACCGGCATTTTCCGGCAAGACAGCGGTGAAATCTTGATAAATGGCCAGCCGGTGTATGAAAATCCAGCGGTCAAAGCCAAGCTTGCTTACATTCCCGATGATATCTTTTACTTTCCCTCGGCAAATCTGCGGGACATGATGCAGTTTTATGCCAGCCTTTATCCTAGCTTTGACAAACAAATGTACAAAGAGCTTCTGGGGGCTTTTACCTTAGATGAGCGGCTCCACATCCGCCGCTATTCCAAGGGTATGCAAAAGCAGGCAAGCTTCCTTTTGTCCTTGTGTCTGCGGCCTGAGGTGATCATTCTGGACGAGCCGGTAGACGGCCTAGATCCGGTAATGCGCCGTCAGGTTTGGAGCCTGCTCATGCAGGATGTAGCGGAGCGGAACGTTACCATTTTGGTGTCCTCCCACAATCTGCGGGAGCTGGAGGATGTGTGCGATCACGTTGGCATTATGCACAAGGGCAGGCTCATGCTGGAGCGCAGCTTGACGCAGCTGCAAAGCAACATGGTCAAGGTGCAGGCGGTGTTCCGGGACAACGGCAACCCGCCGGAAGGGCTGGAGATTCTCCACGATGGTATGAGCGGCAGAATCCATACTCTGATCGTCCGTGGCAACCAAGAGGAGGTAAATACCGCCATGTGCGCCGTAAACCCAGTGTTCTTTGACCTGGTGCCGCTGACACTGGAAGAAATCTTTGTGTATGAATTGGGAGGTGTGGACTATGAAGTCAAAAATGTCGTTCTTTAATCCGGGCATTTTGCGGAAGAACTGTACCCGTTTTGCCCCCATATGGGGCATCTATCTTGGCTGCATGTTCATTTTGTATCCTCTCATTATGCTCAACACCCATAACATTTTTGGCGACAATGTTGAATCGCGCTATGTGGTGAACTATTTGTATATGGTCACCGCTTATGTGAGCTTGTTTATCCACCTGGTTTATGGCGCGCTGGTAGCCGCAGCTTGCTTTGGCTATCTTCACAAAGCCCGCAGCGGCTATATGTACCACGCCTTTCCTGTAACCCGAAACAGCCTGTTTTTGACCAACCTGGTTACAGGCCTGCTGTTCGCCCTGGTGCCGCAGCTGCTGATTACCGGGCTAACCTTCTTGGTCAGTGTATTTTCCAGCACAAACTTCGCCGCGGTGCTGCTGCAAGTGCAGCTCATGTGGATTTTGCAGTTTGTCTTCTTCTATGGCCTGGCGGTTCTGTTTATGCATCTAAGCGGCAACACCATTATGGCCCTGCTTATGTATTTCGTCTCCAACTTCCTAGTGGTGGGCTTGGAAGCTCTCTGCCGCTTGATGGTGCAGCCCTTCATCTATGGCTATACCTTTAGCGGTTTGCTGCTGGATTGGTTTTCCCCCGTATACTACTTACTCTTCCGCAGCGGCTCTGTCGACACGGAGATGAGCAGGCGCTTTGCCTTCCCTTGCTGGGGATATCTTTGGGCCATCGCCGGCGTTGGCGTGTTGGCCATGGTCATCGGCTGGCTGCTGTACCGCCGGCGGCACATGGAGAGCGTTGGCGAAATTATCTCCTTCAAGCCGGCAAAGCCCTTGTTTAAGTACCTTACCACCTTTGCCATTACCCTTTGTCTGGGCCTTTTGCTGGCGGCCATTTGCGACAGCTTGGACAACCTACCCGGTCTGCTCATGTTCCTGATCATCGGCAGCTTTGTGGGATACTTTGCCGCCGAGATGCTGCTAAAGCGCACATTGCGGGTGTTCCAGGCCAAGGCGTTTCGGGGCTTTGCGATCTACGTTCTGGTTTTGATTGCCGGAATCAGCTGCTTTAGATGGGACGTGTTTGGCATTGTGTCCTACATTCCACCGGTAGAAGATGTTTCCTATGTGGATATCACCGCCTATGGGTATGACGATGCCCGGATCACCAACCCAAAATATATTCAGCAGCTGGAGGAGATTCACCAAGACTGTGTGGAAAACCGCTATGCGGATGTAAGCTATTTTGATGTAACGTTTTCCTATCGGCTCTCTTCCGGCAAAGTCGTGCGGCGAACCTATTTGCTGAATCAAAGCCAGGTGGACGCCTATGACGCCCTGCTTTCCACAACGGAAATCGTGCAAGCGTATTACGATAGGCAAAACATCACCGCTTACGCTGAGGGCTATATCTATGATTTTCAACCTATGCTAGAAGATCCCTATGCAAATTATAACTGGCTTGAATTGAATGCCGCCCAGCTTCAGCAGATCAAAGAGTGCCTGCAAAAGGACATTACCGCGGGAAATGTTTCTCTGGCAAGTAGCCACGATTATTTTCATCTTTGCCTTGTGCAGGCCGATGGCAGTGAAGACGCGATGGGCATTCCTTACACAGCGGAAAACACCGTGGCCTACCTGAACAAACTGGCCAACAGTTAAATCTCCGACGGCAAGGAATACGCGGACAAAAATTCATCCACAATGTCCCTGTGGGTTTCCACAGTCGGTAGAGCGGCCAATTCCTGGGGCGCAAAAAAACGCAGCTGCCGGGATTCCCGGCTGACCTTTAGCTGGGGAGCTTCTGTCAGCCGTACCTGGTAGAGGGTGATCACCATTTGCCACACAGAGCCGTCCCGATAGCTGGCGATCCGCCCTGGGGCGTCATACACCTTGACCTGCCGAAAACGATCCTTCGGCAGGTCAATTCCTGTTTCCTCCCGCAACTCCCGGCAAATGGCCTGCAAAGGGGATTCCCCTTTCCCCTGCCCGCCGCCGGGCAAGCCCCAGAAATCGCAATCTGACCGCCGCTCCAGCAGAAGGCAGCCATGGTATACCACCCAGGCGTTGGCGCCATAATGCACCGGCATGTTGGGCCGGGGCGCGGCGGGGTCGTTGAGATAATATCGGGCAATGGACATATTCCCATCTCCTTTAGGAAAAATAGGCAGCTTGCCGAAAGGAATTTCGGCAAGCTGATTTTTTTTTGGAACGTCTCCCTAGGTTTTTCGGTCCCGCAGATATAGCGCCAATTCCCGCAAAGTGTCTCCGCCGGGAAAGTCGGCAAGAGCGTCCACCGCCTTTTGTGTCTCTGCCAAAACCAGCGCTCTGCACCTTTCCAAGCCATAGAGCCGGACAAAGGTATTTTTATCGCCGTCCGTGCCGGTGGTCTTGCCCAACTCCTGGGCGTTGCCCTCAACATCCAGCATGTCGTCCCGAATCTGGAAGGCCAGCCCCAAAGCGTCGGCGTACTGTCCGGCGGCGGTAAGCTGAGCCTCCGATCCGCCGCCGCAAATCACGCCCATCTGGCAGGCGGCGCGGATCAGCCCGCCAGTCTTGCGGCGCTGAATGTTGCAAATTTCCTCAGCGGTACACGCCCGCTTCTCTGCGGTAATGTCCAGGGCCTGGCCGCCAACCATGCCATGGGATCCGGCGTTTTGCGCCAAAATCTGTACGCACCGGCATACGGCCTGGGCCGGCAGCTGCGCCTGAGACAGCACCCAAAAGGCGTCCGTCAATAGGCCGTCCCCCGCCAAAATGGCCATAGCCTCTCCATAGACCTTGTGGTTGGTGAGCTTTCCCCGGCGGTAGTCGTCGTTATCCATGCAGGGCAGATCGTCATGGATCAGGCTGTAGGTGTGGATCATTTCAATGGCCGTGGCAGCCGCCATACCGTTTTCCTGGGTACCGCCACACAGGCGGCAAAATTCCTGCACCAAAAACGGCCGCAGCCGCTTGCCTCCGGCAAGGGCGCTGTATGCCATGGCGGCAAACAGCTCCTTTTGCGGTTCCTCCCCCGGCCGGCACGCCTTGGTCAGGGCCGCTTCTACGGCGTCGGCGTTGGCGCGTAGCTGTTTATTCAGATTCATGAGAAAACTCCGTTTCCACCGGGGCGCCCTCCGGCCCCTTCGTTAACTGGGTCACTGTAAGCTCGGCCTCGTCCAGCAGCTTGTTGCAGGTACCCACCAGCTTGGTGCCCTCGGTAAACAACGCCATGGATTTTTCCAAGGGAACCTCCCCTTGTTCCAGCTGTTTTACAATATCCTCCAGCCGCAGCATGGCTTCTTCAAAGCTTATGGATGTTTCAGGCATGATGATCCTCCCTTATTGCCTTAACCGTGGCAGATATAGCGCCGTCTTGGGCTTGTATGGTAATGGCGTCGCCTTCAGCGACCTGCTTGACTGAACGCACCACTTGGGCCTTCTCGTTGAGCACCAGGCTGTAGCCCCGGGACAATACCTTCAGCGGACTCATAGCCTCCAAACCGGCGGAAAGGCGGACAAAGCGCTGCTTTTTCTGCCCAATGGTGGTGACGGTGGCATGGGTCAGCCGCCCTCTGGCGGCTTCCAGCTGTTGGCGCTTATGCTGAACATAATGGATGGGGCTTTGCAGCATCCTAGCGCCGGAAAGCTGCTCCAGGCGCTGCCGCTGGGCCTTAAGCTGCTGCTCCAGGGCACGGCTCATGGCCTGCTGCATGCGGTCAATCCAACTGCGCAGCTCGGCCTGATCCGGAGCGATCAGCTCCGCGGCGTTAGACGGCGTAGCGGCCCGCAAATCGGCCACATAGTCGGAAATGGTCACATCCGGCTCATGGCCCACACCGGAAACTACCGGGATGGCGGAGGCATAGATGGCCCTAGCCACTTGCTCATCATTAAAGCACCAAAGATCCTCCATAGAGCCGCCGCCTCGGCCTACGATCAGCACATCTCCCAGGGCATGCTCGTTGGCGTAGGCAATGGCGGCACAAATCTCCCCTGGGGCCTCTGTCCCTTGAACGCGGACAGGCAGCAGCACAACCTTGCTCAGGGGATACCGCTTGCCCAAAATCCGCAGCATATCGTGGATCGCCGCTCCTGCGGCGGAGGTGATGATAACAATACGGTGGGGAAATCTGGGCAAGGGCTTTTTATGGCTTGGGGCAAACAGTCCCTCGGCGGCCAGCTTCTCTTTTAATTGGGCAAAGGCCACATACAAATCGCCGATCCCCACAGCGTTCAACCGGTCGCAGTAGAGCTGATAGGCCCCGTCCCGGGGATACACCGCCACACGTCCGGCGGCCAACACGGCCATGCCGTTTTCCGGGCGAAACCGCAGGTGGCACGCGCTGCTGCGAAACATCACGCACCGCAGGGCGCCGCCGTTGTCCTTTAAGGTAAAATAATGGTGGCCGGAGGGATACACCTTATAATTGCTCAGTTCCCCCTGGACATAGACCCGGTTTAGCAGCGGATCGGCTTCCATCCGGGTCTTGATGTACTGGTTGAGCTGACTTACGGTGAGGATTTGTTCTTCCATTTATTCCTCCTGCAAATAGGCCAAAATCGCCGGCCCCATGCCGTTGTCGGTAGCATACGCCGGGGCGGGGAAAATCCCGCCGTAGTCCGCCATGGCGCGGCGAAGCATACGGTTGGCGCTTACGCCGCCGGTAAATACCACAGGGTGCGCCGGATATTGCCGCAAGGCCTGCTCTGTAGCGCGGCAAATGCTCCAAACCACAGAGCCAAGGGCATAGGCGGCGGCAGCGGCGGCGTTTTGGCTCAGCCGGTAAAATTCTTCCGTCTTGTTTTGTACGCCGGAAAAGGAGAAGGCGCGGTCTTGCACCTTAACCCGGAAAAACGCTTTTGCCAGCTCCTCGCCGGCAGCTTGATCGACAGCTTTTCCCGCCGGGAAATTCATGCCCAGCAGCTTGCCGGTGCGGTCGATCAGCTGCCCGGCGGAGATATCGGTGGTGCCGCCGATTTTTTCCGCGCGGATACTTTTTCCCTCGGGGAAAACCCGTAGCAGCTCCGTGGTGCCCCCGGAAAGATGCCAAGCCAAGTGGGGCTTTTTTAGCAGATCCATCCGCCCTGCAGACCAAAGAGCGGCAGCGATATGGCCCTGCTGGTGGGAAAAGCGGTGTACCGGCACCCCCAGCGCCGCGCCTACCACCCGCGCCTGACACTCCCCCGCCAAAAAGCAGGGCATGTAGGAGCCTTCCACCGCCCGGGGACGGGTACTTACCCCAATGGCCTTGACCGCTCTGCCATCTATGGCGGCAAAGAGCCTGTCGGAAAGCTCCGGCAGGCTCTTAATGTGGGCAAACAGCGCATCAGACTGCCGCAGGCCCAGCTGCCCCGGCTTTACCGGCAGGAGCTGGCTGCAATTGACCCCCTTGCCGCCATCAAAGCCGGCGCAGGAGGTGGTGTAGTTGCTGGTGTCAAAGCCCAGGGTCAGCATAGCGTTTCTGCCTCCTGGGCTTTGGCAAAGCTGCCCAAAACGCCGTTGACAAACACGGCGGTTTCCTCGTCCTCGTATTTCTTGGTCAGCCTTACCGCCTCGTCAATGGCCACAGCCACGGGGACGTCCTGAACATATAGCGCCTCATACATAGCCAGCTCCAAAATGGCCCGCGCCAGAAAGGCGATTCGGTTTAACTTCCAACCGATGGCAAACCGGGAGACATAGCCTTCCAGCTCTTCCCGTCTTGCCGCCACCTGAAGCACAGCCTCTCGAATATAGGCTTCTTGGCCTCCCAGCTTTTGGGCATAAATTTCGTTTTCCTCTGCCAGGCTGGCAAGATGCGGCCCGTTAAGACCGGTAGCCAGCACCTCCTCCGGACAGGTGCCGCCGCACTGGCAGGCGTAAATCAGGTGCACAGCAATCTCTCTTGCGTTTGACCTTGTCATAAAGGGGTCTCCTGTTTCTCTTTGATTTTATTTTTCCAGGGCAATGCCGCATACGTTGACGTGCACGCCGGTGACCTTTAGCCCCGTCATGGACTCAACGGCAGAAACCACCGCCGTTTGGACATTTTTCGCGATGTCCACCACCGGCTTACCGAAAACGGTGACCACATTGCACTCGATCATCACCGTGGTTTCCCCTAAGGTGACCCGGATGCCCCGGCTGACGTTCTTTTTCTTTGCCAGCTTCCCGGCGATGTCGCTGCCGGTGGTGCCGTAAAGGCCGCTTACGCCCTCTACCTCACGAACAGCGGTGGCGGCAATGGTGGCAATTACTTCCTCGGAGATATACACGTTGCCGTGTTCCTGCTTTTGGGTGATATAGTCCTTATTATCGCTCATAAGTTCAACCTCCCTATAGATCGCTTCCATTGTAGCACAAATTTGCCGGATATGCAACGGCACAGGACATAAAAATTACAGGGCCTTGGGGCGTCCTATGGGACGCAATGGGTTGCCGCCGAAAAACGGAGCCGCTTTGCCAAAATAAGCCCCCAAAAGCCCTGGACAAGAGGGGCCTTTGGGGGCGGCGGGTTACCCCACCTCAATAATGCGGATGCTGCTTAGATCATAATCGCTCTGAGAGGTAACAATATCCGTCAGCAGGGCGATGTCTGTGTCCTGTAAGCCTTCTTCCGGGGCGGATACGGCCAGAGATATCCCATCGTCTGTCATGTAGGCCACACAGTCTGCATAGCCCTTGGATATGACAAGACTTTCAATCTGCGCTTCCGACAGCGCCATGGTTACAATGCTTTCCAGCTTTTTCGTGCTATCGGCGGTGTTCTCCCCTTCTCCGGCATAGGCTACCGTTTCTTGCAAAAGCTCCACGGCGGAATCCCGGCTTTCCTGGCGGCTCAGGCGCATCTGGGAGAAATAATCCTCCCCAGCCTCGGCAGATACCTGATCCGCTCCTTCGGTGGCAGCGGCCTGGAGCGGGTCATCTTGGCTAAGCACCAAAGTAGCGTCGTCCATTACCTTGTCGGCATCCAGGGTGTCGGTCAGGGTTTTGGCCGCGCCGTCTCCATAAAGCGAGTTGAGATAGATACCGGCGCACACCAGCACCAATACGGTTGCCACAATTGCGTTACGTTTCCAAGTTTTCATCATCATTCCCCCATTATTTCATTTTCACCACGGTGACATCCTCTGTTCCCAATCCCAACAAGGCGGAAACGGCACGGATGATTTGCAGTTTTACTGTAGGATCCTTGCCGCCCTCGCTGACCACCAGAGCGCCCTGGAAACTGGGATAGTCTGTTTTCACCACCGCCCCTTCATCATATGCGCTGCCCTGGGACAAGATGACGGTTTTCTGTGTGGTGGTGCTAGTTACGCGGTCGCCATCGTTGTCGGTGGTGGTGTCATAGTCCGTCTGATAGTTGGTTTGCCATCCGGATTTTAAGGTGAGCATGACCTCTACCTTACCTGCGCCGTCAATTTTCGATAAGATCTTGCTCAACGACGCTTCTACCGCCGCGCAGTATTCCTCCGGGCTGTCTGCCGTTTCTACCGACGTTTCCTCCACGGTATTGGCGGTGGTTTGCTGGTCTTCCTTCTTCCTGCCCGGCAGCAAAAGCAGCACCAGGCCCAACAGCAGCACCAAAGCCGGGTACTTAAACTTGGCCAGCTTTCCGCTGGAGGCCTTTATCCGTTGCATCCAATCCTTCATTTTTCCCTCCACTCCTGCTGCGCCAGAGGTATGCCCAGCTCATCGGCGATATAGGCGCTTAGCTGGTGCTTTTGCCGTTCTGTGCATTGCCCCAAAAGCACTACCCCGCAGGGTACGGGGTATTCGCTGTCTTCCGTAGGCGCTGTTTCCACCTGGGCGGTGATTGAAATGCCAAGGCTTTCCGCCTTCGCTTCAATGGCGCTTGCCGTTTGTTTTGCCACCAGATCTCCCATCAGCGCCAGGTTTTTTTCCTTGGCCGTTTGGCTGTCAAACTCCTCCGGCAAGCCTAGGTCGCTTCCCTCTATGGCCAGCTGACCAAAGTCTATGCTGGTCAATGGCCCCAATACCACCAAAATAAGAAAACACCCGGCTGCCAGGGAAAGAATCTTATCTGTCCCCTTCCCCTTTACCATCCCCTGAACCAGGGCAACCAAAAAACCGCTGCATACCACGCAGAGCAAGTAGCTTCGCAGGGTGCTCATCCTCCCACCGCCTTTACACAAACCGTAACGCTCAGCAGTAGCATGGCCACATAGGCCCCGGCCATACCCAGCAGCAGTCCCATAGCTTGGGTGATATTTTCCACCAGGGTCACATGATTTTTGCAGCCGATCAGGCCGGAAACGGCCGTTGTCCCCTTGAGCAGCAAATACTGTATGGCGATCTGCAAAAAGGGTAACAGGCAAATGGCCAACACCGCCAGCATTCCATAGGTGCCTAAGGCCCCCTTTAGGGAAGCGGCGCTGGTAAGCACCGTATCCGCAGCGTCGGAAATGATGCTGCCAACCACCGGCACAGCACCGGATATGGTTACCTTGGCCGCCTTGAGAGCCGCGGCGTCGGTGCTGCCGGAAATGAACCCTGTTAAGGTCAAAAAACCGGTAAACCCATATACGATCGTCTTTAGGCTGGCCCCAATCAGCCAGCGGATAAATTCTCGCAGCTTGACCAGCTTACCCGTATCCATAGCAGCCTCCGCCGCCGCCACTGCCACAAAGCCGTAGATCATAGGCGCCAACAGCCGAGAGATCAGGGTCATTAACAGCTGCAAAAAGAACACCGTGGCCGTATATACGCTTGTGGAAGAGGCTGTGCCGCCGGAGGCCGCCATCAGTGTGGCGACTGCGGGAAGCAAAAAGCCGGAATAGTCGCTGATTTGGGAAAGGGTATCGGTGCCAAGGCGGATCATGGTGGAAAGGGTTTGGGTACAGGTAGCGGTGATGGCCAGGGTGCCGATGATGGCGCCTGCCCGCCGCCCTTTCTCGGAAATATCCGCCATGCCGCACAGCAAAACGGACGCCAAAATCATGCCCGACGCCGCCAGGCCCTGGGCCAGAGCATCGCTGCACTTCGGCAAAACGGAAAAAAACAGCGTTTTCAGCGTACCGCCAAAATCCAAGGGCGTGTCTGGGTCAAAGCCGCCAATGGCCTCCATCACCCCCGGCGGCAACCCGGTATCGGGGCACAGATCCTCAAGAAGAGAATCCTCCACATCTGTGGCATAGACGGGCAGCGTTAGGAAAATCATCACCATCACGCTTAGCAGCAGCCGCAGCCATCGCCGCTTGTTCATCCTCAACCCCCAACCAAATCGGTCACCAGTGCCAGAACATCCTGCATTAGCGGGATGGCAACGCACAGGCAAAGCACTGCCCCGCCCAGCTCCACGATTTTTGCCAAAGCACTTTCTCCCGCATCGGCGCAGACCGCGCCGGAAAGCTGGGTCAGCAGACTGATGCCCACCGTCTTTAGCAGCGGAGACAACAGCGTGTTGTCCATTTTCGTGGCGGCAAACAGGTTCTTGCCAAACTCGATCACCGGCTTTGCAAGCTCCACCGCCAGCAGCGCCGCGCCGCAGCAGCCACACAGACTGGCCAGCATGGCAAAATCCGGGTTGCTCTTGCGCAGCACTACCGCCAGCAGCGCCGTGGATACGGCCAGCACCGATAGCTTCAAGTAAATACTCATCAGAAATTAAACAAATCCTTTACCAGCGCAAACAGATCGGCAATCTTTTCCGCCACAATCATCAGCACCACCACCAAGCCTGCCAAAGTGGTCATAGTGGCCTGCTCCTCCTTGCCGGAACGCACCAGCACTTGGTTGAGGATGGAAATAATAATGCCTACGGCGGCGATCTTAAAGATGAGATCAATATCCATTACATCACCAACAGCACTAAGGCGATCCCTGTGCAGATCCCCAAGGTTTCATAGCAGCGGCACCGCTGGCGCTTTTGGCCGGACAGCTGCTGTAGGAGACTGTGAATCTGTCCATCTGCCAGGTCGATCAGCCGTAGCTGGGCCTGCTGGTCAAACCGGCCAAAGGAGGCAAACAGCTCCTGCAGGCTTTGCCAAGCCCCCTCCGGCAGGGACGATAGATGCTTTCTGTTCTCCGCTGCCCCGGCGGCAATGGTGCGCCCAGACGCTACAGCTTGTCCAAGGGAGGTGTAAAACCGGCCAACGCCGCCGGTGCAGGCCTCCCCCAGGATGGCAAACAGCTTTGCCGCCGGTGTCATACCACAGCCAATTTCACAGCGCATCATTTCCAGAGAATATTGCACCTGTTCCAGCTGCCGTACAGTTCGGCGCACAGCAGCCGCGGCGGAAAGTCCAGTGCCTGCCGCGCCGCAAAATAGCAGCAGCATGCCCCACAGTCGTACTCCACTCATGCGCTCATCCTTTCCCATCGCAGGCTGCGATCTTTTTCGATAACGGCCAGATTTTCAAACACCTTTTCCTCCGCCAGCGCCCGATACACTGGTCTGCGGAGAAGATCCTCCGTGCTCCACGCATGGGCGGTGGCCACAAACCGCACGCCGCAATAGGACGCGCGGCATATGGCGGACACATCCTCAAGGGTAGACAGCTCATCCAAGGCGATCCACTGGGGATTCATGGTGCGCAGGAGCATGTAAATGCTCTGCTCCTTGGGGCAACCGGTCAATATGTCTGTCCGCTTGCCCACCCGAAACTGGGGCCTGCCGTTGACGCAAGCTGCCAGTTCTCCCCGCTCATCGGCCACCGCCACCCGGTAGCGGAACTTGTCCGACATCTGCCGGATAAGATCCCGCAAAACGGTGGTCTTGCCTGCTCCAGGCGGCCCTAGAATGAGCGTAGATCGCGGCTGGCTCCACAGCTTTCCGGCCAGGACATTGGCCGCGCCGGTGATCTCCCGGGCCACACGGATATTGACGGAGCTAAATTCCTTTAAGGTCTGCACCTGTCCGCCTTGGGCCACAGCCCTGCCGCAGACGCCTACCCGATGTCCTCCGCGAATGGTGCAAAAGCCCTGCCGCAGCTGCTCTTGGGCCGCGTAAAGGGATTGCTCTGCGGCAGCGGTCACCACATCGGTCACCATCTTCTGCGTACAGTCGATCAGCCGATCCCCCTGGGACAGGCACCAGCTTTCCCCGCCGGCGGTAACCATAGCCGGCCCGCCGACACGAAGACGGATTTCCTCCAGAGTGGATATCTTCCCTGCCGGCAGGGTCAAAATTGCCTGCCCAATCTGGGCCGGGCAAAGGGCTAGTACATCTTGCAAATTGTTTTCCATATGTATCACCTGAGAAAGCATATGTTGGCAAAGCTGTCCTTATGCCAAAGAAAGCCGCATAAAAAGCAAAACGCTTTTGGCGCTGGGATAAGGATTACCCATACCAAAAGTATATCCGCGTGCCAAACATGGAGTTTGACACGCGGATTTCTCTTTATTCTCAAATCAAGGCAGACAATAGGAAAATTGCCGTGTGCATAACCCTATACTCTCTCTTAAAGTCAAAGGCCATAGAGCATATTCACCCTCCGCTTATGGATTTCATTGGGGCACACAATCGTCTGCGTTACAGCGCTTCCCATATGGCGGTGCCTTTCTTTTTCAGCCACGCCAAAAGGATACCGGCGAAAAGCGCCAGCACAAGTGCGGCAAAGACAAGGTATAGCTCTTCCCGAACGAACGACCTTACCAGAAAATAGCCGACACCCAGCACGATGACTAGCAGCCATCCGCCCAAAATATTGAGCAGAACGCCAAAGCCCTGCTTGACCGCCACCGTTTCATCCTTCCACTGCAGGTTGGGCATTTTCAGATTCAGCACCAGACCCAAGGCCGCGAAAAAGAAAACAAACAGGATCGGCAGCACCACGATCATCCCGCCCAAAAACAGGCCCGGGCGCAGCACAAGGGCAACACAAAGGCCGCAAAGCAAAACCGGCCCCACAGTAAGCAGAAGATGCAGCTTCAGCTTTGCCTGCAGCGCCTGCCATGCCGAGACAGGAAGAGACTGCAAAAGCCACAGGTTCTTTCCCTCCAACGATACAGAAGGCGCTGTGATGTCGTTCATGGTAGACAGCATACAAATGATCGCGCAGGCCAGCATGGCCATAAGGGCGTTGCTCATGCCCAAATCCATCAGCATTTGCTTGAGCCAGGGGCCTTTAATGAGCGCAAGGATTGCCACAACAACCGGGGCGATTGTGCCAAGGCCACAGTTGAGCATATAGGTAGCGCTGGTGAAAAAGCGGCGTCTTTCTTTGGCAAGCAGGGCGGCGGCCACGCTCTTTTTCTTGGCAGGGGTTTCTTTATAGGCCTTTTTGGCAGCGCCTTTGTTGGCTGTAGCCATGGGCAAAAAGCTGCGGCACAAAATAAAGCAAATTAGGGCAAACAGCGCGGCCACCAGCAGCGTAAAGAGCAGCAAGGAGAGATAGTCTCCCTCTCCGGCTCTGCCCATTAGGTATGCGGGATAGGCAAAGCCTTTGACCCGCTGGCTCACGCTTTGCGCGTTGGACACAATTGCCTGCAGCGCCGCGTAGGCGCGGGAATAGCCATAATAGTACAGGGCAAAAAACGCAAGGGATGCCAATACCGTCACAAAGCTTTTCCTTTGGAGCTTGGCGCTGATTTTTGCCACCACCCAGCCAAGGATGCAGGCCAGCGTCAACACAAACACCGAAAGGGCAAAAAACAGCAGAATGCCGGCCAGCACCATAAGCACACCAAAGACGCCGTGAATGCCCACCGCTGTCCAATACACCAGCAGCGCCGGGATAAATACGATGGCCTCATAAATGCATCCCCAAAGCCACACCCCAAACAGCCTTACCATAAGGATGCGGGAGGGCGGAATGGGCATGGCCAGCAAAAGGGCGTTGTCCTTGGCCAGATACAAGGAAGCATATGTTGTAAACACGCTGCCAAATACGCCCAAAAAAATGGCGATCAGGGCCATCATGACAAAATACAGCCAGCCTAGCCCCTCCGTTAGGAGGGGTGCGCAGAGCATATCGCCTACAAAATAGAACACCATGCCCAATCCGGCAAACAAAACCGCGTATAACAGGACGAGCAGCACCATCCCGCTTTTGGAGCGGCGCTTGCCCTTCTTTTTGTCCTGCAGCAGCCAGGTGTTGATTTCCATCAGCTGCTTTTTGAACAGCGCCTTTAGCATGATGTTTCCTCCAACTCCAAAAACACCGTCTCCAAAGAGGCGTCGCCTTTGACCTCTTCCATGGTACCGGAGCGGATCAGCTTGCCGTCTTTGATGATCGCCACCTTGTCGCAGAGCTTTTCCGCCACCTCCAGCACATGGGTGGAAAAGAAAATGGCGCCGCCTTGATCGCAGATTTCCCGCATGATCTGCTTGAGCTGATGGGATGCTTTAGGATCCAGGCCCACAAACGGCTCGTCCATAATCACAAGCTTCGGCTTGTGGATTAGGGCGGAAATAATGGCCAGCTTCTGCTTCATCCCGTGGGAGTAGGCGGAGATCGGCTGGGCCAAATCGTCGGTCAGGGTAAATATATCGGCGTATTTGCTAATCTGTTCCCGCCGCTGGGCGGCGCTTATGCCAAAGATATCCGCGATAAACTGCAAAAACTGGATGCCGGTCATGAATTCGTAAAGGTCGGGGTTGTCCGGAATGTAGGCAATGACCCGCTTGCAGGCCAAGGGCTTTTCCCGGAGAGAAATGCTATCCACATAAATCTCACCGCCGTCAAAGGGCAAAATTCCGCAGCATGCCTTGATCGTTGTGGTTTTACCCGCACCGTTGTGGCCGATAAACCCGTAAATTTCCCCCGGGCGAATGTGCAAAGACAGGTCGTCTACCGCCTTCTTGTCTCCATATTGCTTGGTCAAGTGAACAATGTTCAGCATACTCCGTTCTCCTTCTTGCAGGCTTCCTGCCTGCTGCAAAATCCATAGGTTTTCGGACAGTCACAAAAATAACCGCCTGAATCTGTCTATAGTTTACCATGTCTGTGGTTATAATGCAACGAGAACTGCCAATTCTGGCATGTGTAAAATCCCCCTGACGCGGTTTTGCCGTTTTGCGTAACTGCGCCAGAGGGATATTGTCCATGGTTCAGCGATCGTTTACGCTGTTTTTTCTTTTCC
>CAYVWG010000002.1:19501-22898 GCA_964455425.1 uncultured Oscillospiraceae bacterium | reverse complement strand
GAAACACCAAACCGGTAAGCAGGCCGGCGACAGTGCCCTTAGCTACTACCGTAAGGATGGTGCCTATCGGGTTGATCGTGGTAAATGCTGCCGTACTGGGGGAAAACATGACCATTATGGAAAATACCAGTCCCAGCCAGCCGCCGGTCAAGGGGCCATAGAGCGCCGCGCCCACAACAATGGGCACCAGCACAAGGGTGATGGCAACAGGGCCAAATTGAATGAAGTTGCCCAACAGCTGCAAGACCACAACAATGGCAGTAAGCATTGCCGTGACGGTGAGCTGCCGGATCCGGGCGGATGTACCGTCCCGGTCGCTACGGGTGTTGGATTGATTCATATTAAATTACCTCCTGCTATTGCTCCGTCCTAACGCCGGATGCAATGCGGCGTTAGTATAGCATATTTTGTACCATTTGTAAAGGCTGGAAAAAAATAGACTTGCATTCGCCGTTTGTTGTGCTATGATAAGCCTTACAGGCAAATACTTGCCTTATATTCTGCACAGAAATCAGGTATGTCTATGTTTGACACCATCATAAAAAACGGCTCTGTGATCGATGGCTCTACCGCAGCCGCCTATGAGGCGGACATTGGGATTTGTGAAGGAAGGATCGCCGCTATAGGGCAGCTATCTGGCGCTCAGGCCAAAACGGTGATCGACGCCACAGGAAAGACCGTCACTCCAGGATTTATCGATATTCACCGCCATGGGGATTTTGCCGCCTTTGGCCCGGATTACGGCCTACTGGAGCTATCCCAAGGGCTGACCACCGTGGTCAACGGCAACTGCGGCCTTTCCGCCGCCCCCATATCCCCGAAGCACCGGGAAGAAATCCTCTCCTATCTAGCCCCCATTACCGGCAACGCGCCAAAGGCCATACCGCTAGATACCATGGGCCACTATCTAGACGCCCTTTCCCGGCAAAAGCTGCGTATGCATGTGGGGATGCTCGTTGGCGCAGGCACCGTTCGGGCCGACGTGGCGGGATACCGCGTTTCCCACTTAATGCCGGAGCATTACACGGCCATCCACCAAAGGCTGACCCAGGCCCTGGAGGATGGCGCTTTGGGGGTATCCCTGGGCCTGGGCTACGCGCCGGAATGCTTCTACTCTACCCAGGAGCTGATCCAAGCCCTAGCGCCTTTGTCCGGCACAAACATCCCCATTACGGTACACATGCGGGAGGAAGGCACCGCCGTGGACCAGGCGGTAAGGGAAATGCTCACCGTGGCAAAGGCCCTTCGCTGCCCGGTACATATCAGCCACCTAAAGGCCATCGGCAAAGAAAACTGGGGCAAAAAGATTCCCCAGGTGCTTACGCTGCTTGCTGAGGCCGCATCTCAGGGGTTGGACGTCTCTTGGGACGTATATCCATACACCGCCGGCTCCACCCAACTGCTGCACATTATGCCTCCCCAGCTGCTTACCGGCGGCACAGAGGAGATCTGCCGTAAGCTCCAGACCCCTGCTGCGCGGGAGCGCCTGCGGCAGCAACTGGAAACCGGCACAGATTTTGACAACATTTCCCGCCTGGTGGGGTGGGACAATATTTTGCTGACCAGTTTCCAACAGCCGGAAAACCAGCAATATCTGGGCAAGACCGTAGCCCAGGCGGCACAGATGCGGGGCCAAGCGCCGGCAGACTTTGTGTTTGACCTGCTGGCCCAGGAGCACTGTGCCGTTACCATGATCGATTTTATTGCCAGCGAAGAGGATATTGGGGCGATTTTGCAATCGGATCGGGTAAATATCATTTCCGACAGCACCTATCCCTCCACAGGCAATCCTCATCCCCGGGTGTACGGCACATTTGCCCGTATGATCGAGCGGTATGTGTGCCAAAAGAAGGTGCTCACGCTCCCCCAGGCGATACACAAAATGACGGCTCAACCGGCAAAGGTGCTTCATCTGCGGAAGAAAGGCCGGATTGCCATTGGCTATGACGCAGATATCAATATTTTCCGTCCGGAGGAGGTTCACGAGTTGGCCACCTACGAAAGCCCGGCCCAGCCATCTGCCGGAATGCACACGGTATTGGTGGGCGGCCAGGCGGTGATACATCAGGGGCAATTCACCGGCGCGGCTCCGGGAAGGGTATGGAAAGGAAGGTAAAACACCATGCAAGCCTACAAACCGGTTGTGGATTTATGCCGGCAGCTGATTCGTATTCCCAGCCTTTCCGGCCGGGAAAAACAGCTGGCGGATCATTTGCGGCAATATTACCTATCTCACAACTTTGATCATATACAGATCGACAGCTTTGGCAATGTTATTGCTCGGGCAAAGGGAAACCGCCCGGGAAAATGCCTCCTCTTTGACGGGCATATCGATACTGTGCCGGTGGAAGATCCCTCCCTTTGGCAGCATGACCCCTTTGGCGCGCAAATCGATGGTGACCGCGTCTATGGCCGGGGCGCTACCGATATGAAAGGCGCCGTGGCCGCCTTTTCCCAAGCAGCCGCCGACTTTTTGGCCGCACATGGCCGGGATTTTGCCGGGGAGTTGTGTCTTGCCGGTGTGGTGCACGAGGAGTGCTTTGAAGGGGTAGCCGCCCGGAGCGTCTCTGCGGCTGTCCACCCGGACTTGGTCATTATTGGCGAGGCGTCGGAAATGAATCTGAAATGCAGCCAAAGAGGCCGGGCGGAGATCTTGGTGGAGACTTTCGGCGTATCCTGCCACTCATCCAACCCGGAAAAGGGGGTAAACGCGGTGTATGCCATGTGCAGGCTTATCGAAGCCTTCCGCCAGCTGCCCCCATCTCGCCACCCGGAAATGGCCGGCGACGGCATACTCGAGCTGACCGACATAACCTCTGCCCCCTATCCCGGGGCCTCTGTGGTGCCGGACTATTGCCGGGCCACGTTTGACCGCCGTTTGCTTGTAGGCGAAACGCCCCAAAGCGTGCTTGCGCCCCTAAATGCCGCTATTGACCGGTTGACCGCAGAGGATCCCCGCTTTCGGGCCAAGGTATCCTTTACCGCCGGCCAGGAAAAATGCTATACCGGCGCTGCCATAGCCGATCAGCGGTTTTTCCCCGGGTGGTTGGTAGATCGGAACGCGCCCTTGGTGCAGAAAATCTATAAGCGCATCTGTGACAAGGGCTATACTCCCGCCCTGACCGGCTATAGCTTTTGCACCAATGGCAGCCACTACGCCGGCGAAGCCGGCATCCCTTGCCTGGGAATTGGCCCTTCGCAAGAGTATCTTGCGCACACGGTGGACGAATATGTGTCCATCAATGAACTTTACGCCATCACAGACTACTACACCGCTGTTATGGAGGCTGTGCTGCTAACATAACATGGGGAGAAAGCAAAAATCTGTAGACAAGGCAATTGTCTACAGATTTTTGGCCGCAAGCCCTGGCCGTAGGAATCCGGCAAAGCCTGTGGA
>CAYVWG010000002.1:0-19401 GCA_964455425.1 uncultured Oscillospiraceae bacterium | reverse complement strand
CAAAGCCATGAAGGGAGATATTGACCTTGTGCAGGGCCGACGCGGCCAAAAGCAGCTGCCGCCGCTGGGCAAGCAATGTGCCGTTGGTGGTGATGATTACCCAAAAATCCAGCTTCTGGCAGATGGACAAAATTTCCTCCAGCTGGCTGTGGAGCAGCGGCTCCCCCATGAGATGCAGGTAGATAAACCGGCAGTAGGGCCGCAGCTTTTGGCCGATAAGGCCAAAAGCCTCCGGGGACATCTGTCCTGGCGCTCTTTGGGTTTTAGGGCAAAAGCTGCAATTGCGGTTGCAGATATTGGTAATTTCTACATAGGCCTTCGCCAAGCGCAAGAAAATCCCCTCCTTTGCAGCAATCGGTTTCATTATAGAACACATGCGCCGGTTTGTCTATGGCGTTTTGTGGCGATGTCTGTCGCAAAATTTACAATCTTGTCATTTATCCTTAGGGCCAATATGCTAAAATGGAAAGCAATTTGGGTTGCTTTTTCGTGGTTTCTTGGATAAACTTTGGGATAGGACGCTTCTATGGTTTTTCTCCTGTTTCTCATACATATTCATGATCAATTAAGGAGGGTACACCGTGCTTTTGTATTATCTTTTGCTTCTTGTGGGAGGCTATTTGATCGGCTCTGTCAGCCCGGCAGTCATTCTCAGCACGGTGATCTACCGCAAGGACGTCAGGCTCACCGGCAGCGGCAACGCCGGGGCGACCAATGTGGCCCGGGCCTTTGGCATGGGCAGCGGCTTGCTGGTTTTTGTGGGCGATCTGGTAAAAACCGCCGTATGTGGGTTGGCCGGCTGGCTGCTGCTCAAAGAGACCGGTCTTTCTGTGGCTTGCTTGGGTTGCCTTTTGGGGCATTGCTGGCCGGTGTATTATCATTTTCGCGGCGGCAAGGGCGTTACCGTGTCCGCCTGCATCGCCCTTATGATCGATTGGCGGGTGCTGCTGGTTTTGGTGGCAGTGTTTTTTCTTACCTTCCTCTTTAGCCGCAGGGTGTCCCTATGTTCCCTTTTGGCGGCTTTGGCCTTTCCCACCTCCTACTATTTTTGGCACCCCGGCATGTCGGTTCCGTTTGTAGTGGCCCTGCTTTGCATGGCCATTGTAATCGTTCTCCACCATAAAAATATTGTGCGGCTCGTTCACGGTGAAGAGCCGAAATTTGTTCCCCACCATAAGAAATAAGGATAGCGGCAATAATGAAAGATACAAAACCTGTGCGCTCCCTTGGCATCGATATTGGCTCTACCACGGCGAAGATCGTGGTTGCCGAAGGGACAAACATTCTTTACGCAAAATATGAGCGGCACTTTTCCCAGGTACGGCAAAAAACCCAGGAGCTGATCCAAGAAGTCGCCTCCTTGCTGCAGGAGGCTCCCTTTACCGTGGCCATTTCCGGCTCTGCCGGCTTGGGTATGGCTGCGGCGGCGGAGCTTCCCTTTGTGCAGGAGGTTTACGCTACCGGCCAGGTGGTAAAGGCCCTTCAGCCAGACGCCAACGCTGTGATCGAGCTGGGCGGCGAGGACGCCAAGGTCATTTTCTTCCAAGGCGGCACCGATCAGCGTATGAACGGTACCTGCGCCGGCGGCACCGGCGCCTTTATTGACCAGATGGCCATTTTGCTGAATATGACGGTGGATGAAATGGATAAAGCAAGTCTGGCCCACCAGCGGCTTTATCCTATTGCCTCCCGCTGCGGCGTGTTTGCCAAATCCGACATCCAGCCTTTGCTCAACCAGGGCGCCAGCAAGGCGGATGTAGCCGCCAGCATTTATCAGGCGGTGGTCAATCAAACCATCACCGGCTTAGCCCAGGGAAGGAAAATTGAAGGCAAGGTGCTGTTTCTTGGCGGTCCCTTATATTATTGCCAAGGCCTGCGGGATCGTTTCCGCGAGACGCTTGGCTTAACAGAGCAAACCGGCATTCTGCCGCCCTACGCCCGCATGGCGGTGGCCTTGGGCGCAGCCATGTATGCCGCCTCCGGTGCCCCCATCACCTACGACAGGCTGATTGCCCAGCTGGAGGCCAGCGCAGGCAAAAAAATGTTTGACCGGAACCGGCTTCAGCCCCTGTTTGCCACCCCGGCGGACTATCAGGCCTTCTGCCGCCGCCACGCTGCGGCGAACGTGCCCCGGCAAGAGCTTTCCACCTATGCCGGCAAGGCATGGCTTGGCATCGACTGCGGCAGCACCACCACTAAGCTGGTGCTGATCAGCGAAGAGAAGAAGCTCCTTTACTCCTTCTACAGCCCCAACAAAGGTAACCCGGTGGATGTGGTCAAGGCCCAGCTGGAAAAGATCTATCCCCTTTGCGCGGATCGGATACATATCTGCGGCTGCGCGGTGACCGGCTACGGAGAAGAGCTGATCAAAAACGCCTTTCACGCGGACATTGGCATGGTGGAGACCATTGCCCATTATACCGCAGCCAAATTTTTCTGCCCGGATGTGGATTTCATTTTAGACATCGGTGGCCAGGACATCAAATGCTTTAAGATCCGGGGCGGAGCCATCGATTCCATTATGCTCAATGAGGCCTGCTCCAGTGGCTGCGGCTCTTTTATTGAAACCTTTGCCCGTTCCATGGGCTATTCTGTGGCGGATTTCGCCAAGCTTGGGCTTGACGGCAAAGCGCCGGTCAATCTAGGCTCCCGGTGCACAGTGTTTATGAACAGCTCCGTCAAGCAGTCCCAAAAAGACGGCGCAACGGTGGAGGACATTTCCGCCGGCCTTTCCATCAGCGTGGTAAAAAACGCGATCTATAAGGTCATCCGCGCCAGCTCTCCCCAGGAGCTGGGAAAAAAGATCGTGGTACAGGGCGGCACCTTCCTCAACGACGCGGTGCTTCGGGCTTTTGAGCTGGAGCTGGGCGCTCAGGTCATCCGTCCGGCCATTGCCGGGCTTATGGGCGCCTACGGCGCGGCACTGTATGCTATGAGCTGCAAAACCAGTTCTCTGCTGTCTGCCCAGGATCTGGCTCAGTTTCACCACACCTCCAAGACTACCGTCTGCCAGGGCTGCACCAACCATTGCCATTTGACGGTCAATCACTTTGGCGCAGGAAAGCCCTTTATTTCCGGCAATCAGTGCGAGCGGGGCCTTGGCCTTACCGCAAAAGCAAAGCTGCCCAACCTGTATGCCTGGAAAAGGGAGTATCTCTACAGCCTAACCGGCAAGCCTGGCCCCCGGGGCAAGATGGGATTGCCCATGGCCCTAGGTATGTTTGAGCTGGCGCCCCTGTGGCACGGCATTTTCACCGATTTGGGCTATGAGGTGGTTTTTTCCGGGCCATCTTCCCGCAGGCTTTATGAAAAGGGACAGTTCTCCATCCCCTCCGACACCGCCTGTTATCCGGCCAAGCTAATGCACGGCCACATGGAAACCCTGGTGCAGCAGGGCGTGGACAAAATCTTTTATCCCTGTCTTACTTACAATGTGGACGAGCATGTTGGGGACAACCACTACAACTGTCCGGTGGTGGCCTATTATGCCGAGCTGCTGTCCGGCAACATGGACAGCTTGGAAGCGGTGCAATTTCTCTATCCCTATCTGAGCCTGGATACGCCGGCAGCCCTTTGCCGCACCCTCTACCCTGCCCTGCATAACCTAGACGCCACCATTACCCGCAGCCAGGTGAAAAAGGCCATTGCCGCCGGATGGGAGAACTACCATGCGTATGTCCGCGCGCTTCACGCCCAGGGCGAGGAGGCTGTCGCCTACGCCCAGAAGGAGGGAAAACGGGTAATGATCCTGGCAGGCCGTCCCTACCATATCGACCCGGAGGTAGGCCATGGCATCGACAAGCTGGCGTCTTCCCTTGGCTTTGTGGTGGTCAGCGAGGACAGCGTTTGCCATTTGGCTTCTTCTCCTCGCACAAAGGTGCTCAACCAGTGGACCTTCCATTCCCGGCTGTATCGGGCCGCGGCCTACGCCGCAGCCCATCCCAACACGGAGTTTGTGCAGTTGGTATCCTTCGGTTGTGGTGTGGACGCCATCACCACCGACGAGTGCCGTCAAATTTTGGAGGACAAGGGCAAATTCTATACCCAGATCAAAATTGACGAGATCACCAACCTGGGCGCAGTAAAAATCCGTCTGCGCAGCCTGCTTGGCGCTCTGGAGGAACAAGTATGACCGAATTGCAGGAACGAACCTATATCCCCTTTACCCAAGAAATGAAAAAGGACTACACCATTTTGGTTCCCACCATGCTGCCCCGGCATTTTGAGCTGGTCATTAGCGTGATGGAAACCTATGGCTACAAAATGGAGCTGCTCCAATCCAGCGGGCCGGAGATTGCAGAAATCGGTCTGAAATATGTCCATAATGACGCCTGCTATCCGGCCATATTGGTCATCGGCCAGTTTATGGAAGCCATCCTTTCCGGCCGCTACGACACCCACAAGTTGGCCCTGGTTCTGTTTCAAACCGGCGGTGGCTGCCGGGCCTCCAACTATATCTCTTTGCTGCGTAAGGCCCTGGCCCGGGCAGGCTATGATTATGTTCCGGTGATCTCGCTGTCTTTTACCGGCATTGAAAAGCACCCGGGGCTAAACATGTCTTGGCCGCTGCTTAAGGGCATCCTTTACGCCGTTCTCTATGGAGATCTGCTGCTGACCCTGGTCAACCAGTGCAAGCCCTATGAGAGGGACAAGGGCAGCACTGAGGCCCTGGCTCAGGAATGGACCATACGGCTTGGCCAGGAGTTGGGCAGCGGCAAAAAGATCCAATACAGAAAGATCAAGAAGAATTACCAAAAGATGTTGGAGGATTTTGCCGCCCTTCCTAAAACCGAAAGGAACACCGTTAAGGTGGGCGTGGTTGGTGAGATTTTTGTGAAATACTCTCCCCTGGGCAACAACAACCTGGAGCAATTCCTGGTGGATGAAGGCGCGGAGGTCGTGGTGCCGGGGTTGGTGGATTTTGGTTTGTACTGTTTGTACAATTTTACCATGGACTACAAGCTGTACGGCAAAGGCTTCTGGAGCAGCAAGTTGTTTTATGTCCTCTACAAGCTGCTGACCAAGATGAAGCAGGATATCTCTAAGATCATGGCCAAGCACGGGCAGTTCACGCCCCTGCCGGACTTTAACCGCACCATTGCTATCACCCAAGGCTACATCGGCATGGGTGCTAAGATGGGCGAAGGCTGGCTGCTGACTGCGGAAATGTTGGAGCTGGCGGAGAACGGCATCAAAAATATCGTGTGTACGCAGCCCTTTGGCTGTTTGCCCAACCACATCTGTGGCAAGGGCATGATGCGTCCCATCAAAAATCACAATCCGGATGTCAACATCGTGGCTATCGACTATGACGCCGGCGCCACAAAGGTCAACCAGGAAAACCGGCTGAAGCTTATGCTTGCCAACGCAAAATAAAGGCCTGCGGCCAGCCTGCAATGCAGGCCGGCCGCAGATTTTTTTGGCTGCTTTTTATGGACGTTTTTATGGTATATCCGGATCCGCTATACTGGCGGGAAATTACAGATCCATAACGTACAGATTGTCTTCCTCTCGGAAGCCAACCTTCTTCATGTAGTTTTGATGGGCAGGGTTATCCGACTCCACCACCAGCTTAGTGTAGCCCATAGCCTTCATGCGCAGATAGATAAATTTACCGGCGCGCATATCCCGGTACTGGGGGATCACATAGTCCAGGTCGATCTGGAAGACTCCTTCGCCCAGATCTCGGCCCATAACCAAGCTGGCGGTTGTCATATCCCGGTAGACAAAGAAGGCTTTATCCGCTTGAACCGCCTCCAACTCAAAGTCGGGGAAGTATTTTTGAATGTCGTTGCCGTAGAACATCACAAACCGGTGCAGATAGCGGCTGTCCAGCGTGGCCGGCAAAACGGTGAAAAACTCCTCCTGCTTACTCATTTTGTGCAGGTAAAAGGCGTTGACCACCACAATACCCGCGTTGACGATCGCCGTGGGATAAGAGGCAATCATCAAGGCGTAAAGGGAGAAAATTCCTGAGCCAACAATGGAAAACCAACGGAGTTTTTTTACGGAGGTCATGACAAAGGAGAGAAAAATCAAAATTGACGCGCCATAACCGATGAGGTCTACCACTAGCTGGTGGTTGCTGATAAACGCAGAGATTCCATTTGTTAAGAACATATCGCTTCCTCTTTTCCTTATTTTTTCTGGCAAAGCCAGCATTCAACATATATTGGCAGCAAATTCAGGGCCAATGACCACAGGCTTTGCTCGCACCTTCTGCCAGGAAAACACGGAGGCCAGCTCCCTTGCGGAAAGCGGCTCCGGCTTTTCCAAAAGCCCGACGGACCAGGCTAAAGCGCCCACAACGCGCTGGGGGAACGTGTGGCTTTGGAGATATCCCAAGTCAGTATCCTTATCCCGCTTGCTCAAACGGCGGCCCTCCGCCGTTATCAGAAGCGGCACATGGACATACGCTGGGACAGTCTCCCCAAACAGGGAGTACAAATACATCTGCCTAGGCGTAGAGCTAAGCAGATCCGCTCCCCGCACCACTTCGGTCACGCCGGACAAGGCATCGTCGGTGGTCACCGCCAGCTGATAGGCGTACACCCCGTCAGATCGGCGGAGGATAAAATCCCCGCAATCCTTGGCCAGGTTTTCCCTATAGGCCCCTTGCAGGCCATCGGTAAAGGCCATGGTTTTCTCCGGCACACGCAGCCGCCAGGCAGGAGCGTTGGGCTTTTTCGCCCGCTGCTCCGGGGTAAGCTGGCGGCAGGTGCCAGGGTACACCAACTGTCCGTCTGTGCCATGAGGGGCCGAGGCAGCATGCAGCTCATTGCGCGTGCAGTAACAGGGATACACCAGCCGCCGCTCCGCCAGGGCGGCAAAGCGGCTGGCATATACCGCTGTTCGCTGGCTTTGTGGCTGCGTCTCGGCATCCCAATCCAGCCCCAGCCAAAGAAGATCCTGCCGCAAAAGCTGGGCATACTCCGGGCGGCAGCGCTGTAGATCCAAATCCTCCATCCGCAGCAGAAAGCTGCCGCCTTGGCTGCGGACAGAGCACCAGGCCATCAGGGCGGAAAACGCGTTGCCCAGATGCATCCGGCCACTGGGGCTGGGGGCGAAACGGCCCACAAGCTCAGTAGCCATAGGGATGCAGATCGCTGGCAGTCACATGGACAGTATAGGGGTTATACTTTTCATTGACGAGCTGCGCGGCCAGCTCCCGATCTTCCACATAATAGGAGCCGCCGTTTACGTTCTTGGGGGAGCCGGGAAGGGTGTTGCTTTCCATGTCATCCGTGCCGCAAATGGCTACAGACAGCACAACCCAGGAAAGATTCCGGGCAGACAGGTCTGTCAGCGTGTTTTTCATCACCAGATGGATGGCCGCAGGCGCTTTATAGATGTTCCACACCTTTGTCCACTGGGACATAGCGGCGGACAAAAACTCCCGCTGCACGTTGACACGCTCTAAATCTGCCATGGCGTAGCCGCTGCGGAAGCGCACCAACCACATCGCCTCTTGTCCGTTTAGTTTTTGCTCCCCGGCCTTCAGGTCGATGTGCAGATCCTGCGTGGGGTCATCGTAATACATATCCATGGGTACATCAAAGGTGACGCCGCCAAAAAGATCCACCAGATCGATGAAGCAGTTCAGATCGATCAGCATGTAGCCGTCCGGGCGGTAGCCCACCAGATCTGCTACATAGCCCATAAGGTAATCCATACCCACCTCGTCGCCGCCGTTGGCATAATAGGCGCCGTTGAGCTTGGGCACGCTGTTGTCCCGGTTGACCATGGTATCTCTGGGCAGGCTGAGCAGCCGCATCTGTTTGTTGGGACGGTCGATGTACAGCAGCATCATGGTGTCGGTTCTTGCGCCGCCTTCATCGGTGCCGGCCAGCAAAATGGTGGCGCAGCCATCCTTCCGCTCACCGATGGGCTGATCGGTTTGGGGCATTTTGGCCATAAGCACCATAGCCAGGGCAAAGACCACAAGCAACCCCACCAAGACCAAAAGCAGACGGACAAGGAAACGGCCAAAGCCGCCCTTGCGTCTTCTTTTCCGTCTTTTCTGTCGGCTTTGCCGGGAGGCGCGGCCTTCTTCTGGCTGATCAGCACCTCGCTGACGGTTTTGCCACTCCGATGGCCGATCCTCCGGATATGCCGGAGAAACCCCGTCCCGATAGGTTGCCTGACCGCCGTTTTGGTGCAGCCGTCGCATATAGTCCACGCTGTAGCCCTCCTGACCGCCTCGGCTAACACGGCGGCCGGTTTGCGGCTGCTGCCAGCCCGGCTCAGGCTGGCCAATTTCGTTGTCAAAGTTGAAGTTGTAGTCGTCCCAGTTTATCCCATCGTCATCCTTTGACGAGGGAGCGCTCTTTCCCGACAGTACCCGGTCTACCTCATCCAACAAATCCTCGTCATCGCGATAGTCTCTCATCTTTGTCTCCTCTCTATTGGCAGCTGTTTACCGCAGCGATAAACTGCCGTAGGCCGGCCTGACCATCGGCATCTGGCTTAAACACACCGGCATCGCCCAAAATTTCTCCAAAGCAGCGCCCTACTTCCTGCCGCAGTATGGTTTGCACATTTTCCGGAGTAAAGGTATGGCGCTCCCGCAGCTGGGTCGCCCAGGACGCATGGAGTCCCAGCGGCCCTTGGAGATCGATGGCACTGCCATGAACCAGGGCCTGGGCCAAGCCGGAAAGCTCCTTTTTCAGCCGGGGCGGCAGCACTGCCAGTCCTAAGACCTCTATAAGGCCAATGTTTTCCTTTTTGATATGGTGGCGCTCCGGGTGGGCGTGGTAGACGCCCAAAGGATAGTCCTCGGTGGTAATATTATTACGCAGCACCAAGTCCAATTCATATGCCTCGCCCCGTCGGCGGGCAATGGGCGTAATGGTGTTGTGGGGAATGCCGTCTGTTTCGGCAAAGACAAACCGTTGCTCGTCGGAATATCCCCGCCAACAGCTCAAGATTATTTCCGCCAAGGCGGCAATTTGCTCCTTGTCGTTTCCTTGCAGACGGATCACATTCATCGGCCAGCGGACAATGCCTGCCCGGATTTGAGGGAATCTGGAAAAATTTACTTCCTTCTCTACCCGCGCTTTTTCCATGGGAAATACATAGCACCCGCCCTGAAAATGAGCGTGAGTAAAAATACTGCCGCCTACGATCGGCAAATCGGAATTGCTACCCATAAAGTAATGGGGGAACTGGGTGACAAAGTCCAATAGCTTCCGGAAGGTTCCGCCGTCGATCCGCATGGGCGTATGCTCTTGGCTAAAGACAATGCAGTGCTCATTGTAGTACACATAGGGGGAATACTGCAAATACCATGGCTCCCCATCCAAAGTCAACGGGATCAGCCGATGGTTTTGCCGGGCAGGATGGCGGTAATGACCGGCATAGCCTTCGTTTTCCGGGCAAAGCAGGCACTTGGGATAGCCCCCCTTAGGCGCTGCCTGAACGTCCGCAAGGGAGGTTGTAGGCTTTTCCGGCTTGGAAAGATTGATGGTGATATCCAAAGACCCAAATTCCGTTTCCGCCTGCCAGGAGAGATTTTTGGCTATGCGATCCCAGCGGATATAGTTGGTGTCTTTGCACAGTTGGTAAAAAAAATCGGTGGCTGCCTTGGGAGAAATGGCATAGCGACGCCAAAACTCCCGCCGGATTTCGCTGGGCCGGGGCACCAGACAGCCCATCAAGCCGGTGTCAAACAAATCCCGGCAGACAATGTCCTCCCCAATTAGCCCCTGCTTGCAGGCATAGTCTGTTAAGGTCTGCAAAATGCTATGGATATCTCCCTCCATAGGCTCTGGGGAAGAATAGTCAGAAAGCTGTAAACGCTCTAAAATTTGGTTGGTCACATAGGGGCCGTCCTCCGGCAAAACCAAATTTTTGCGGATTCCGTAGGCTACCAACGCAGCCACCGATCGATCAATCATAATAACATACCTCAATAGATAAATGGAGTTAGCGCGGTAAAGGCTTCCATGGGAAACAACGACCAAGGAAAGCATTCCGGCGGCGGGCAAAACGCGTCCAGAAGCTCTCCCCGCAGGGGATGGGGCAGGGACAGATAGCAGGACCAAAGGGACACATCACACCTAGGATCGTTGCTGCCATAGCGCACATCCCCCAGAAGGGGCAGCTGGCGAGCAGCAAATTGCGCCCGGATCTGGTGGGTCCTGCCGGTAAACAGCCGCACCCACACCAAAGACAGCTGCTGCCCGTCGCAGTCTGTCTGAGCCAGCAGCCGGTATTCCAGCTTGGCCGGGCGCACGCCTTTTCGCATTCGGTGAACCACATAGGTTTTGTTTTTTGCGCTGTCACGAAACAGCAGATCTTCCAAAATGCCTGCCGGTGGATGGATGCTGCCCCGCAGCACGGCAAAATATTCTTTTTTCATTTCTCCGCCGGCCACAGCGGCGGCCAATACGCCGGTGACCTGCTTTTCCCGGGAAAAGACCATCACCCCGCCTACCGGCTTGTCCAGCCGGTGGACTGTGGCGATATAGTCCTTTTGTCCCTGCTGGCGAAAATAGGCGGATAAACGCTCCGGCAGGCTGTTTTGCTTGCCAGGCTCAGAAAGCATTCCCGGCTGCTTACAGCAGATCACCACCGCAGGGTCGGCATAAAGAATATCGGCGTGGGTTATGCTTTGACTCATATCTATATTCCATCTCCAGCGGTAAATGAAGTAATACCAAGTGACAAAACGAACATTCTGGCGGTTTTTCCCCCGCCTGTGAGCAGCCTCTTACTTGCCGAGCAGCACCTTACCTAGCTTGATTCTCTCGATCACTTTCTCCGCCAACAGGGAAAGAATCATCATAATCACGCTTACGGGGATCAGCAGGACAATGTCCATTACCTCAGCGGGAATAGATCTCAGAACCGCCTGAATCCCCGCCCTGCTCATCAATTGCGGAATGTAGGTAAAGATGGTGGCTGTGACAATATAAATACCCATTGTCTTGATGGAGAGCATGGGTACCCAGTGGTTCTTCTTCGTTATCAGTGTACTCCCTTCCAAAACGGCGATGCAGCCAACAAGGGCCACCAAGCATCTATAGACATCGATTCCCAACTGTGCGGTAAAATCTTTTTCCGTGCGAAAGACACGCAATCCGGTAGTGTAGATGTAATTGTCTTTGTGGAAGAATAGGAGCAGCCCCACATAAGCGATCAGGCTTACAATAAACAAAACCACTCTCTTATTGCTGCTTAGGGCATCGTTCCATTTCTTCGCCAATCCACCGACTTTATACCCCAACATAAAGAAAGGGAGCACAAAACCATAGAGAGCGAGGTTGTAGGCCTTTGGCAGCAGAAGCGTAAGCAGCGCGCCAATACCATATGCGATCCAATGACCCTTGCAGCACTTTTCCATGAATACTACAACAACACAGGCAATAAACATCGCCTTTAAGAACCAGAGATCATTCACCGTTCTGCTAAGGAACCGTCCGGCGATCCATGACGCGGAACTTTGTTCATGGGTTAGCACATTCAAAACAATATCTATCACGGTCAAAACAAGCGCCCATCCAACTGTAGGGATCAGCAGCTGCTTCGCTCTCTTCCCAATAAGCTTACCGGTGTCATACCTTTTGAAGGATTCGGCCATAAGATGCCCGGAAATCAACGCAAACAGGGGCATATGGAATCCATAAATCAACTTGAACACAAAGTCTTCCCAGAAGTTAAACTCTGAGCCATGCAGATACTGTATAGCATGACCCCAAACCACAAGAAATATCAGTGCAGCCTTTGCAACATCAATGCTATAGTCTCTTTCCCCTTTCGTTTGGGGATTGGATGTACTCGACTTTTCCATATCTATAAACTCCCCTTTCTGTGAAAGGTGCCAGCGGGGATATGAAGCTACTTGCTTGAGATTATAGGTTCTATCCTATCCGTGGAATGTTCGGCGTACTACAGAAACCGCAGAAGTAAGCGGCCAGGCGGTATGGCGGCGGCCCCACATATCTATGATCGGGTAGACACCGCCCCGCCGGATGCCTCCAGCCAACGCTTCTATGAAACTGCCTGGGAATGACGGACTAGATTTGTGCGCTTCTTGGGAACCGTTCTCACGTTAACTTGCTTCAAACATACACACTCCTACCATTCTCACTATAAAGTATATCAAATATATGGAAAAACGCAAGAGTAGATTTTTTGCCGGCCAGGAAATGTGACAATTGTAAACAAAATAATTGCATTTCCTGAAAAAGTGTGTATAATAAAAAAGATGGCATACAAAAGCTTGTCTTCGGACTTAGTATGACCATCTTTCTGAGAAAGGATGGATAAAAACATGGGAATTTCCGCCTCTGCCCCTTGGCTAAAGTATTTTGGCAACACGCCGCACACCCTGGAGTATCCCAAAAAGACGATCTACCAAATGGTTCGGGACACCGCAAGAGCGTATCCCAATAATATCGCCTATGAATTTATGGGTAAGCAAACCCGTTATGCAGAATTAATCGCCCGTATTGAGTGCACGGCAAAGGCTCTGGTCGCCCTTGGCATCCAAAAGGGAGACAGAGTTACCATCTGTATGCCCAACTCCCCCCAGGCGGTGGACACGTTTTACGCTCTAAACCGCATCGGCGCGGTTTCCAACATGATCCACCCGTTGTCCGCTCCTGGAGAGATCGCCTTTTATATCAATTTCTCCCACAGCAAGGCAATTCTTACCCTGGATCAGTTCTACTATAAAATCGAAGAAATTCGCTCTCAGCTTAAGGAGCCTTGCAAGGTGATCGTTGCCCGGGTAAAGGACGAGCTGCCAACGGCGCTGGCTATGGCCTATCCCCTAACCAAGAGCGCCCGGAAAATCCAAAAGCCGCCGGCCAAGGGCGACTATATCTGGTGGAACGATTTTCTTCGCCTTAGCCGGAAAGTAAAAGGCCCCCTGCCGGAGGATGACACTCCCTACACTGAGGGCGCGTCCATTCTCTATTCCGGCGGAACCACCGGCACAACAAAGGGCATTTTGCTCTCCAGCCTTAATTTTAACGCCTGCGCCATGCAAACCATTGCCGCCAGCGGCTGCAAGGACATTGTCGGCATGAAAATGCTTTCGGTCATGCCGGTGTTTCATGGCTTTGGCCTGGGCATTGGCATCCACACGCCGCTGGTTGGCGGCGGCCGGTGCATCCTAGTGCCCCAGTTTAATGTAAAGACCTACGCCAAGCTGCTGATCAAGCACAAGCCCAACTTCATCCCCGGCGTGCCTACCCTGTTTGAGGCCCTTTTACGGGCCAATATGCTGGAAGACGCGGATCTTAGCTTCCTGGTAGGTGTGTTCTCCGGCGGCGACAGCCTGCCCATCGAGCTGAAAAAGAAGGTAGACGCTTTCCTTAAGACCCACAATGCCAAAGTGCAGATCCGGGAAGGCTACGGCACCACGGAATGCGTTACCGCCAGCTGCCTGACCCCCAAGGACTATGCCCGTTCCGGCTCCATCGGCGTTCCTTTCCCAGACACCTATTATAAGATCGTAGCCCCTGGCACGGAAGAAGAGCAGCCTGCCAATATTGAGGGGGAAATTTGTGTCTCCGGTCCTTCCGTCATGCTCTGCTATGTGGACAATCCGGAGGAAACCGCCCAGACCCTTCGCCGCCACGCCGATGGCCGTATTTGGCTGCACACCGGCGATCTTGGCGCTATGGACGAAGACGGCTTTGTGTATTTCCGCCAGAGAATCAAGCGGATGATCATCACCTCTGGCTACAATGTCTATCCCAGCCAGCTGGAAAACATCATTGACAGCCACGAAAAGGTGCTGCTCTCCTGCGTGATCGGTGTGAAGGATCCTTATAAGATGCAGCGGGTAAAGGCCTATGTCGTGCTCCTTCCCGGCATCGAGCCAACAGAAGAGGTACGGGAAGATCTGATGGCCTACTGTCGCAGCCGTATCGCCAAATACGCCATGCCCTATGAAATTGAATTCCGGGATGAGCTGCCCAAGACACTGGTAGGCAAGGTGGCCTACCGCGTGCTGGAGGAAGAGGCCAACGAGCAGGCGGGCGTAAAATGAACTCCGCCTCGGCAAAACCGCGGATCTGGGAGATCGACGCCCTGCGGGGATTTTTAATCCTATGTGTGGTCGTTGTCCATACGGTCTATGCTGTGCAGGAGCTGCTGACCCCCTTTGTCCTTCCCAAGGGCTTGTATTACCTGTTCCACTATGGCGGCGCGGCGTTTGTGGTGCTTTCCGGGCTTTCCGCCACGTTGGGCAGCCGCAGCTTTTTCCGGGGAATTCTGGTCTTTGCCTGTGGCATGGTGCTTACCTTGGGTTCCATACTGACCTGTAGGTGGGGCATTCTCAGCGACAAAATGGTGATCCGTTTTGGCGTGCTGCATCTGTTGGGGCTAGCAATGATGCTGTATCCCCTGCTGAAAAAATTGCCCTCTCCCCTGCTGCTTGCGTTGGCTTTGGCAACGATTGTCCTAGGGGCCTGGTTTACCACTCGCACGGTGGACGCCACCTTCTTATATCCCCTTGGCCTATGCTACAGTGGGTTTTCCTCCGGAGATTACTTCCCCATTTTCCCCCAGCTGGGATGGTTCATGCTGGGCATTGTGCTTGGGCGGCGGTTTTATGCCCAACGGCAAACCCGCTTTCCCCGGATAAACGCCCAGCGTCTACCCTTCCGTTTTCTCCGTTTTTGCGGAAGACACTCCCTGTGGATCTATCTGCTGCACCTGCCGGTAGTCGGCCTTGTTGTTTTGGCGATAGCCGCAATTATAGGCAGCCTATAACGCCGGCGGTGGGGAGAAATCCCGCGTGTGTACGTTTCTTGTCCTGGCCGGCACATCTGGGAAACCACAACCTGGTTTCTCAGAAGCCGTTTTTCCCATAAAAAATAAACAAAGAAAGAAGAGAAACTATGGCAAAGCAAAAAATACGACGTGGAGACCGCCGCGACGGCATATGGCTGCGAAACGAACCGGCCATGAATCAATTTACCGCCTATCTCTATCCCAATCGTACAGATAATGAGGCCTATATCAACGAAGAGATTGATCTGCGGCCCATAGAGGCCTATCTGGCAAAAAAGAACGCAGGCCGTGAAACAGATAAATACACCTATTTTCACATCATATGCTCGGCAATCGTCAAGGCCTTTGTTTTACGACCAAAAATGAATCGCTTTATTTCCGGCAACCGGATGTACCAGCGCAGGGATATTTCTGTGGCTTTCGTGGTAAAGAAGCGGTTTTCCGACAGCTCCGAAGAGGGCTTGGCCTATCGCAAATTTGACGAGGAATCCACCATCGATAAGCTTCACGAAAGTCTGTGTGAAGAGATCCACACCCAACGCAAGGAAAACTCTGTGGACAACTCCACGCATTTTATGGAAAAGCTGCTAAAGCTTCCCCGCTGGGTACTGCGGCTGATCATGAAGTGGCTTTTTCGCCACGACCGCAGTGGCACGGTTCCCTATGATCTGGTCAAGACCGATCCCAACTACGCTTCGATTTTCCTGACCAATCTTGGCTCCATCGATCTTAACTGCGGATATCATCATTTGAACAACTGGGGCAACAACTCCTGCTTCGTAGTGATCGGCAAACGGCACCTTGCCCCAGAGTGGCATGAAGACGGCACTTTTGTTGTGCGGCCGGTGCTCAACATCGGCATTACCTTGGATGAACGCATCGCTGACGGCTACTATTATTCCAAAACCATCAAGCTGGTCAAGTATCTGCTGGCCCACCCGGAGCTTTTGGAACTGCCGGCCAAGGAAGAGGTAGACTATCTCCCCAAAAATGACCACCGCTTCGCCCAGGAAAAAGAAAAAGCGCCGGCATGAACATCCAACCCGGACGATACCGCCACTTTAAGGGCGGCGAATATGAGGTGATCGGCATGGCCCGCCACTCGGAAACGGATCAGTGGATGGTGGTTTACCGCCCCTTATATGGAGAGGGTGGCCTTTGGGTACGGCCAGCAGACATGTGGAACCAAATCGTGGAACGAGACGGCAAGGCCTGTCCCCGCTTTACCTACATCGGCAATGAAGCTGCTCATTGACGCAGATGCCTGTCCGGTAACCGATCTGGCGATTGCCCTGACCAAACGCGCCGGCATCGCCTGCGTTTTGGTCTGCGATACCTGTCACCAGCTTACCCGTAAGGGCGTGCGAACCATTGTGGTAGACAAGGGGCCGGACAGCACAGACTTTCGCCTAGTAGGCTTAGTAGAACCAGGGGATTTGATCCTCACCCAAGATTACGGCCTTGCGGCCATGTGCCTGGCAAGGCGGGGTGTTCCCCTGCATCCGGATGGGTTTTGCTATACCGGGGATAATCTTCCCCTTTTGCTGGCTGTCCGTCACGCCGGCGCCAAGCTGCGCCGGAGCGGTAAGCGCACAAAGGGGCCAAGGCGAAGGGATCCTGCCAAAAATGTCAGCTTCTGCCAACTGCTTACGCAGCTTTTACAGCAAGGGCAGGCTGCCGGAATATCATTCTAGCCAAAGATCTCAGAGGAAGAGAACGCGTAAAGGGGAACCGTCAGGGTCCCCTTTACGCATGCAATTTTGCCAGATTTCCCACGCCAAGATGGGGAAAACTTAGGCACAGTGCGTCAAAATAGGTGGTTTTATCCCCGAAGGGAGGTTCTTCTTCCGGTCGTTTGGGGAAAAACATCGGCTCCGTTTTTCCTATGTCTAAATGTTTTTTCGCATATTCTCGGCCCGTAGCACATACAACTGTGGGGAGCAACTATGCCCAAATCATACAAAATGTAAACAATTTGTGAAGAGGTCGATTTTTGTTTTAATTTATGGTATGATATCACCTACAGTTTTTCGGCGTGGCTTTGCCATCCGATGAAATTTGGGAGGCAATTTCTTATGGCATCCGCTACCAAAGTGCTAAAATCCACAGTCAAGCTATCCACAAATCTTGTGCATTGGCTGCTGTGTATTTATTTGTGGGAGATTTTACTTCACATAAAGGCCTACAGTGGTTTTTCCGTTATTACCATCTACGGCGGCTTGTTCAGCCTTAGCGCCGTGCTTTTGCTTACCCTGCTTACCGGCCTGTTCTCTCCCAAGGCCAATCGTATCCTGACCATTGTATTGACCATCGTGTTATTTTTTTTCTATGCTTCACAGCTGATTTACTATCAGGTCTTCGGCAGCTTCTATTCCGTCTCCATGGTAAAATTGGGCGGTGACGCGGTGACCAGCTTCTGGAAAGAAACCTTGGCGACCATCGCCCAATCCTGGTGGCTGCTTCTGATCATGCTGGTACCCATTGCCCTTATGGTGCTGCGAAACAAATTTTATTCTTCCTCCTATTCCCGCTGTGGCAAACGGCGTGGCATTGTGTTGTTGGTTCTTGTGTTGGTCATCCACCTGGGCACAGTGATTTGCTTGCGCATCGGCGGCACCGGCGTTTATTCCCCGTATGATTTCTACTACGGCGCCAACACCCAAACCGAGCAAAGCGCCAATTATTTTGGCTTGCTCTCTACCATGCGCCTTGAGCTTTCACATTTGATTTTTGGCGGCGCCAGCCAGGGCAATTCCCTTACGCCTGTAGAGGTGCCCACCACTGTGGCCGCCACCTCCCCCGCCGTCACCAACGCAACCGACCCCACCGAGCCTACAACAACCACCGAAATGAACACCTTGGACTCGCTGAACTTTACCCAGCTCAACGAACTGTCCACAGATGACACGATTACGACCCTAAACAATTACTTTGAAAGCATACCCGGCACAGCAAAAAATGAGTATACCGGTCTTTTTGCCGGATATAACCTGATCGAAATTTGTGCGGAATCCTACAGCCCGCTGCTGATCGACAAGGAGCTTACGCCGGCCCTATATAAGCTGTCTACTGAAGGGATCATCTTTAATAACTATTACACCAGCTTTACCAATACCACCACCAACTGCGAGTACGCCCTTTGCACCGGCCTGCTGCCGGATCTGAGCCGAAACAAGAGCGATTCCAGCTTTGTGTATTCCTCCACCAACTATCTGCCGTTCTGCCTGGGCAACGCCTTAAAGCAAAAGAACTACAGCGCTTTGGCCTTCCACAATTATAAGGGAAGCTATTTTAGCCGGAATACCTCCCATCCGAACATGGGCTATGAGTGCTATTTTGCCGGTGAGGGCATGACCTTCACCACCACTTGGCCGGCTTCCGATTTGGAAATGGTCGATCAGTCTATGGAATACATTCTTGCCCAATCTGAGCCGTTTGTGGTTCATTATATGACCTTCTCCGGCCACTACAAATATGATTTCACTACCAACCCCATGTGTCAGAAAAACGCCGATATTGTAAAGGATATGCCTTATTCTGACCCGGTCAAGGCATACATAGCCTGCAATATGGAGCTGGAATACGCCCTGGAGGCGCTGCTGAAGCAGCTGGAGGAAAACGGTCTGCTGGATCACACGGTCATTGTCCTCACCGGTGATCATTATCCCTATGGCCTTTCTGATGAGGAATACGAGGAGCTGGCCGGACGACCCATGGAAAACGCCTTTGATAAATACCATAACTCCTTCATCTGCTGGACTTCCTCTTTGGAAAAGCCCATTGTCTGTGACAATTATTGCAGCAACATCGATATTCTGCCCACCATGCTCAATCTGTTTGGTGTGGACTACGATTCCCGGTTGCTTGCCGGCACCGATGTGCTGGCGCCGGAGGCTACCCACGTTGCCCTTCTGACCAACGAAAGCTTTATGACGGAGCTTTTGATGTTCGACAGCTCCACCGGTGATATCACCTATTTTGTGGATGAAGAAGAGGTTCCCGAGGGCTACATGGACGCCATGATCCAACTGATCAAGAACAAGTTCACCATTTCCAGTTCCATCCTCTACACCGATTATTACCGCTTTCTTTTTGAAACCGCTGGCTGCGCCGTGACCAACTAGTAAGGGTTTCCTTCTCCATTCAGCAGAGGGATTTCCCGCCACAATACACCGCCGGCAGGATGGCTTTCGCCTGTCCTGCCGGCGGTTTTACGGTATAGCAAGATGCCTCCCTATGTGCCTTAGGGCGCTGCAGCTCCCTCTAAAACCCGGAAAAAACCCGTCCTGCCGCCCAATCTGGCGGTGGGACGGGTTTTGCTGGTCTTTTCTGGTCTAATTCTTACTTCATGCTTTCGGCCACAGCAACAGCCACGGCCACGGTTGCGCCAACCATGGGGTTGTTGCCCATGCCCAAGAAGCCCATCATTTCCACGTGGGCGGGCACGGAGGAAGAGCCGGCAAACTGGGCATCGGAATGCATGCGGCCCATGGTGTCGGTCATGCCATAGGAAGCCGGGCCGGCAGCCATGTTGTCCGGGTGCAGGGTACGGCCAGTGCCGCCGCCGGAGGCCACGGAGAAGTATTTCTTGCCTTGCTCCACGCACTCCTTCTTATAGGTGCCGGCAACAGGATGCTGGAACCGGGTGGGGTT
>CAYVWG010000001.1:0-70292 GCA_964455425.1 uncultured Oscillospiraceae bacterium | reverse complement strand
AGGTTTAACCGATTGTCTTATGCGGGTACGATGAGATAGCGCAAGCCCTGTAGCCTGTAGATGCCCTGTCACTCAATAATTTGCGGAAGAGGTCTAAATCAGGTGTCTACAGAGGGATTCATGTAATACAAATTCTTTTGATTCAGCTTCTCCCGTAGAAGCTGAAGTGCCTCGCCGAAACGCTGGAAGTGGACAACCTCGCGCTCACGAAGGAACTTGATGACATTGTTCACATCAGGATCGTCAGAAAGCCGGAGGATGTTGTCATAGGTAACGCGAGCTTTTTGCTCTGCCGCTAAATCCTCTGTCAAATCGGCAATGGGGTCCCCCTTTACGGCTATGGTACTGGCTGACCATGGCGTGCCGGAAGCTGCCTGCGGATAAACACCGGTGGTGTGATCCACCAGATAGGGAGCAAACCCGCTCTGCTTCATCTGGCTATCCGTCAGATCTCTTGTCAGCTGATGCACAATAGACCCTACCATCTCCAAATGCCCAAGTTCCTCGGTGCCTATATCTGTCAGCAATCCCTTCAACTCCGGATAGGGCATGGAGAACCGCTGGGAGAGATAGCGGAGCGATGCACCAAGTTCACCATCTGGGCCTCCATATTGGCTAATGATAATGGCGGCCAGCTTGGGATTGGCGTTTTTGATGCGTACGGGATATTGCAGCCTTTTCTCATAGACAAACATTCTCAGCCCTCCTTATTCGCGTCGATATCCCAGGGCCAAGGGCCTTTTACCCAGTCAAAGCCGCTACCCTGGCCGCTGGCGGTGATCGTTAGTGGGCCGTACAGCTTTTGATACTGCTGTACGCCTTGTTCATACAGCTGTACGTATTGGCGGAAAAGGCTAAGCGCCTCTTGATCCTCTGGATGGGTATCCAGGTAAAGCCCCAATTCAGAGATGGCAAAGCTGAGCGCTTGCAGCTCATGCAAAGGGGTATCGGACAGTTCTGACTTGTTTACCATCCCCATGAAGGGAAGATCCAGACCGGGGAACAGTGTGCCGCGGACGATCCCCTTCTTGGCGGCGTACTTCTCCGGGTTTTCGTTTTGAAAGGCCACAAAGGGATAGGCCAATGGAGCAGGAGAGGGCAACATGCCCTTACCGGCCTCTCCGATAGTAGGATTCATCTGATTTTCCAAAACAATGCCTCCTTACATTGATTCTTGCTAAACATGGATGCTTAGCCATACAAACCAGAGGTCTGCATGACCCGCATTACCTGCAGGTAGAAAAGGGGAACCGCTGCATTTCTTCAAGGCGCTTGGGATTTAGGCTCCGCGCCTGACGGTCACATTTGTCCCCTTTGTTTTTGCATACGACAAAAATTGCTCGATGCAAACTTATTCTATGCAGAGACAACAAAATGTGCTATACTGGTATAAAGTTGACAGGCCCACCATAGGCTGTAAAAGCAGACTGGCCGTTTTGGCCTGAGGGGTGGGACAGTATGAACTTCTTAAAACGATACTACATTGTGTACTTGCTTATTTTTGCCTTTGTTGCCTCCGGCGGCGCGCTGATCTCCCGGGCGATGAACGCGGTAGCGCCGGTTTTGGCGGAGTCGGCGGCGGTTTCTACGGTGATCATTGATCCGGGCCACGGCGGAGAGGACGGCGGCGCCAGCAGCACAGATGGAACACGAGAGGCAGACCTGAACTTGGAAATCAGTCTGCGGCTCAGTGACCTTTGCGGCCTGTTGGGGATCCCTACGCGCATGGTGCGCACCGAGGACATTGCCATTTACTCCGATGGGGCAAAGACAATCTCCCAGAAAAAAGTATCCGATCTGAAAAACCGGGTGGCCTTGGTCAACGGCACGCCCAAGGGAATTCTGGTCAGCATTCATCAAAATATGTACAGCGATGCGAAGTATTTTGGCCCGCAGGTGTTTTATGCAACAACCGCTGGCAGCAAGGAATTTGCGGTGGATATGCAGCAGCGGTTAAATGCTTCTCTTGTTCCGGACAGCCACCGGGAGGCAAAGCAGGCCACGACGGTATACTTGCTGAAAGAAATCAAAACCCCCGGTATTTTGGTGGAATGTGGGTTTTTATCCAACAAAGAGGAAAAACAAAAGCTGTGCACGGCGGAATATCAAAAAAAGCTGGCCTGCGTGATCGCCGCTGGCATTTATGCGTATCTTACAGAGGATGGAACAGAAAATGAAGTCTAAGACGGTTTTTTATTGCACCAATTGCGGCAATGAGTTTCCCCAGTGGCTGGGCAAATGCCCAGCTTGCGGGGCGTGGAACACGCTGACGGAGCACGTCGCGGCGGCCCCCAGCAAGCCGACGGCGGCAAGCCGGCCGTCAAGAGCGGAGAAGGGGCAGCCTAAGAAACTGAGGGAAGTGGCCTGCGACGCGGAGCACCGCTTTGGCACCGGCATGGGGGAACTGGATCGAGTGCTGGGCGGCGGCGCGGTGCAGGGATCGCTGATTTTGGTCGGCGGCGCGCCGGGAATCGGCAAATCCACGTTGCTGCTGCAAATCTGCGCCGAACTGTGTAAAAGCAGAAAGACGCTGTATGTGTCTGGAGAGGAAAGCGAAAGCCAGCTAAAAATGCGAGCCGATCGCTTGCGGATCGACACAGACAATTTGCTGCTCTACGCCCAAACGGAAATGGATGAGATCCTCCGGACGGCCAACGCGCTGCAGCCGGATATCTTGATTGCCGACTCCATCCAGACCCTGTACGCTGGGGGAAATACCTCCTCGCCGGGCAGCATTTCCCAGGTGAAGGATTGCACGATGGCCTTGCTTCAGCTGTCAAAAAGCCAGGGCATTACGGTGTTTGTGGTGGGCCATATCAACAAAGACGGCGCTATTGCCGGGCCGAAGGTTTTGGAGCATATGGTGGACTGTGTGCTGTACTTTGAAGGTGAGCGCAATGGCGCCAACCGCCTTTTGCGGGCGGTAAAGAACCGTTTTGGCTCCACCAATGAGATCGGTGTGTTTGCCATGGAGGATCACGGGCTGCGGGAAATTGCCAATCCCTCGGAGCTGCTGCTTTCCGGAAGGCCGAAAGACGCGCCGGGCACCTGCGTAGCCTGCGCTATGGAAGGCACCCGGCCCATATTAACAGAGGTACAGGCCTTGGTGACCCGCAGCGCGTTTCAGGTACCCCGCCGCACGACGGACGGCTTTGACTACAATCGGGCGGCACTGCTGGTGGCCGTGCTGGAAAAACATGGCGGCATGAAGCTGGGTACCTGCGATGTGTACATCAATGTGATTGGAGGACTGAATATTGACGAGCCTGGTTCCGATTTGCCGGTGGTGCTGTCGGTGGCCTCTAGCTATCGGGATACGTCCATATCAGCGGATATGGTGGCCATTGGCGAGGTGGGGCTGACAGGGGAGATCCGCAGTGTGGCCAATCTGGAGCAGCGGCTTCACGAGATTCGCCGTCTGGGCTTTCACCAGTGTATCATTCCACGGCGGGGGACCGATCGGCTGCGGCCACCGGAGGGAATGAAACTACTCCGGGTGAGGAATATTCGGGAGGCTATTGCTATTGCACTGTAAAAAAATATTTTTTCCCTGGGGGATAAAAGGTATACCATTTTTTCCAAAAAATGATATAATGATAAATAGGGGGAAGTCTGCCGCTAGGAGGAAATCCTGATGCTGTGGCATGTACAGCCGCAGTAAATTCGGCAGCAACAAGGAGTCCTGCATATGTACAAGGTGGGAGATACGATTTTATACGGCAACAGCGGTGCGTGTCAGATCGAGCGCTTGGAAATGCTGCGGTTTTCTCGTAAGCGAGAGCGATACTATGTACTGCGGCCACTGCACCAGAATACGGCGGTAATTTATGTTCCCGCGGAAAACAGCCAGCTTACCGCCCGGATGCGGCCGATTCCCAACAGGGAGGAAGTGGAAGCTATGCTCCAGCAGGCCGCGCAGGCGGAAAGCCTGTGGACAGAGGATGTGCAGGAACGGAAGAGCCGCTTTGATGAGATCATCCACGGCAGCGACTGCCAGCAAAAGGCCCGGCTGGTGCTTACCCTGTATCAACAGAAGCTGAGACGTCAGGCAGAGGGTAAGAAGCTGCATGTTTCTGATGAAAACTACCTGCGAGAGGCGCAAAAGCTGCTTTGTGATGCCTTTGCCGATGCTTTGGAGCGTCAGCCCACGGAGGTGCAGGTCTATCTTACCGATTGGTTAAAACAGTCTACCGGTCAATAAACTGGCAAAAATTTTCACTATTGCAGGCTTTGGCGGAAAGGATGGCAGGAAAGGTAGCCGCTGGGTTTTCCTACCGGATCCATCCCCGCAATGCTTCCTTTGCTGAAAGGCGGAAGCTGTCCGGCGCCTGTGCAAAAGATGGTTTTGATTGGCCAAAGGAAGGAAAGCGCTCTCCTGCCTGTAGGGTTTTGTGCTACAAGCGGGGGAGCGGTTTATTATTGCATAGCCGCAAGCCCCGTAGCGGTTTGTCCGCCGCCAGTAGGCGGTGAAAACCGGTTATACCGGTTGAGATGATCAAAAAAATTGGCCACATTTTTGACAAAAGGCTACGGCCTGCCGCGGCACGCAGTTTGTCCGCCCAAGGCGGATAGGCGCGTCCATGCACCGATTGTGGATAGTATAGACAGAAAAACCGCCGTTCATAGGAGGGTTCATCGCGTAAAGCCCATAGGAAATGGTGTGAGATGGCGTTTGCTCACATAGGAAGCACTTCTATGGAGAACCGTAGTAAACGCGGAGAAATGGATCACGACGGGGGAACGATAGTGTACATAAGAAAAGGGAAATGGCTGGCTTTGTTGATGGCGCTGACGGTGCTGCTTAGCGCGTGCGGCGGAAAAACGGAGAAAATTAAGGTCGTTTACAAAGATCCGGTGGCGACAACAGAAGAAACCGCAGATTGGCGGTTACTGTTGGTGAATGCCAGCCACCCGCAGGAAGAGGACTATACCGTAGAGCTTAGCCAGCTGACCGACGGCCATGCAGTAGACCAGAATCTACAGCGATTTGCAGGATATACTGGAAGACACCCAAAAAGCAGGAATGTCGCTGGTGATTTGCTCCGCCTATCGTGACCACGCCACCCAGGTTATGCTATATGATCGAAAGGTGGAGGAGTACGAACAGATGGACTATACCCACCAAGAGGCGGAGAAGGAAGCGAGAAACTGGGTCGCTGTTCCCGGCAACAGTGAGCATGAGACGGGGCATGCGCTGGACATTGTTTCCGAAGCATACCAGGGTTAGATGCCCATCAAGAGGAAACGGCAGAACAACAATGGCTGCTGAAAAACGCTTATCAGTATGGCTTTATCCTGTGCTATCCCAGCAACAAGCAGGAGATCACCGGCATTAGCTATGAGCTGTGGCATTACCGCTATATGGGCAAAACAGCGGCAAGGGAAATTCACGATGAGGGCTTATGCCTGGAGGAATATGTAAATCAGACGGATTGAGCCAGCTTGGCCAGCTTGACGGGAAGAGGCTTGTTTGACTTGCGGTTGCCGCAGCCTGGACAGCCCTGGAGCTGGGAGACGCTATGGCGGCAAGATCCATAATACGCTAAGGGCGCAGAAAAGACGGCGCTGTGAGAAATCCAATGTGGCTTCTCACAGCGCCTGATTTTATGAATTTTCCCCGATGGTAAAGGTAACGCTGGCGGTCAAATTATAGCTGAGGTAAACCTCTAAGGTGTATTCTCCCGGCAGCTTAGGCGTGCGGGTAAGGCTGGCGCAATATTGCTGGCTGTCTGCCCACAAATCGGTCCAGTAAACCAACTCCCGCCCAAGGTCTACCGCATTCCCGTCTTTGTCGCGCACAATGTATAGGACGGTGACGGCGTTGGGACTGGTTTCCGGCGCGGTATCGCTGCTCAGCGTAAAGGCAATGGTCTGTCCGGCGGAGAAGGTACTTTGGCTTTCTCCCAAATCAGCGGCCTGCCAAGCCTCTTTGTCCGGGCAAAGGTAGGTATCCAGCGTAAGATTGGCGCTTTCCAGACCCAAAAGCGGACGAGAGGCAGAGGCTTCTGTGGTGATCTGCACCGGCGTTTGGCCGACAACAGGTCTGCCGTCTGCTGAGCGGAGATAGACTGTATAGGTGGTCTCTGGCAAAAGAGCGGTGACAACCAGTTCGTTCTCCGTAGCCTGCTGGCTCATGGTTAGATATTCCGCCTGACCCAAGGCCAGCATAACGAGCCAGCCGTTTTCCGGCGTTTCTTGGCAACTCCAGGAAACATGGAGGCCGTCATCTTCCAACTGAGCTTGGAAACTATCCAGCAAAATCACTTCCGCGGGGATATTTAAGGTTAGATCCTGGAACATGCCGTCGGCGGAGACGGTGATGACGTAGGCCTGGCCAATGGTCATGCCGGTGAAGGTTGCCAAGCACTCCGTGACCTTGGTGGAGGCAACAGGGTTGCCCTCGCTGTCTGTGCAAGTGACCAGCCATTGCGTGGGGAGGGTAGAGGCACATTGCCAGGCCACCGTTAGACGATCCCCCACAAAGGAGTAAAGGGATAAGTCCTCGGCAATGACCTCCGTCACCGGTGTGTAGGTGGTAGAGGTGACGCCGGTTAAGTAGTAGGCATTGGCGGCCTTAAGGGTGAAGGTGTATTCCTCTCCCAGCGTCAGGCCGGAAAGCTGGGTGCTGTGGCCGGTGAAGGTTTCTTCCTGAGTTTCCCCGCCGGAATACCCATAAGAGACAATCCATTCCTCCGGCTCCGTGTTTTCGTCCTTGGTCAGCAGGGTCAGGGCAACCGCGCCTTCCTCTGTGCCGGCCTTTGCCGTAAAGGCGGTGATCTCCGTGGCGGCGTTGGTGACGGCGGTGCAGCTGTCTACCCCGGACAGGTGCCGCAGACCTTTGGCCTTAACGGTGATGGTGTACTGAGTGCCGGGGTAAAGATCGGTAAAGACGGCCACGCTATTGCTGCAGTCGGCCGTATACTTGTTGCCTCGGGCGTCCTGGCAGAACACGGTAACGGTGGGGTCATCCACATTTGCGGTCAGCTGTACGGTAAGGGTGTTGGCACCCAAATCGGTGACCTCGATCTTCTCCACATGCAGCAGGCAGCCTTGCACATAGTCCCCAAAAGGCGTATACTTATACGCCGCGCCTACGCCAAGAGCCAGCACCAGCAGAATAATGATCAACGCCCAAATTCCCTTGTGGCTTTTCTTGGGTGCGGCCATGAGATCGTTGGCGCTCGATGGCGGGCTTTCGGCGGCATTGGCCGGGGCAAAATGATCGGCTGTAGACATGTCCGTGGGAGTTTGACGCTTTCTTCGCTTTGTTTTTTTCTCCGGCTTGTCCGCCTTTTTTGCCTTGCCCTTATGGGAGGAACTACTTGCCGGGGCATTTTTTGGCGGGTCTTCCTTGACAAAAGCGGTGGCTTCCTGGGGCGCTTCTGGCTGTGGAGCAGGCACCTGGGCGGAAGCGGCCCCTTCTTCCGGCGAAGGTTCATCCCCTGCAGTTGGGGCCGCTGGAAGTGGAGGAACATCCTCATCCTCGGGCGCTGCCGCCTTTTCCTCCTCCGGCAGGATCTCTTCTGACGGTAGGATCTCTTCTGAGAGTGGAATTTCTTCTGTCGGTGAGGCGTCAGCTTCAGGAGGGCTTTTCTGGGCGGCTTCCTGGGCGGCCTCGGCGGCTTTCACTTCTTCAATTATAGCGTTGAGACTTTCCGTGTCTGGAGAAAAATGCTTTTTGAAGGTGTCGTCTAGCTGCCGCACATCGGTGAAGCTGACTGGCTCGGTTTCCTCCTGGACGGGTACAGCGCCGGGCCGATCCACAGGATCGGTGATAATGGGTGGGACGATTAGGTTGTCGGAAATGCTGTTTCGCTGCATGTACATTTCCAGCGCCTGTTTCATGTCCTCCGGGGATTGATAACGGTCTTCCACCTTGAAGGCGCAGGCCTTAAGAATGATCTCCGCCAGCTCATAGTCCGCATAGAGGGGGACGGGCAGGGTCTCTCCCCGGATGCGTTGCTGTTCGGCGGCTTTGGGAGAGGTCTTTTCATCCTCAAAGGGGCCGTGGTTGCCGTTATAAATGCGGTAGAGCAATACACCCAGAGAATACAAATCAATGGTGGGGTTTAGGCCAGCTAGGATATCCTGTAGCTCCGGGGCGGTGTAGCTGCTGAAATACTGCTCAGGTAGGGAACCGTAGTTCATATCCTGGAGAGAAACAATCCCCAAATCTCCCAGCATAAACCGATTGGTGGAGGAAATGAAAACATTTTCCGGCTTTAGATTTTGAAACGCGCAGTTTTCCTGCCGCAGGGCAGACAGCGCCGTGCAAAGATCGATGCCCAAATTCACGGCCTGGAGGTGGGTCATGGCGTTGTTTTCCAGGAAGGCTTTCAATGAAGTTTCCCTGTGGGTAATGAAGCGCACCTCAAAGCCGATGGCATCTTCTTTAGGCGTCACCTGGTAGCCAAGACAAGCCAAAATATTGGGATGGTTGGCAAAGCGCTTGCTGATTTCCAGCTCAGCGGCCATGTCCTGTGCCAAAAGCTGATAGTATGTATTGGCGGCGGCCTCATCGGAAAACGCGCCAGATAGGATCAGCGCCTGGGTTTTCTCTGGCGAAGCGGGTATGGACACACATTTTAGCACAAAGTGCTGGTCGGATGCGGCATTGTGCACCGCATAGCAGGATACCCCGTTGTGGCTGCTGATACAATCGCCAACAGTCATCTGCGACAGCAGGGGAGAGCCGGCGGGGAAGTCGGCCATAAAGAAGCCTCCTTTCATGAGAGATAGGTAACTCTATCAACTATAATAAAACAAAAAGAATAAAAATGCAATAAGATATTGTTTTGCGACAAAGAAAATGGTATGATATAGGAAACAAAATGGCAGGTTTGCCAAAGGGGAGAACAGAATGTTTGAACAAATCATTTGTCCCAGCTGCGGACAACTATATGACGCGGAAGAAGAACGGTGTCCGGCCTGCGGCGAACCTGCGCCGGCGCAGCATGGATTTATGCCGGAGGAGGAGTGCTGGCGCCCCCAGGACGAGACTGCAGCGACCCGGGTGGTTTACCGGCCCTACCCAAGAATACGGGTGCAGTTGATTGCCAGTTTGGTGATTTTGCTGCTGTCTCTAACCATTGCGGTCACCTATCTGCTTTGGCAGGGAGGAATGATCGAATCCAGCATTTACAGCAGCCTGTCCAGCAAGCAAACAGAAGCGTCCTCGGAAGCGACAGAAGACGCCGCTAACACGGGCTTTGTGCTTAGCCCGCAGAGCCTTACGTTTACAGCTCCGGATGAGCAGCAGCAGATTTTGGTGCAAGCGCTGCCGGCAGGGGCAACAGGGCAAGTGACCTACAGCAGCAGCGATCCTACCGTGGCCACCGTGGGGGCTACCGGTTTGGTGGCCTCTGTGGGAGAGGGAGAAGCGTACATCACGGTCAGCTGCGGCGAGGCTTCGGTACAGTGCCCTGTGCGCTGCGCATTTTCCTCGTAGGGGCGGAGCTTGTCCATGCAACAACAGGATGTCCCTCGGCGAATAAAGGAGGCCCAGCGGATGTTCCGGCGGGAGCGATCCGCCCTATAAAACAAACAGCGGGCGCGTTGGTATTGTGTTGCCAACGCGCCCGCTATCCTATTTTTGCTCACCCAGGCTGGGGATGTACAGCCCTGGCGGGAAAAACAGTAGGCTATCCTTTGTTGTCTTCCAGGAAATCCCGCATGTCGTAAAGCCCGGGACCTTTGCGCATAAGGAAACGACCGGCCTCCACAGCGCCTTCGGCAAATAGCGCCCGGTTGTGGGCCTCATGCTTAAGCGTCAGGGTTTGGGAAGGGGTGCTGATCAGGATTTCGTGGATTCCCACTACGTTGCCAAGACGCAGAGAGTGCACACCGATTTCCTCCTTGGCGCGTTTGCCGTTTTCATGGCGGCCTATGTTGAGCACGGAGCCATCCCGCAGAGCCTGTAGCTCTGTGGCAATGGTCAAGGCGGTGCCGCTGGGCACATCCAGTTTGCGGTTGTGGTGCTGCTCGACGATTTCGATATCGGCATCGGGGAAGGCCTGGGCGGCCTGCTTGGCCAGACGGATCAGCACGGCAATGCCCACGGACATATTGCTGGCAAAGAACACCGGCGCGTTGGCGGAAGCGCTGCGAATAAGGGTAAGCTCCTGCTCTGTTTGACCGGTGGTGGCAATAACGGTGGGGGTGCCGGTGCTTACCGCGTAGCCTGTCACACTGGCGGTGGAGCTGTGGTGGGAGAAGTCAACCACTAAGTCTGCCTTGCCGGTGTAGGCCGATAAACTGGGATATACATCTTCACAATCCGGAGCGGCGTCTACGGGAATGATATTGGCATCGGGATAGCGTGTGGCTAAATATTTTATCACCTCGCGGCCCATGAAACCGCAGGCGCCATGTACAATGACGTTCATCGTTCGTTCTCTCTTTCTAACGGGAAGTGTGCGGGAAAATCAGAGCAGGCCCAGATTCTCCATCTGTGCATAAAGATTGCTGCGGAACGGTTCCTCCATGGGGGTCAGGGGCAGGCGCATGTAATCCTCACAGTAACCCATCCGTGCCAAAGCGGCCTTGGCGGGAATGGGATTGGTCTGACTAAACAGAGCCTTGACCAAAGGCAGCATCTTCATCTGCAAAGCGGCGCTGCCGGCGATATCCCCGGCGAAGAAGCGGTTGCAAAGCTCTACCGTCTCCGCTGGCATCACATTGGACAGCACAGAGATGACACCCTTGCCGCCCATAGACAGGATGGGCACGATCTGATCATCGTTGCCGGAGTAAATGTCCAGCTTGTCGCCTACCAGCTGGAAGGTCTCCACAATCTTGGCAATGTTGCCACTGGCCTCTTTGATGGCACAGATATTGGGGTGTTCTGCCAGCTTGACATAGGTGGCAGGCTCAATATTGACGCTGGTGCGGGAGGGGACGTTATACAGCACCACCGGCACAGAGGAGGCATCGGCAATGGCATGGAAGCTCTTGACAAGACCTGTCTGGGTGGGCTTATTATAATATGGGGTGACGCACAGCACCGCGGAAACGCCAAGATCACAAGCGCACTTGGACATCATGATGGCGTGGGCGGTGTCGTTGGAACCGGTGCCGGCAATGATGGGAATTTGCCCAGCGGCGCGCTGCACGGCAAATTCCAGCACCTTGCAGTGCTCTTCGTCGGTCAGGGTGGGCGCTTCGCCGGTTGTGGCGCAAACCACCAGAGCGGACACGCCAGAGGCAATTTGCCAATCGATCAGCTTGCCCAGGCTGGCATAATCCACACCCGCTTCGCAAGTGGGCGTAACCAAAGCGGTGGCCACGCCGGTAAAAATGTGTTGTCTATCCATACTGCATACCTTCTTAATTCAATATTTCCCAAAGGGACGACAAGTTTCTCTGTTTGAACATTCATTTTAACACATTCTTTTGCATTTTGCAAGTCATCCGGCGCGTTTTGGCAGACGAATTGTTAAAACAATTTCATCCTCCGTTTCTTCCTGGCCCAGATTGGCCTGAATCCCCGCATTTTTCATGATCTCCAGGTTGTGATTTACTGTGTTGAGAAACAGCCGCACATCCTTGAGCAGAAATTTGCGTGGGCCTTGCCGGGGAGCGTCCTTCTCCGATAGCAGGCGGTCTATGTATTCCTCGGTTTTGGCTACCGTGAGATCCCGTTTGACGATCACCGCAATGGCGGAGAGACGATCGGCTTCTTCCGGAAGCTTTAGCAGCGCCCGGGCGTGACGCTCGGACAGATGATTTTCCCGAAGTGCCTTGAGCACGGCAGGGGAGTGACGCAAAAGCCGCAGCTTGTTGGCCACGGCTGACTGACTTTTTCCGATGCGCTGGGCGGCTTGCTCTTGGGATAACCCGTAAAGCCGCATAAGGCGGGAAATGCCCAGCGCCTCTTCCAAATAGTCCAGATCCCGGCGCTGCAGATTTTCCACCAGAGCCAGCATACCGGATTGGGCCTCGTCAATGGTCATTACGATGCAGGGAACCTCCCGCAGCTCGGCAAGCTTTGCCGCCCGCAGACGGCGCTCTCCGGCAATAAGCTCATAGCCGTTGGGCGTGCGCCGCACAGTCAGGGGCTGTAATATGCCATACTGCCGTATGCTGGCAGCCAGCTCCTCCAGTGCGTCCTGGGTAAACACCTTACGAGGCTGCCCCGGGTTGGGCGCAATAGCGCGAACCGGCAAAAATACGACCCGGCCGGTTTCCAGAAATGTTTTCGTCTTGGTTAGTTGCATGGCATATCCTCCGCCTTATGATGGTGTTAGCGGCGAGCTGTGATTTCCCGCCATTTCCATCTTCTATTCTAGCCGGTGGTTTTGCAAAATCCCACGAACAAGGGATAAGAAGAAAAACAATATCTGCCCCCAAAAAACCTAAGGCGGGGAGGAAATTGCCGCAAACAGCGCCTGCCAAGCGGCCGCTGCAGGCTCATGGGCTGGCGGGCGTCTCCCCAGGCAGGGCATACTGGGTCAGATACTGCCGGTAGGCAGAGGAAAAGGCCGAGCTGCTGCGCTGCATATCGTTGCGGTACCGGTGGCGGTCAAAGCGCCGGGCGGAGGCAGGCCCGGGCAGGGCAAGGTTGGCACAGTGGGCGGCGGCCTGAGCGTAGTAGGAAAGCCAATCGGAAAGCACAAAGCCGATCTCCGGCTGGCACTGGCCGGCCTGCAGCTGGACAATGTGCCGCTGGCGAATGTCGGAGATCCGCTGCCGGATGACCGCCTCCAGGGCCAAGCTCTCGTCCGGCAAGCAGCGGCGGCCAATAGCGCTTTTCAGCAGCTGAGCCATGGCGGCGGAAAGCACAGCCATGTCCTTTGCCTGGCTGTCGGGCAGCGTCAGCTCTTTTTCCTTAAGGGCCTGCACAGAAAGCATAAGGCTTACCCCCAGATCTCCCAGCCGCTCCAGGTCGCTGATGGCCAGCAGCATGGCGGAGACTTGCCGGGCATCGTCTTCGGTGATTTTTTTCCGGGAAAGCTCCACAAGGTAAGAGGTAAGCTGATCCTCGTAATGATCCAGCTTAGCCTCGCCGGCCAGAATCCTTTCCCTGTCTTTATCCCGGGGATTTTCCAACTGCGCCATGGCCAGCAGCAGCGTCTTTTGGGCAAGCTGCGCCATACGGCCAGTGATGGTCACGCACTCGCCAATGGCTACTGCCGGGGTGGCCAGCAAACGATGATCCACCAGTGGCTTTGGCACTTTGGCCTCTTCCCGCGTATCGGGCACCAGGCGGTTGGCAAGAGCTACCAGCCAGCGGCTAAAGGGAAGCAGGGCGGCGGTGGCGGTCAGGTTGAACAAAGTGTGCACAATGGCAATGCCCACCTCAAAAATCGGCGCCTGGGCAAAAGGAAAGTGGAGCAGTGCGTTTAGCCCATAGTAGACCGCCAAAAACAGCCCGGCCCCCAGAACATTAAAAGAGACATGCAGCACGGCCACCTTTTTGGCGCTGCGGCTTACCCCGATGCTGGAGATCAGCGTGGTGCAGCAGGTACCGATGTTTTGCCCCAAAATGATGGGGACGGCCATGGCATAGGTGATGCTGCCGGTACCGGCCAGCGCCTGCAGGATGCCCACAGAGGCGGAGGAGCTTTGGATGATGGCGGTGAACACCGCGCCCAGAAGCACCCCCAGCAGAGGGTTATGAAAGGCCACCAGCATAGAGCGGAAGGCGGGAGAGGCGGTCAGCGGGGCAACGGCGTTGCTCATAAGCTTCATGCCGTACATCAGCACGGCAAAGCCCACCAGGATAGAGCCGGCGTCCCGCCGCTGGGCTTTTTTGGCGCCCATCATCATCAGTACGCCAAAGAGAGCCAAAAGAAGGGAGAAATTTTCCGGCTTTAACAGCTGCAAAAATAGATTGCTGGTTTCCAGCCCCACCAAGGACAGCAGCCAGGCGGTAAGAGTGGTGCCTACATTGGCGCCCATGACTACGCCAACGGTCTGCTGCAAGGTGAGCAGGCCGGAGTTGACCAGGCCCACCAGCATCACCGTGGTAGCGGAGGAGGATTGGATGGCCGCTGTGATCCCTGCGCCCAACAGCAGCCCTTTGTATTTGTTGGCGGTCATCCGCCGCAGACCTTGTTCCAAACGGCTGCCGGCCATGCGCTCTAAGCCGCCGGAGAGTACGTTCATCCCGTATAGGAAAAAGGCTAACCCGCCCAGCAGGGTAATGATGGCTAAGATGTTCATGGACGGCGTGTCCTTTCTGCTCCTGTTTTCCCCTTTGTTTGAACGCCAAGGGCCAAGACCCGTGGGGAAGCGCTTTGCCTTGGGAAAGACCTTCGCTGTGTCTCTTTAGTTTATGTGGCTTTTTCTGATTCAACCCTACTTTCTTTTGCTGTGGAAGATCTGCGGGGAAAGGATGGGCAACGAGCAAAAACCTGTTTGGCCGCCGGTTTGTCAGGACTTGCAATCCTGGGGTGGTTATGTTAATATTTACTAAGGTATCCATGCCTATGGGGCAGGAAAAATAAGAGATATGGCGCTGGATATCCGTTTTTGCCCATTTCAGCAAGGAGAAAACCAGATGACAGAACGAATTACAAGCAAAACCAATCCGCTGATCCAGCGGGTGAAAAAATTGCGAAGCAACCGGCGGTTCCGCTATGCCCAGCAGGCCTATGTGGCAGATGGCCGCAAGCTCTTTCAAGAGGCGGTGCGCTGGCAGACGCCGGTGGAAACGGTGATTTTGCAGGAGGGTATTCATCTGGAGCACATCCCGGAGAACGCACGGCTGGTGGTGGTGCCGGAGAGCCTGATGCGGGATGTTTCCCGCATGGACGCGCCCCAGGGGGTGGTGTTTGTGTGCCAGATGCCGCCGGCCCGTCCTTGGCAGATGCGGCCAGGCACCCTGATTTTGGACGGGATCCAGGATCCGGGCAATCTGGGCACGATCCTTCGCACAGCGGACGCCTTTTCTGTGCCGGTGGTGATTTCTGATGGCTGTGCCGATCCCTACGGGGAAAAGACGGTTCGCGCGTCTATGGGGGCAGTGCTTCGTACCCCGCCGGTGCAGGCCCATGCCCGGCAGATCGTAACCGCCTGCCAGCAGGCAGGCGTGCCTATTGTCGCCACCGCCTTGGCAGACGATGCGGTGGATATTACCCGGATGGCGCTAAAACAGGCGGCGGTGGTCATTGGCAGCGAGGGCCAGGGCGTTTCATCGCTTTTTTTATCGGCGGCGGAGGGAAAGATGATCATTCCCATGTCCGCCCGCTGTGAATCACTAAACGCGGCGGTGGCCGCCGCCATTGTTTTATGGGAAATGAGAGAAAAACACAGCTAGAGGGACGCCAAAGCGGCGCTGCGGGCTTGGGGCGAAGAGACAAATAGGGGCGGCGATGGTTTGCTCAATGTCTCCGCCGCTTGGAGAAAATGGGATTGACAACCAGCCCGGAAACCACTATATTGAAGTATAGAAGCCGTTTATCTCCCGCCAAAGCGGCAGGCTGCGCTTGCCGGACATAAGGCGGACGGCGGTGGTAAAGGCGGGAGAATGAACCAACAAATGGAGGTTTTTCCATGGCTAAAGAAGCCAAAAATTTGGTTATTGTGGAGTCGCCTTCTAAGGCGAAGACCATTTCGAAATATCTTGGGCCGGAATATCAGGTAAAGGCCAGCATGGGTCATCTGCGGGATCTGCCCAAAAGTAAAATGGGAGTGGATCTGGAGCAGAATTTCACCCCGGAGTATGTGCCCTTGAGTGCAAAGGCGGATCTCATCAAAGAGTTGAAGGCCGCCGCGCAAAAGAGTGACTATGTGTATCTGGCCACTGACCCTGACCGTGAGGGAGAGGCCATTTCCTGGCACTTGAAGGAGCTGTTAGAGCTGCCGGAGGACAAGACCAAGCGAGTCACTTTTAATGAAATCACCAAAAATGTGGTGCAAAAGGCCATCCAGTCGCCCCGAGGGATCGACTATGATCTGGTAGACGCCCAGCAGGCCCGCCGGATTTTGGATCGCATCGTGGGATATCAGCTCAGCCCCTTGCTGTGGAAAAAGATCCGCCGGGGGCTGTCTGCCGGTCGGGTGCAGTCTGTAGCTACCCGCCTGGTGGTTGACCGGGAAAACGAGATCCGAGCCTTTGTGCCGCAGGAGTATTGGAACTTGGATGCCAAGCTTGCCTGCATAGGGAAGGCAGGGCGCTTTGTGGGTCATTATTATGGGGAGAGCAAAAAGCGCACCTTGACCAATGAGGCCGAGGTAGATGCCATTATCGCGGAGATCACCGGAAAACATTTTACCGTAAAGACCGTGAAGCGGTCGGAAAAAAAGAGAAATCCCGCTCCGCCATTTATTACCTCCACCCTCCAGCAGGAGGCGTCCAGAAAGCTCAATATGCAGCCCCGGCGCACCATGGCCGTTGCCCAACAGCTATATGAGGGCGTGGACATTACCGGCCATGGCACAGTAGGTCTAATCACCTACATGCGTACAGATTCCCTCCGGCTGTCGGAGGAAGCCCTTGCCGCCGCCCGGGAGCTGATCACCAGCCGATATGGAGCGCAATACTACGCCGGCACACCTAGGCGCTTTAAGAGCAAAAGCTCCGCCCAGGACGCCCATGAGGCCATCCGGCCCAGCAATGTGGCGCTCGATCCGGAAAGCATCAGCAAAGACCTGACGAAGGAGCAGTACAAGCTGTATAAGCTGATTTGGAGCCGCTTTGTGGCCTGTCAGATGGCCAACGCGCTGTATGATGTACTGTCCATTGAAACCGCCTGCTGCGATCATATTTTCCGCTCCAGCCACCAAAGCCTGCGTTTCCCCGGCTTTTTGGCGGTATATGAAGAGGGAAAGGACGACGATTCAGAAGAGGTTCTTGACGCCCTGCCGCCTTTGCAGGAGGGGGAGCTGCTGCAACTGGAGGGCTGCCAAAAGGAGCAGCATTTTACCCAGCCGCCTGCCAGATACACAGAGGCCACCTTGATCAAGGCCATGGAGGAAAAGGGTGTGGGCCGGCCCTCCACCTATGCTTCTATTGTTTCCACCATAGAAGACAGGGAGTATGTCAATAAAAAAGACAAGCGCCTAGAGCCCACCCCGCTGGGAGAGGTTGTTACCCAGCTGATGATAGAGCGGTTTAACGATGTGATCGATGTGGAATTTACCGCCGCCATGGAAAACCGTTTGGATCAGGTAGAGGCGGGCAAAGTGCATTATCAGCAGGTGCTGGCCGACTTTTACCAGGGCTTCCATAAGGAGATGGAGGACGCGGAGGAGGCTTTGAAGGACACCCACATCAAGGTACCGGATGAGGTGACCGATGAGATCTGCGAGCTTTGCGGCAAGAACATGGTGGTCAAGTTTGGCCGGTTCGGCAAGTTCCTTGCCTGCCCGGGCTATCCTGACTGCAAAAATACCAAGCCCATTGTAGAACGTATGCCGGGACGGTGTCCCAAGTGCGGTAGCGGCATACTGAAGCGGAAGTCCAAGCGGGGCTATGCCTATTATGCCTGTGAGCGGGGCGCAGCCTGCGGGTTTATGAGCTGGGATGTGCCAACGGACAAGGACTGTCCGATTTGCGGCATGACCATGTTCAAAAAGGCCGGCAGGGGGCAGATGAAGCCCTTCTGCATCAATGAAACCTGCGAAAATTTCCTGCCGGAGGATAAGCGGGGCTATAGACGAAAGCCGGCTGCTGGCGACGATAAAGAACAAGAAACCGCAAAGAAGACGACGAAGAACAAGAGCAAAAAGCATGAATGAGGTAAAGGTAATTGGCGCCGGACTTGCCGGCTGTGAAGCAGCCTGGCAGCTGGCAAAGCGGGGAATCCGCGTTACCCTGTATGAGATGAAGCCCCACAAGATGACCCCGGCTCATCACAGCCCGGATTTTGGGGAGCTGGTTTGCTCCAACTCCTTTCGGGGAGACCGGCTGGAAAACGCCGTGGGCCTGCTAAAGGAAGAGCTGCGGCGTTTGGGCAGCTTGATTCTTTCCTGCGCGGATGCCACCAAGGTCGAGGCCGGAGGGTGCCTGGCAGTAGATCGGTTTGGTTTTTCCGGCCTGGTCACCCAAAGGATCCGGGAGCATCCCAACATCACTGTGGTGGAAGAGGAAATCACCCAGGTGCCATCCGGCCCGGTGATCGTAGCTACCGGCCCTTTGACGGCAGAGCCGTTGTCCCGGGCCATTCAGGAGTATTTCGGCGGGGCGGCTTATCTCAACTTTTATGACGCCGCAGCGCCGCTGGTGGCCACGCAGTCCATCTGTATGGACATCGCTTGGCGGGCTTCCCGCTATGGACGAGGAACGGACGACTATTTGAATTGTCCTATGGATAAAGAGCAATACCTTGCCTTTGTCCAGGCCCTGGCCTTGGCGGAGGAAGCGCCGGTGCATGGCTTTGAGGACAAGATGGTCTTTGAGGGCTGCATGCCTGTGGAGGTCATGGCCCGGCGGGGGGTGGATACCCTGCGTTTTGGCCCCTTAAAACCGGTAGGGCTGCCCGATCCCCGAACCGGCAAGGAGCCATATGCGGTGGTGCAGCTGCGGAAAGATAACGCCGCCGGAACGGTCTATAATATGGTGGGCTTTCAAACCCATTTGCGCTTTCCGGAGCAGCGTCGGGTGTTTTCGATGATACCAGGCCTGGAGCAGGCGGAATTCTGCCGGTATGGGGTGATGCACCGCAACACCTTTTTGGATGCGCCCCGGTTGCTTGACCGCTTTTATGCCGACCGCCGGGATCCTATGGTGGCCTTTGCCGGTCAGCTTACCGGAGTGGAGGGTTATGTGGAGTCCACAGCCTCCGGCTATCTGGCTGCGGTGGCCATGGCGGCGAAGGTCATGGGAAAGACGTTGCCGGTATTTCCCGGGGAAACGGCTATTGGAGCGCTGGCCCTGTATATCAGCGACGCTTCTGTGACCCACTTTCAACCGATGAATGTGAATTTTGGCATTATTTCGCCCCTGGGCTATCGGGTCAAGGGAAAAGCCAATAAAAACCTGGCCATTGCCAACCGTGCGCTGGCACAGCTGGAGGGGCTGAAAGAAGGATAATGCCGGTTAAGAAAAAGCCTTTCCTGGCTTGAGCATCCGTATTGTGCGGCGTTTTTTGCCTGCCGCTTTCCCAGGCATGGCAAGCCTTTGCTCCGCTGGGGGAAAACGGGATTGCCTTTTTCCTTAGAAAAATGTATAGACGAAAGGAACATATGGCCATGAAGATCATCGTAGATGCCATGGGCGGCGATTACGCCCCAAAGGAGTTTGTTTTGGGGACGTTTGCCGCGGCAAAGGAATACCAAACCGAGATTCTGCTGGTGGGGCAGGGGGAACTGCTGCTGAAAACCATGAAGCAGCTGGGCTACGATACCCTGCCTACCGGGGTGGAGATCGCTAACGCCGATGAGGTGGTTTCCATGGAGGATGACCCTTCTCGTGTGGTACGGTGCAAAAAAAACTCATCCTTGGTGCTGGGAATGAAGCTTTTAGCCGATGGTATGGGCGATGCCTTTATTTCCGGCGGAAACACCGGAGCGATCCTGTCGGCGGCCACCTTGCTGGTCAAACGGATCCGTGGCGTTCGCCGAGCGGCGTTTTGTCCCTTGGTGCCGGTGCAGGGCGGCAGGTGCATTATTATCGATGCTGGGGCTAATATTGAGTGCAGCCCGGAATTCCTGCTGCAGTTTGGCTACATCGGGTATTTCTACGCCAAATGCGCCCTGGGCCTGGAAAATCCCCGGGTGGGCTTGCTCAACAACGGCACGGAAACTCAAAAAGGAGACGAGTTGCATAGGCAGGCCTTTGATCTTTTGTACGCAGCGGGAGAACGGGGCGACCTGAACTTTGTGGGCAATGTGGAAGGCCGGGACGTGCCTTTGGGCGTGGTGGACATTGTGGTTTGTGATGGCTTTAGCGGCAATGTGCTATTAAAATCCATTGAGGGCACAGCGATGTTTATGGCCAAGCTGCTGCGGGATGCCATGGAAACCAACAGAAGGACAAGGCTGGCCGCCTTACTTTGCCAAAAAGAGCTGCAGCCCATACGGCGGATCATGGACTATCGAGAGGTAGGCGGCACGGTGTTGTTGGGCATAGCCAAGCCGGTGATCAAGGCCCACGGCTCATCGGATGCCCGCGCAGTAAAAAACGCGGTGCGCCAGGCGCTTGACGCGGTGAATATGGGGGTTTGCGATACGATCCGGCAAAATGCTACCCGTTGGGCGGTGCCAAAGGAGCGATAAGCATGATCGAATTAGAGCAAAAAATAGGCTATCATTTTCAAAATCGGGCTTTGCTGCGTACCGCCCTGTCCCACAGCTCCTATGCCAACGAGGTGTTTAAGGACGGCCTTAAGAGCTATGAGCGGTTAGAGTTTTTGGGAGATTCCATATTGGGGTTTGTCACGGCGGATTTTCTGTATTCCACCTTCCCCGGCCTGCTGGAGGGACGGCTGACTCGCTTGCGGGCGGAACTGGTTTGCGAAAAAAGCTTAGCGCTGTCTGCCGAAAGGCTGAATCTGGGCGCGTATCTTCTTCTGGGACATGGGGAGGAAGCGGGAGGCGGCCGTGGCAGGTCCTCCATCGTTGCGGATGTGATGGAGGCCATAATTGCCGCTATTTATTTGGACGGCGGGTTTCCTCATGCTAAGGAATTTATCTATCGCTTTGTGCTGGTGGATGTGGAGCAGCGGGTGCGAGATAATGTGGACTATAAAACCAAACTCCAGGAGTTGGTGCAGCGGCAGAAAAACCAGACCCTGGTGTATTCGCTTACCGGCGTCAGCGGCCCTGACCACGATAAGCGCTTTGCTGTAGCGGTGGAGCTAAACGGCCGCACCGTAGGCACTGGGCAGGGCACCAGCAAAAAGCGGGCCGAGCAGGCAGCGGCCCAAATGGCAATTACTGCCATGTTTCCCGGGGATTTGTAGGGAGCCGGCTTAAGGCTCATGGCCATCATGGTCGCTTTTATGCAAAAACAGAAGATTGCCTCTTCACAAGCAAGGGGCAAACGAAATTTTGGAGATCAGGCGATGGTTTGCTCAGCATGTCAAAAGACCTTTTGACATGCTGAGCAGGCGCTTGCCTGATCCTAGTTTTGTTTTAGGCAAAAATTCCCTTGACATCCTTACCCTCCCTTGATATAATACCCGAGGTTAGCGGCCGCTAACTTTTTTGACCATGGGTTAGTTTATGCTAACTAATCTTGATGAAGAGGTGTACGAATGAAAACAAAACGTTTGCTGAGCCTGCTGCTGGTTTTTGCCATGATGCTGAGCTTAGCGCCTGCCGTGTTTGCGGCAGATGACGCCTTTGTGGCGCCGTTCACGGATGTGCCTACCAATGGCTACTACGCGCAGGCGGTTGCATGGGCAGTAGAAAACAACATTACTAAGGGCACCAGCGAAACCACATTTAGCCCGGATGTCACCTGTACCCGCGCTGAGGTTGTTACCTTCCTTTGGCGTGCCCAGGGCAGCCCGGCGCCGAGCGACACGCAGAGCGCCTTTACCGATGTGCAGGCTGGCGCCTACTACTATGATGCCATGCTTTGGGCAGTAGAAAATGGCATCACCAAGGGAACCTCCGCCACTAACTTTACCCCGAACAACACCTGCACCAGAGCAGAGGTGGTTACCTTCCTGCACAGGGCCAAGGGAACCCCTGAACCCATCGGCACAGAGAGCGCCTTTACCGATGTGCAGGCTGGCGCCTACTACTATGACGCCATGCTTTGGGCGGTAGAAAACGGCATCACCAAGGGAACCTCCGCCACTATCTTTGCTCCGAACAACACCTGCACCAGAGCGGAAATTGTGACCTTCCTGTATCGCAGCCAGTCCATAGCGGTGGGAGACCTGGTGTATGGCACTGCCACACTGACCTACGGAGAGTTCTACGCAGGGGATGTGTCCAGCACGGATGCCTATGACGCAATTACCTCCGCCACCAACACCAAGTACGGTACCTTAAAAAACGCCTACACCGATTTTGTAGACGCTGAGACCAACGCAGACGGCTACCATATTCTGGGCGTCCAGAATGTCAATGTAGCCGTGGCCGCTTCCGACGTGGAGGCCTACACGGCCATCAACCCCACCTTCACCGTGTTGGAAGAGGAACCCGCCCAGTATAAGCTTGTGACGGTTTCCAACGGCAAGGCGGCCTATTCCGCCACGCAATACAATGTGGTGCAGACCATTACCAACGCCACGGCGGAGCTGCAAACCGGCTCGGTTTGGGGCGACTACCAGATCAATGTGACCGATCCGGAGGGCGTATCGATTCTGCGCAACTCCCGTGATGACAACTTCCCGGTAAACTCCTATATCCAGGGCATTATTTTGGAAACCGCCTCCGGTTTGAAGGTTGGTATGGAATACCTGCAGAGCATTTGGGTGCAGCCCTATGAGGTTTCCTTCAATGTCAGCAAGGACAACACTCACAACACCCACATCACCCAGTGGGACAACGTAGCAGAGCTGGATAAGCTGGAAGGAGAGACGGTCACAAAGATCACCTACATTATGCCCGATGGGGTGTATGTGTATGAATTTGCCGGCATTTACATCAAGCCCATCTATACCGGCACAGTTAGCGGCACGGTAGCCGCCGATCAGAGCGTCCTGACCCTGAACCAGCTGCCGGAAGGCCTGGAAAATGCAGTTTTGACCGTGACATATACCATCGGCTCTGGCCGTGAAGCCACCAAGGTTGAGGTGTATTCCGGCGCGGTTGCCGAAACCGTTGCTTTGGATGTGGCGAAAATGACGGAAGCTGGTGAAGGCGGCGTTATCTCCGCCGCAATTGGCAGCGATAATTTTGCCACCATCAATGTGACGCTGAGCGAATGACTGAATTTGCCGAAAGTCTTTGACATTTCAGCAGTGATGGTATAAGATCAACAAAAAAGGGCTGCCCCATCCTAAACGTGGGGCAGCCCCAATGAAAAGAGGGGTATCCATGAAACGAAAATATCTGTACTGCCTTGCGCTTTGCCTATTGCTATCGGGTTGCGCTTCCGGTGTATCTTCCAATGCCTCAGGCGGTCAAGCTGAGCCAGTGGAAGCTGTATCGGAGGATTTTGCTCCATCAGATACCCAAGAGGTTGCCGCAGACGCCGCCTTTGACGCTCAAGTGTTTGCCATGGACACCTATATGGAGCTTACCGCCTACGGCCCTAACGGGCAGCAGGCGCTGTCGGAGGTGTCCGGTTTGCTGCAGCAGTTGGACGGCCTTCTTTCTGTGACGGAGGAAAGCAGCGAAATTTATGCCCTAAACCATAGCCAGGGGCAGGCCGTTTCCGTTTCCCCCCAGACCTACACGCTGCTGGAAAAATCCCTGGCGCTTTCCGCCTCTGTAGGTGAAGCGCTGGATATGACCATTTATCCTGTGTCCCGGGCGTGGGGCTTTACAACAGGAGAATATCAAATCCCCTCCAAGGAGGAGCTGGACCAGCTGCTCGCCTTTGTGGACGACCGCCAGGTTCAGCTAGATCCGGCATCGCAAACGGTGCAGCTTCCCCTCTCTGCAGAGCTGGATATGGGCGCGGTGGCCAAGGGCTATGCCGGCGATCTGTCCGCAGCGCTGCTAAAGGAACGGGGCGTGGAGTCTGCCTTATTGAACCTTGGCTCCAGCACGATCCGCACAGTGGGCGTTAAGCCTGATGGCAGCAACTGGCGCATTGCCATTCAAGATCCCCAAGACACGTCTGCCCTTGCCGGTGTTCTGGAGATCGGTGAAGGAGCCATCGATACCACCGGCGGCTATGAGCGCTTTTTTGAAGGGGAAGACGGCGAAATTTATTGGCACATTTTGGATCCTAAAACAGGAACTCCGGCGAAAAATGGGCTGATCTCCGTAACGGTGCTGTCAGAGGAGGCGTTTTTGGGCGACGGGCTTAGCACGGCGCTGTTTGTTATGGGCCTGGAGGACGCTGTGGCATATTGGCGAGCGGAAGGCGGCTTTGAATTTGTGCTGATCGCGGAGGACGGCAGCTTGTATGTGTCGGAAGGGGCAGCGGAGCAATTTACGCCCATCGGCGCCTACGAGAATGCCGAGTTGACGGTGGTTCCCTATGAAGACTAAAACCTGGATTCTCTGCTTTCTGGCGCTTTTTGTCTTGCTTCTTTGCGCAGCGTGGCTGCTAATGCGTCAGAAAACCGGCCACATTGCCAATATATATCAGGATGGGCAATGTATCTGCTCCATAGATCTGTCAGATGTAACGGAAAGCTATAGCTTTTCCATAACTGACAGCCACGGCCATGAAAATCTAGTTGAGGTGGAGCCTGGCCGCATCCGGATTGCCGAGGCCAACTGCCCGGATCAGGTGTGCGTGGATACCGGCTGGATCTCCAACGGGCTGCGGCCCATCGTTTGCCTGCCGGCTAAGCTGTCCATTCAGATGGAAAATACCCCCCAGGTCGATGGTTCGCCAATCGACGCCGTTGTTGGATAGGAGATCAAGATGAAGGTAAAACGTCTTACCCGCATGGCGCTTTTAACAACCATTGCGTTAACCATTTTTATCGTAGAGGCACGGATCCCGGCGTTGGCGCCGATTCCTGGCATGAAGCTGGGATTGGCCAATATTGTCACCGTGTGGGCCATGTTTACCCTAGGCTCAGGGGAGACGGCCATGATCCTGCTTGCCCGTATTTTGCTTGGCAGCCTGTTTTCCGGGTCAATGATGTCGCTCATTTACAGTCTTAGCGGCGGGTTTCTGTGCTTTCTGGTCTCGCTGCTGTTTCGGCGGCTGGTCACGGCCAAGCAGATTTGGGTGGTCAGTATCCTTGGGGCCATGGCCCATAACGTGGGGCAGCTGCTTGCGGCAACGGTGGTAATGGGTACCGGCACCGTATGGTATTACGCGCCGGTGCTGATGATCTCCGGGCTAATCACCGGAACGCTTACCGGCCTTGCGGCACAATTTCTTTATATCCGCTTAAAAGACGCCAATTTTGTGGGAGGAAAGTAAAGTGAAAGCAAAAATAAAAGGGTTGCTTCAGCCGCTGCTGCCTGCGCTGGTAGTGGGCGCGTTGATTCTTGGTTGCGCAACCGCGCCCAGCCTGATGGAAATTCCCGCGCGGTTGGAGCTTGTCCCCGCTGCCCTTGCGGCAGAAACTACGCCGTCAGGGGAAACGGAAGATGCCCTTCCGCAGGCGGAAGGGGACTATCCGGACGGCGTCTATACCGGCACCGGCACCGGCTATGGCGGGCAGATCAAGGTGTCTGTGACTGTGGAAAATGGGCAGATCACCAAAATTGACATCCTTTCCGCCCCGGGAGAAACCGCCCAGTTTTTTACCCGGGCCAAGGGCGTTATTGATCTTATCCTTGCTGCCCAAACCTGGGAGGTCGATGGGATTTCCGGGGCTACCTATAGCTCCAACGGCATTAAGGCTGCGGTGAGAAATGCCCTTACCGGGGAAATGGACAATCTGACCCAGGCAAAAACCACGGCCTCCGGCGGGGGGAGCGCCCCCACCCAGGTTACCTACCAGGAGCCGACAGGCGGGTATAAAGACGGCGTATATACCGGCTCTGCCCAAGGCTTTGGTGGCACAATTACCATGCAGGTGACCATTTCCGGCGGCAAAATCACGGATGTTTCCGTGTTGTCCGCGCCTGGTGAAACCGCCTCCTATTTTGCTAAGGCCAAGGCGGTGATCTCCGCCATTTTGCAGGCCCAAAGCCCCAATGTGGACGCGGTGTCCGGCGCAACCTACAGCTCCAATGGCATTTTGCAGGCGGTAGCCAATGCCCTGTCCGGGGCAAAGGCATCCCAGCAGGAAGAGCCTACGCCGAAGCCCACGGAACCTACGCCTACAGAGCCTGTGCCTACAGAACCTACACCTACAGAGCCTGGGGTATTGCCGGTGGATCCTCCGGCCCCAGGGATAGAGGTATTCACGGAAACATATGTTGGCACAGCCATGGTGCTTGCAGACGAATATGAGGACTTTTGGGACTATGCCCTTACATTGACTGTGACGGTTTCTGTCAAGAGAGAAACCACGGTGAAGGACGGCCTGCAAACGGTTGTTACAGAGCGCACAGTGACGGATGTTTCCGCCACTGCGGATACAGATGCCACAAACCTTGCCTATCTTAACCGGGCCTTTAACGGGCTAAAGCCGCAGCTGCTTAGCGGCGGAGACACCATTGACGCCATATCCGGGGCCACCTGCTCATCCAAAGGCATCCGGGAGGCGTGGAAAGCGGCTATGGAAAATGTCGCCCTGGGAAAAACGGTGGAGACAATCCAGGTGCCGGAAGATATCGATCCTCCCGACGTGCCGGAGGATACACCGGTGGAGGACGTGAAGCCCACGGTAGAGGAATTTACCGAAACCTACACCGGCAGCGCAACGGTCAGTGCCGACAAATATGAGGATTTCTGGGATTATTCCATCACCCTGACCGCTACGATTGCCGTAAAAAAGACGATCACCGTGGAACATAACATACAAACCACGGTTACCCAGCGGTCGGTGCAGGAGATCTCCGTTTCCGCCGACACCGACAGCACCAACCTAAGCTTCCTCAACCGCGCGCTTAGCGGGCTAAAGGCCCAGATGATGGAAGGGATAATCGACATTGACGCCGTATCCGGCGCTACCTGTTCTTCCCAAGGCATCAAGCTTGCCTGGCATGCTGCCATGCGAGGGGTCGAGTTGGGGCAGACTGTGGAACAGCTTGACCTGACACAATAGGAGGAGCAAAAATGACGGAACAAAAGCAGTGGATCCTTCGGGGGATATGCTTGGTTTTGATCCTGGCCATGGGCGCTGCGTACCAAGTGCGCGCCATGGCTTGGCAGCGGCAAACCGAGGAAAACCGGGCGCAAGTCCAGGCGGCAGAGGCGTATAACGCGGAAATTTTGGCCGAGCAGGCGAAACAGGATCAGCAAACGGAGGCCACCGGCGCCGGGCAGCGGTACGCAGACGGAAGCTATACCGGCTCTGGTCAAGGCTTCGGCGGGGAAATCACCGTAACGGTGACCTTGTCCGGCGGCCAAATCACGGAGATCACCGTGGATGCTCACGATGGAGAGGACGAGGTGTATTTTGCCGAAGCAACCGGCATGATCGACCGCATACTTAGCGCCCAGTCGGCGGATGTGGATACGATCACCGGCGCTACGTTTAGCTCCACAGGTATTCGGGAAGCGGTTAAAGAAGCCCTGAGACAGGCGGGGGAGGCAGCATGATCGATAGCAAACAAACCCAAAGGCAGCGGGGGGAAATCCAACCGTTAACGCCTGCCCAGCGCAGAAAACGGGAGAACAGCCGCAAGGCGATTCTCCGCGCTGCCATACAGATCGTATTTTTCCTGCTGGCTCCGGCGTTGTTTACCTCCGCCTTTACCGGCGTTAAGCAGCTGTTTACCGCCATTGGCCAGGGACAGCCGTTGGCCTTCACCGGCTTTGTGCAGACGCTTTTGGCCCTTTGCCTGTTTACCATGGTGTTTGGCCGGTTTTTCTGCGGGTTTGCCTGTCCCTTTGGGGCACTGGGCGATTTGGTGTATTTCCTCAGGGAGAAGGTGCGAAAGAAAACCAAAAAGAAGGGGCCGAGATTGCCGGGCGCGCTTGTCCGGGTGCTGAATTATTTCCCGTTTTTGCTCCTGTTTGCGATTGTTTTGCTTTGTACCCTTGGGGTATACGCAAGCCTTACAGGCTGGAGTCCTTGGGATGTATTTTCCATGCTTACCACGCTGAACCTTCGCTTGGGAGGCTATATCCTGGGCACTATCCTTCTTGTGCTGATTTTGGTAGGCATGGCCTTGGAGCCTCGCTTTTTCTGTCGATTTTTGTGTCCCATGGGTGCGGTGTTCCGCCTATTGCCCATCTTGCCCTGGAGCGTGCTGAAGCGGGACACGGATAGCTGCCTAAAAGGCTGCTCCGCCTGCGCAAAAACTTGTCCGGTAGGACACACGCTGGGGGTGGGAGAAAATGCCGGCGATTGCATCCGCTGCGATAAATGCGTTGGGGTTTGCCCCAAGCAAAATATTACCTGCGGCGCAAAAACCTCCTTTGTCGGAGGGGTGCTGATCACCGTGGGAAAAGCAGCCGTGTTGGTATTGATCGCCTTCTTCCTGGGGGCAACACGGATTTCATAAAGATCACGGCAGCTTGTTGATCTACCGTTCAACAAGCTGCCGTGTTTTTTCTTTATTTGGGGAGGATTGGCGATCGATGCCAATCCTCCGCCTGTCACAAGGGGGGTATCCTTATTCCTTTCGCCAGACCATTTTGTTGACCACGCCGGTGTAAGACTGGATCAGCTTAACGACTTTGGTGGAAACATTTTCCTCCACATAGTCGGGTACGGGAAGGCCATTGTCGCCAGAGCGGTTCATCTCCACGGCCAGAGCAACCGCCTGGAGAAGGCTGGCCGTGGAGATGCCCGCCAGGACAAAACAGCCTTTGTCCAGCGCCTCGGGCCGCTCGGTGGAGGTACGGATACACACCGCAGGGAAGGGCTTGCCGATGCTGGTAAAAAAGCTGCTTTCCTCCGGCAGCGTGCCGCTGTCGGAAATTACGGCGAAGGCGTTCATTTGCAGGTGGTTATAGTCATGAAAGCCCAATGGCTCATGGGGGATCACCCGCTGATTTAGGACAAAGCCGGATTTTTCCAACCGCTGCCGGCTTCTGGGATGACAGGAATATAAAATGGGCAGATCATATTGCTGGGCCAACTGATTGATGGCGGTAAAAAGAGAGGTGAAATTCTTTTCTGTGTCGATATTTTCCTCCCGGTGAGCAGATAAAAGGATATACTTTTGGGGCGACAAGCCCAACCGTTTCAGCACATCGCTTCGCTCAATTTCCGCCAGGTTCCGGTGAAGCACCTCCGCCATGGGCGATCCGGTGACAAATACCCGCTCTTTGGGTAGGCCACATTCGTGGAGATATTTTCTGGCGTGCTCAGAGTAGGCCAGATTTACATCCGAGATAATATCCACGATCCGCCGGTTCGTCTCCTCCGGCAGACACTCATCCTTGCAGCGGTTTCCCGCCTCCATGTGGAAGATGGGAATATGCAGCCGCTTGGCAGCAATGGCGGACAGGCAGGAGTTGGTGTCGCCTAAAATCAGCACCGCGTCCGGACGGCACTGTGCCATAAGCGCATAAGAGCCGCTGATGATATTGCCCAGGGTTTGTCCCAGATCGTCCCCTACGGCCTGCATGTATACATCCGGCGGCGCTATATGGAGATCGTGAAAGAAAATCCCGTTGAGCGTATAATCATAGTTCTGCCCGGTATGGGCCAGCAGGCAATCAAAATACCGGCGGCATTTTTCAATCACGGCGGAAAGACGGATGATCTCCGGCCGGGTACCCACCAGGATCAATAGCTTGCACTTTCCGTTGTTTTTAAAGTGAATGTCAGAGTAGTCCAGCTTCATGGTTGTTTTACCTCTGTGTTTGATGGATGTAAGTCAAAGCTTAAACCAACCTGTGCGAGAAATTGCTGGTAACGGTCGATCCTTCCCGCTTTTAAGTTGCGAAAGCCGGCCTTGAGCTTAAACATTCTGTTTTTGTCAAAAGAAAAGAACGTGAGCAGACGGCGGAGCCAGAAAAACGGCAGAAATACCGGCGCGGAGGTCAAGGCGGGATATTTGCGGCACATGTTGGAATAGGAAGGGAAAAACAGCTTTCTCAGTTCCCGTCGGCGGGCGCTCTTGGTGGTATTTCCCTCCGCTTTCGCCTTTACTCCCTGGGCAACAACGTTGCGGGAATAGGTGCCAAAGGCTCCGCCGCCTAAAATGTATGCCATGCTGGTTTGCGTAAGCGCATCCTCTTTTTCTCCTGCAAACCAAACGCAAAGCAGGTGGGTAATGTGCTGGTAAAATGTCAGCAGTCCCAGCGTTTCCAGCTGGGCATGAAGGTAGTTTTTATCCATTGCCGGATAGGCCTGCAAATAGAGCCAAATATCAGTAATATGCTTTAATCCAATGCCGCCTGACCGATAATGGATGGCCAGGTGGGTAATTAGATAAAGCAGATTGTCCTCACAAGATAAGGCGTATTGATGGGCAGAAGGGCCGCCTATGGCCTTTGCCCACGGATCCTGCCAGTAGGGATACAGATCCGTGCAGCGGGGGGAAATGATGTGGCTGTGCAGCTCCACACACAGAGTGTCCATATACCACTTAAACTCATGGGGCGAAATATCCCCCGGGGTAAAGCCGCTTTCTTCCATCAACTGGGCGATTTGGGGATATTGCTCTTGGCGAATGAGAATGTCCACATCGCCCATTACCCGCATTTCCGGGGCGGGATACAGATCCCGTAATATGGCGCCCTTGAGGGGCAGATAATCCACATGCTGTCGGTCAAACGCCTGATATATGGTTGAAAGGATCTGTTCCTGCCGAGACTGCACTAAAATACACTGGCAAACCAGGTCAAACATGGTCGCCATATCCGGTGTGTCAGGAGAAATGCCGCAGTTGATCGCGCCATAATAACACATAACAAGCACATTGTGGGCTTTGGCCAGGGCGGTAGTGGTTGCCAGGTCAAAAGTATCTGGCAAAGGACAAGCTTTGCCGGTAAGGGCGCTTTTGATCAGCTGCAGCAGCCCGTTGTCAAGGATGTTTTGCATGGTTTCGCCTCCTTTAAGGATTGCCTTCGTCATCCTTTGCGGCGGTTTGCCAGAAGCGCCGCATATACAGCGGCTGGATCAGACAGTAGATCCCCATGCAAAGGATGTTGGCAAGAACAACGCCATTCCACGAGCCAAGAAGCTTGACCAAAAGATAGGACAGGGGAACCTTTAGCACAGCGCCGATGCCAAAGCACACGGCCTGTGTTTTCAGCCTGCCGATTCCGTTGGCTACGCTGGAAAGTACGCTGTTTAAGATCATGGCACAGCCCAAAACGCTAAATAGCCCGGCGCTGAAATAGCTAACCTGGGGCATGCCGTCTGCGCCAAGCCAGATGCGCATGAACGGTTGATGCACCAGCACCAGCAAAAGCTCTCCCAGGCAAAACACACCGGCCAGCAGCATAAACCGGTGGTAGGTACGCTTAATCCAACCGATTTGCTTTTCCGCTTTGGCTTTGGTGATGACCGACCAAATTGGGGTAAGGGCCAGGGCAAACACAGTGCTGCCCAGGGAAAACAGCTTGTAATAGGCCTGATAGTCCACATTATAAGCGTTGCCTGCGGTGTGGGTGATCAAAAACTCATTGGTGCTCATAATGACCATATAGGCAATTTGCACAAAGAAAAATATGCCGCCTAAGGAAAGCACGCGCTTGACATAGGCCCAGGAAAGAAATTTCAGCCGGGGAACGGCATAGCGCAGCTTGCCGCAAAAGATCAAAATAGAGGCAACCAGAAGGGGCAGTGCCACGGCCAAGGCATGGACAATGGCCATGACGATGATGTTTTGATCATTGCTGCCGGAAGGGAGCAGCCTTGTGCACAGCAGGATGAGTACATTGGTGCAAAGCACCAAAAAATTGTTTACCGAGGATTTTTGCAGCGCGTACAGCACAGCGTTAATCAGCTTTAGCCAAAACTGCACCATCACGCCGATAAACACAATAACCACTGCCGCATACAGCGCGCGGGGAGAGACGCGGGTAGACGAAACGCGAAAAAGGGCGTTGAGATTTACCTTGCTTATGGCCATGGGGAAGATCAGGCAAAGCAGCGAAACAATGGCGCCTATGGCATAGTAGGCGGAAGAGATGTATCGCTGGGTCTGCTCCTTTTGCCCCAGGGACAGGGAAGTGGAAAGATAGTTGCGCAGGCCGTTTCCGATCCCCAGGTCAAAGTTCAAAATCCAGTTGAGCAGGGATAAGATGGTATACCACAGCCCCAGCACCTCATCGTTGTGGAAAAAGCGCATGTAAGACGGCAGGGTATAGAAGGTAACAAAGAGAGCGCCGCCTTTGACAAGAAAGGCCCCCAGCACGTTTTTATAGACGATTTTGTCATTTTCTCCGGCGTTTTTCAGCCATTGCTTGCATTTGGTGATCATTGTGTCAACGCCTTTAGCAAATACTGCTGGGACTGCCGGATCACAGGCGTGTAATCGGGCAAAGCGGCATAGTCTATGGTTTGCCTCAGAGCGTCCTCTCGGTAGGCCTTCTCCGTGATGATGCGGTGGCTAAGACCCCGCTTGGCCAAAAAATCCTCGATCCGTTCGTTGGTGTGCTGATCGGGCAAGATGGTGAAAAACTGCTTTTTCAGCATAACGGAAAAGGCGGTGGCGTGAAAAGAGGAAGAAAGGACGATTTCCGCCTGGGCAATATAGCTGAGAATCTCCTCCGGGCCAAGATCCCGCAAAAACGCGTCACAGGTACATTTGCAGGTAAATCCGGAGCAGAGAATGACCTTTAGCCGGTAGGTCTTTGCCAGATAGGCAATGGTCTTTTCCAAAAGAGGGGAAGCTGTGACCAGGTATACCAGCAGATACCTTGGCTGAGGTACAGGGTGGATAAATTTTTGGTAGGCTTCCGGCGGCAGAAGGAATACCGGGTCGACGCTTTGTACTGCCGGAATTCCCTTTTCCCGAAGCTGCCGGGCGGAAGCCTCCTCCCGCACAGAGACGGCGGAAAATTCTTCCAGGGTTTTGGCCAAGGCTGAAAGCTCCTCCTCCGGGAACTGAGACTGGCCCATACTGGTGCCATAGGATATCTTTTTTCCCGCGGTAAAGGCCAAACGGTAGGCAGGATCCCGCCCTGCCGGATAGTACACATTCCACAGCTGGTCGCCGCCGGCAATATACACATCGGCGTCAAAGGCATACCGCTGCAGCTGAGAAAGCCGGGTAAACCGCTTTTCGGTAAGGGGGGTGTTGGCTTGGTGAAAGGCCTGAAATTTTTTGGTGCGGGTGCGGTAGGCCTTGAAATTCAGCGCCTGACCGATCCGGGTACGCAGAGAAAAGAAATATGACGGGGCGTAATCGATCAGCGCGGTGTCTGTGTATCCTTGCCGCTGCAAATAGCGGCACAGGGCGTAGCTTTGCAGAGCCGAGCCAAAATTGGGAATCTGGTGAATGGTGATGATCCTGATTTTCATGTTGTGTTGCCTTTCTGAGGCGTTTTCTTATACTGCTTTGTCCATTGTAGGAGCATGCGCTTTAGCCCTTGGGGCATATGACGGCGCAAAAAGGGGCGGATATATTGGTAGCGGCAGCAGCGTTTTGCCACCGGGGCGTATCCCTCCGCTTGCATTTGGGCGTAGATGGTTTTGCGGCTTTCGGGCATAGGAGCAGGGTGGGAGAGATTGCCGTTGCCTGCCACAGCATGGGCAAGTAAGACCGGCACACGCTTTATGGCCAGCTTGGACAAAAACGCTTCGCCCTTGGCGGTGTTTGCCAGCACCAAAGACACGCCTTTTTGCCAATCCATTTCTAGCTCCGCTTCCCTGGCGTTCCAGTAGTCACCCAGAGTCAAATCCCCCACCCGCGTGGTACAGGCGTAGGGACAACTGTAGCAGCTCATGCGGCTTACACAGTTGCGGTGATAGTACAGCTGATAATAGCTGCTGTTAAAGGGGGAGATGGAGCGGTATTTTATCTTAGCGCCCCGGGCATAGGTGATGGTGCCTTGAGAGCGCCAACCCCAACGGGGCTTGTCCCGAAAGGCCAGGTGCAGGACTGGCCCCTTCGTATTGGCGATCTGGGCAAGATACTGAGACAGCAGCCAAGGGCTGGGTACGCCATGACACACCAGGTCAAGGGTGATCAGATGTTCCGGCTCTGTCGGCAAAAACGCTTTGAGCCCCGCCACCTGGCAGGGCGTGCCGACAAAGAGCACAGGCTGTCCCCGATCCAGCCTTTGCCGGATTTGGGGATAAACCTCCCGTAAATCGCTTTGGACATACTTTGAACCTTGCATTTGCGCCACCGTTTCCGGCGCTTGGGTGAGCACATGCACGGCCTGTAGGTGGTTGTCAAGCAGACAGCCGCACACGGCACCGCCGGCGTCCAACATTGCTTGGGCTGCGGCGGCAAACACCCCGCCGGAAGAGCTGGAGCCTAATGCCTGCGGCTTGCGGTTTTGGGCGGCATAGGCTTGCAGCGGCGGCGTTTTGGGCTGCCCGGCGGCACAAGTGTAAGGGCAAACAGCTTTGCACCGCCCACAGTGGATGCAGGCAGCTGGGTTTATGGAGGGATAGAGAAACCCTTCCTCATTTGGCACCATGGTAATGGCGCTTTGGGGACAAATATGGGCGCAGCCGCCGCAGCCAAAACAGGTTTTCGGGTCACCGCGCTGTAAGTATTCCGTCATATCGCGTCGCTCCTTGCCGCCAAGCCGGAAACGCAGGCAGTAAAGGCCTCCGGCGTATTGGCATAGAATTGGGCGCTCAAATCGTCAAAGGCAATGGCCTGCTGGGGCAGCTGCCGGAGAAACGCCGACAGCTTTTCTCCATTTTCCTGGGCGCTGGACTGGCGGCTAAGCAAAAGCGCCGCCGGATACCGGGCCAGATAGGGAAGGGAGGAATCCTCCGGGATGTCATAGGTGCTAATGATGGGCTTGCCATAGGCTATGTAGGAAAACAGCTTGCTGGGCACCATGGTGGGCAGCAAATTGCCGATGTTAACCAGCACGTCAGCAGCGGCAAGCTTTTTCTGCAGCTGAGCGGGGGCGATGGCGGAAGACAGCACAAAATTGTCCCCCAAATGCTGGGCAAGAGGGGCGAATTTTTCCGGACACTGTATATTCCCCACCACCTCGCACACGATGTGCTGTGGCGGCAACTGCAGTAGCGTATCTACTAGGACGCCGGGATCCCGCACGCCGTTGGTGATGGTGCCGGTATACAGCAGGCGAACGGGCCGATTGCCGGAGAACGCTTTTGGCTCATTTTCCGGCAGAGGAACCAGCATGGGTAGATCCAAAAACCGCAGCTTATCGGTAGGATAGTACCGGGTGTAATGGGCCTTGCTGGCCTGCATAAGCACCACCTGATCGGCGGCGGCAAACACGGGGGCCTCCACCGCCATTCCCTGGCGGCGGATCCTTTCCGGAGAGAAGGTTTTTGGCCCATAGCCGCCGGAAAGGGCATCCAAAAAATAGGGGATGAAGCGTACGCCCGGAGAATGCCGCTTTACTTCATAGCCGGCCAGAAGTGCCTCTACCGGATTATACACGGCAATGACCATATCAAAATGGCGCTCCTTTTCCAGCGCAACGGCGGCTTGAGAAAACCGGCGGACCGTAGCTGGAGAGATTTTGGGCCAAAGGGGGGCGGTCAGTAGCAGTTGGCATTTGTTGATGATCCAGGCCAAGTGGCCAACTGCCCGGCAAAGCCGGGGCTTTTTGGCCTGATGGATCTGGCGCCACATCTGCATGCGCAGATAGAGCCGTTGCCTTACCCGGTAGATCTCCAGCTGGTCTGATGGCTTTTGATGCGCCGGGCAGCCAGGGACGGCGTTGGCCAACACCGTAACGCGGTTGCCCTCCCGGAGCAGCTGGGCAATGATATTGTCCGAACAGATCCCATTGGCGGAGGGATTTGGCTTATATGCGCCTAGGATATAGAGGATGTTCATGCTGTAAAACCGCTCCTTTAGGCCTGGAGGTGTTGGCAATGAGGGTGAAATACCAAAATACCATGTAGTTGTAAAACAAGCTGGTGCCGAAGAACATAATAAAGAACAAAAGGCAAAGCGTGTGGCTCAAAAGGGTGTGGCCGTGATAATAGAACGTGATAAAAATGGAAATTGCCAGCACAAGGCCGATCAGCCCCGTGCCGTACCAAACGTAGGCCGCGCCGGCCATAAATGTGGTGTTGGGCACAACGCCGTAGCCCCAGCCAAAAAGAGAATACAGCAAGGGCTGCTCAGCGGCGTATCTGTAGCTGCCAAAGCGGGCGCCGGTAGCGTTTTCATTAAACAGACGGCTTACCGGGATCTGCACAACGGGGATGTAGTGATAGCAGAAAATGGCGATCAGCAGGGCCGCCAAGAAAAAGCAAAGCGCAAAGGTTTTGTTCTTAATTGCCCGGAAGCCAAAAATCACATACAAAGTCAACAGGTACAAAATCCCTTGTCCCGCGGCGCTAAGGACGATGCCGGCGGTAAACGCTCCGGCCAATACCACGCGGAAAGGGCCTTTAGGCGGCTTGTCGGAGAAAAGGACCATGGCCAAAGGCACCGCCACATACTGGCTAAACTGGGCAGGCTCCAGAAAAAAGGAGCTTGGCCGAAAGTAGATGCTGTATACCCGCTCATAGTTCAGCTCCGTATAGTTTTCCAGATAGATGGGCAGAAATTGGGGGTAGCCCAGAAGGATCTTGTGGAAAACGTAATAGGCGATGTACTGTATGACAATGTAAATGCAGGCGGCCACACCAAGAAAAAGGATGGACTTGAAAAAGATGTCCTTGTCAAAAAAGGTTTTGCCGCAGGTAAACACACAGAATAAATAAAAGGTAAACTTTAAGATCCGCAGCAAAAGCACGGGCATATCATCGGTGGCTCTCAGCTGGACAAAGGCCAGGTTAACCAGCAGGATCATAAACGCGTAGCCGATAAATAAGGCCACCGGCACAAACCGGCGATCCCGCTCTACAGGATGGGTAATGGCCAGGAAAAAGAAGAGGAACAAAAGAACGTCCCCCACAGTGAAGCGAAACACTGCCTTATACAGACAAAGCAGAGGATACAGGGCAAGAAAGACCGAAAAACACTTATTTGTAAAGGGGGAACCCTTCCCCCGTATGATGCTGTTAGGTAGGTTTTGCGCTTGTATTGCGTTCATCGTTGATCCCCTCAATTTGCCGGCAGCCCTGGCGATATTCTGCCAGAACCCGCTGAACCTCCTGGTCGCAATTTGCGATAAACTGAGGCCAGGATAGGTGAATATAATATTGGTACACCTGCTGAGTAAAATCCTCATCCCGAGGATCGCAGGCCAGACCGATACCGTGTTCGGCAGCCTGCTGGGCCATGAAGGAGCCTTTCATGCAAAGCTGAGGCAGATAGAAGATGGCGCCGTCGTAATACTTGTTTCCCATGGCCAGCATCGTGTTCTTATCCTGATAGAGGTTGTGCAAGAGGTCGGTTTGCTGGGCGAAGGCGTAGCGATCCTCCGGGCGGTATTCTCCGTGAAAAAACACATTGCCGATCTGATGCTGCTGCACATAGCGCTTTAGCCGCTGGGCAACCTGCTGCTCCCGGCCGTAGTAATGCAGCGAAAACCGGGGATCGGCGCCAATCTTGTCGATCAGCGCTAGGTTGATCTCTTCGTGGCGGATAAAGCCCCAGAAGGCCAAACGGATCTGCTTTGGCGGCTGATGGCGGGGGTGCTGAGGATCCCGGTGGGACAGGCTGTCCAGAAGAATATTGTGGGAGGTATACACCGGATGGCCTTTGCCGCCGGGAAGAAAGGAGCGGAAAGCGTCGCTGCTGGTAAAGGTGGCATAGGCGTGCCGGGAAAGCCAATGGATCATCCATCGAAAGGGCGGAAAGGACTCGTAGGTGGAGTCCCGGTAGTCAAACACATAGTTGTCCCTATATTGCTGGCGCAGCACATCGAAGATCAGTATGCCGGGCAGGCTGTGGAGAAGGATCAAAAAATCAAACGCTTCCGCCTGAAGGGTTTGCTTGGCAAACCGGCGATAGGCAATAAGGCTGCCAAGCTTTGTCAGCGGTGGCACATCGTCCTCCTGGTAGCGCCGAAATTCGTGGAGAGTTACGCCGGTAAGCGCTTGGGTGTCTTCTGGCTGAAGATCCCGGTTCCAATAGAGCAGGTGCAGCTCGTTTGCCTGAGAGTTTAGGTGATCGAGATAAAAATGCAGATAGGGCATGTATTTCAGCTTTGCCAGTCCCAAAATGAGAATTTTCATAAGCGGATCCTAAAAAATAAAAAGTTTGTGAAAGCCTTGGGTAAACAAAGCATAGGCTATAAAGGCCTTGTTCATCCTGCCATTTTGCCGCAAGCCAACTACTGTATATCATAGCACAGAATTGATTTGGATGCAATGAAAGATCTGCGATTTTGACAAAGTCCACAAAAATATTCGGTTTACCGGCGGCAAATATTCTCGGATGGATTGCAGGCCGTGTGCACATACTACCATAGGAAAAACCGGGCGAGGATCCCGGGCGATCCAAAAACGCCATGGGGAGGAGACAGACTATGGGAAGCAATGAGACGGAAAAACTGGAGCAAGAGCGGGAGCAGATTAAGGAGTTGGGAAGCTCTTTAACCAAAAGCAAGAAAGGGAATATTTACACCCTGACCATTATTGGGCAGATCGAGGGCCACCAAATCGCGCCGGAAACGACAAAAACCACCAAATATGAGCATGTATTGCCCCTGCTGGCGGAGGTGGAGGAAAGCGATGACATCGACGGGTTGCTGCTGCTGCTCAATACCGTAGGCGGGGATATTGAGGCGGGACTGGCCATTGCGGAGCTTGTGGCCAGCATGCATAAGCCCACGGTGTCTTTGGTGCTGGGCGGAGGACATTCCATTGGCGTGCCTTTAGCGGTGTCGGCTCAAAAATGTATGATCGTCCCCACGGCCAGCATGACCATTCATCCTGTGCGCATGACAGGGATCGTAGTGGGGGCGCCGGCCACGTTCCAGTATTTTAACCGCATACAAAACCAGATTGTTGACTTTGTCACGGCAAACTCCCATGTGCCTAGAGAGACCTTTCTGGGCTATATGATGGCCACAGGGAAAATGGCCACGGATGTGGGGACGGTGCTGTATGGTAAGGACGCCGTGAAATGCGGCCTGATCGACCGCCTGGGCGGCTTAGGGGACGCGCTGTCCTGTTTACACCAAATGATCGCCCGCAGAAAACGGCGGATGGAAGAAAAGAGTGGAAATTTTCAATAAGCTGTGCTATAATTACTATGTTTTGATTATGCCAACTATTTTTTTGACGGGAAAGCCCCGCTTGGGCTGCCGGGAAGATGCGAAGTATGTCCGCCCCGACGTTTGTCCATGTGGATTTCGTGGTTTTCCCGCTGTACAAACAAACATAGGGAGGATACATTATGTCCTGGCTGCAAGCAATTATCCTTGGCCTGGTGCAAGGTGTGGCGGAATTTTTACCCATATCCAGCTCAGGCCACTTAAAGCTCGTTGAGGCCCTTATGGGCCTTAATGATGTGGAGGGAAATTTTACATTTTTTGATGTGATGCTTCATTTTGGCACCTTAGTGGCGGTGGTTATCGTTTATCGCAAGGTCATTGGCTCTATTCTTAATGAACTGCTGCGGATGCTGCACTTGAAAAAAACGCCGGCAGGCCAAAGGGCGGATATCCCTGCCCGCCGGCTGATGCTGATGCTGGTGCTTTCCCTGCTGCCGCTGGTGGTGATCGTCCCCTTTAAGGGATACATAGAGAGCATTGCGTCCAAATCCTTTGGTATGATTTTTATTGGCGCTATGCTGCTATTTACCGGCCTGCTTCTGTTTCTCAGCGACCGGGTTAAGAAGGGGAAAAAAGACGGCAAGGACATGACCGTTTTGGACGCGATCGTAGTAGGCGCGGGGCAGGCACTGGCGGTGGTGCCGGGGCTGTCCCGCTCTGGGACGACCATCTGTGCCGGTGTTTTCCGGGGGCTTGACCGAAGCTTCGCCGTGCAGTTTTCATTTCTGATGTCAATTCCCACGATCCTTGCCGCCGCGCTGCTGGAGCTAATCGATGTGGTGCAGGTAGGTCTTGGAGGCCTGAATGTGGGCATTTGCCTTTTGGGCATGGTGGTAGCCGGTGTGTGCGGATATTTTGCCATTCATTTTCTGGAGTACATTGCCAAGAAGAATCGTTTTGGCGGATTTGCGTTTTATTGCTGGGGCGTAGGTCTGGTGGCACTGTTTATCTCCCTGATTGGCTAAGACAATATTCCAAATAGGACAGGAGATACATAAGCGAATGGCTGGAAAGAATAGCAATAAACCAAAAAAGACGGCAAGCAAAAGACCTCCCTCCAAGGGGGAGCAGCTTGGCCTTTACCGCAAATTTTATCGGGAGATTTGGGGAGTAATCTGCCTGCTGCTGGCCATTTTGGTCGCTCTTAGTGTGTTTGATAAGCGCAGCGCCCTGGCACGGCTATTTATGGGTCTTGTGGGAGATGTGGGGCTATATGTCCTGCCGGTGGGGCTTTTGCTGTGCTTTGTTGCGCTGGTCTTTCATGGCGGTCAAAAGGTGGCGTGGCGGGTGGTATGCTCTCTGGCCTTTGCCTTTGTGGTTTCTGCCATTGGCCATTTGGCCATAAACGCATCTGACGCCGCGTGGAACAGCCACTTGTTTCCTACCCTCTATACAGAGGGTGTGGCTGGTGACTCCGGCGGCATCATCGGCGGCCTGATCGCCTTAGCCTTTAGCAGTATCGGCGGTAAAGCCGTGGCCTGGGCGGTGTGTATTCTTCTTTTGATCGTCACTTTGCTTGCTTCCTTAAATTTGACCATTACCGGGCTTTTGCGGGCCATCAACAAGCACCGGGAGCGGCAGGCCAAGGAAAACCTTCCCCAGCGGCAGCGGCGGGAGCCGGCAGAGGTGATCGTGGAGCATGTGGCCCAACGACGGGCGGAGCGGCGGCTGAACAAGGTTTCTATTGACTACGATCTGCCGGTGGACGATCCGCTGACCCCGAAGGTTCGCCCGGCAAAAGCGAGCAAACCGAAGAAAAAGCTGAAATCGCCGGATGAATATGTCGAAGAAGGCCGAAGAGCGGCCCTCGGCGAGGAGGAAAAGCCTGCCCAGACGGAGGATCTGCCTTTGCCTTTGGATGTCCAGGAGCCGCTGCCCCTGCCCAGCCAGGAAGAGGCAGGGGAAAAAATCAGCCATGAGCAGGCCAAACAGGCGGCAGCGGAAGTGGCCGCGGAGATCGTGCAGGCGCAGGAGCAGCCTAAGGAGACATATACCTATCCGCCCATCGAGCTTCTGCGGGAGGCCAAGCCCGGCGCGGTGGACGGCACCGCGGAAATGCGGGATAACGCCAAGCGCCTGCAGGATACCCTTTCCTGCTTCAATGTGGATGCCCAGATCATCAACGTGATTCGGGGACCATCGGTGACCATGTATGAGTTGGAGCTGGCCCAGGGGGTGCGGCTCAACCGGCTTACCGGTTTGGCAGATGATATTGCCCTGTCTTTGGGCGCGCCCAGCGTGCGGATTTCCGCCATACCGGACAAGATCTCTGTTGTGGGCATCGAGGTGCCCAATAAACTGGTCAGCGTGGTGCAAGCCCGGGATGTGATCGGCTCGTCAGACTTTGCCCGGGCAAAATCCAAAACCTCCTTTGCCGTAGGGAAGGACATCAGCGGCAACTGCATTATAGGCGATATTTCCTGTCTGCCCCATTTGCTGATTGCCGGTACCACCGGCTCTGGTAAATCGGTGTGCATGAACAGCTTGATCATCTCCCTTCTGTATAAAGCTACGCCGGCAGAGATACGGCTGATCATGATCGACCCCAAGATGGTGGAGTTTGGTGTGTATAACGGCATCCCCCATCTGCTGATCCCTGTGGTCACCGACGCGAAAAAGGCCGCCGGGTCGCTCCAGTGGACGGTAACAGAGATGATGCGCCGCTACCGGCTGATGTCGGAGGCTGGCGTTCGAGATTTGGAATCCTATAACCGGCAGATGCGCAGCATCGAGGAAGGGCCGGAGCTGGAGCAGATTGTTGTGGTGATCGACGAGCTGGCCGACCTGATGCTTGTAGCGGCCAAAGAGGTGGAAGAATCCATCTGCCGCATTGCCCAGATGGGCCGTGCCGCCGGCATCCATCTGGTCATTGCCACACAGCGGCCTTCGGCGGACGTCATCACCGGCTTGATGAAGGCCAACATTCCTTCCCGCATTGCGTTTGCGGTATCCTCCGCCATGGAGTCTCGGATCATTTTGGACACCATGGGCGCGGAAAAGCTGGTTGGCCGGGGCGATATGCTCTTTGCGCCCTTGGGAAAGGGCCGACCCAAACGGGTGCAGGGCTGCTTTATCACCGATGAGGAAGTACAAGCCGTTGTGGAGTTTACCAAGAGCCACAGCGAGGCAAACTACTCCGAGGAAGTGCAGGCCCAAATCGACCTGAAAGCGGCCCAAACCGGCAAGGGCGGTGGACAAAGCGCTGCTGCCACTGGTGGGGAAAGCCACGAAGGCGACGAGCTTCTGCCGGCGGCGGTGGAGGTGATCTTGGAAACCGGCCAGGCGTCCGTATCTATGCTGCAGCGGCGGCTAAAGCTGGGCTATGCCCGGGCGGCGCGGATTGTGGATGAAATGGAGGAAAAGGGGATCGTGGGGCCGTTTGAAGGCTCAAAGCCCCGGCAGCTGCTGATTACCAAAGAGCAGTGGCAGGCCATGCAGGGCGGCGCGCCGTTGGCTTCCCCACCGGCTTCCCCGCCGGTGGAAGAAGAGCTTCCATGAGAAAACGGATATCCTTTGTTGGGGCCGATGGGGAAGCAATTGGATCTGTCCCGTCTAGGGAACGAGTTTTGATGTTTTCCCCGTCTACCTGGAAGTGGCAGATCACCCAATCTTCACAGAAGCCCCGATACTTGCCCATGGGGTGGGTCGAACGCCTGGATTTTTTTCTTGTTTTGCTGTGCAGCCAAACACGGGTTGGAAAATGGCGGATTTCATACGCTAATCAAGCAAATTGACGAATGGGAAGGAAATTTGCCCATGAAGAAAAGCACATGGCTAACGATATCGGTGATTGGCGTCCTTTTGCTTGCTGGGCTGGCAGTATGTGTGTTGCTGTTGAAGGGCGGCACAGACAGCCAGTCTTTGCCGGCTGCCGATACCCAGCCCCCGGATACCATGGAACTGAACCTGGGGGACATTGCCGGGTTTACGCCCCAGGAGAATTGGATACCTACGGCGATCGGCGAGTTGAATATTGTATCTGCCGGCAGCTATAGCGGCCCCTTCCTGGAGGATGGCTCTGACGAAGCGGTGGACAGCGTATTGGCGCTGATCGTGCAAAATATTGGCACAGAGCTGGTGGAGTACGGGGAGGTGACCGCCCAGGACGGCGAAAAGACCTGTACCTTTGTCTTCACGGCGCTACCGTCCAACGCCTATGTGCTGGTGCTGGAAAAGGATCGCCGGGGCTATGACGAAATGAGCGATCCCCAGGTTACCGAGCTTGCCAAGGCCTTTGATGTCATCATGGACTATGCCTCCGCCTTTGAGATCCATCTTGGAGACGGCGTGATCAATATTGTCAATATTTCCGGCAGGGACTTTGCCAGCGAAATTTTTGTGTATTACAAGACTTACCAAAACGGCGTCTATATGGGCGGCATTACCTACCGGGCAAGATTCAGCGGCCTGGCCAATGAGGCCATAGGACAGAGCATCCAAAGCCATGCCTCCGCCGCAGATACCGTGGTTATGTATATGGCGTATGAGGAATGACCCATTGCTGATCTGCCTGGGCGGACTGACGATTGCCTTTACCGGCATGGTGCCGCCCATGTGGGAGAATTCCTTTTTGCCTGCCTTTGTTGTGCCCCATGGGAGAGCGGAAATCACGGTGCGGATCTATCACGACCCGGTTGTGGATCTTCCGGAAGATGTGCTCTACGAGGATACCTTTTACCGGGTGCATAGTAGGGGCAGCCGGCTGTGGGTGGAGTGCAGCAGCTTTGGCGAGCTGAAAACCTGGGCCTATGGGATTTTGCATATCGACCGCAATACGCCGGATCAGTGTAGCTTGCAGGTTTTGTTGCCCAACAGCACATTTCATATGGAAAATGTGCTTTCCAGTATCATGATGGAAAGTCTGCTGCTGGCCCACCACCGTGCCATCTTGCATGCGTCGGTCATTCAAGTGGAAGGACAGGCCATTTTATTCTCCGCGCCCAGCGGCACGGGCAAATCCACACAAGCAGAATTGTGGAGACGCTATCGTGGCGCAGAGATCGTAAACGGAGATAGAGTTCTGCTTTGCAGCAAAAACGGCCAGGAGTTGGCCTGCGGCCTGCCCTATGCGGGTACCTCTGGCATTTGTAAGAATTTTGCCTTGCCCATCCGGGCCATCGTGGTGCTTAGCCAAGGTAAGGAAAATGTAGCCCAGCGGATGCGGCCATCCGCCGCCGTTCCGGCGCTGCTGGGCCAAATCAGCATGCAAAAATGGAATGATCAGGATATCCACCGTGCCCTAAATGTGGTGGAGCGACTGATCCTCCATCTGCCGGTATACCATTTGGCCTGCCTGCCGGATGTGTCTGCCGTTGAATGTTTACAAGCCGCCTTAGAAGAGAGGAACGCCTAGTGGAACACGCTGTTGAACCTATGCTGTCAAGGCATTTACATAGTCGGGGCCGTCGGTTGGGGTTGCCGGTTTCTGGCACCTTTGAGCTTACGGCAAGATGCAATTTTAACTGTGCCATGTGCTATGTCCACCTTACAAAAGCTGAGCAGCAGCGCCGGGGAAAGGAGCTTTCTGCCGCCCAGTGGTTGGATATTGGTCGGAAAGCTAAGGAAGCCGGCACGGTATTTCTGCTTTTGACCGGCGGTGAGCCAACCCTGCGCCCGGATTTTCCCGAGATTTACCGGCAGCTGAAAAAGATGGGATTTATGATCTCGATCAACTCCAACGGCTATCTGCTGCAGGATAAGATCCTGGCGTTGCTTTGCGAGGAAGTGCCAACCCGCGTCAATATTTCTCTCTATGGAACGAGCAATGATACCTATCAGCGGATGTGCGGCGTCGCCGCCTATGACCGTATTGTGAACAATATTCAGCAGCTGCGTAAAGCGGGGTTGAATGTAAAGATCAACCTGTCTCTAACGCCGGATAATATGGACGATATGGAAGCCGTGTATGCTCAGGCCCAGGCAATGGGCGTGCATACCCAGGCTTCGCCCTATATGTTTCCGCCCATTCGCCGGGATAAAACTATGGTGGGGGATAACCGCCGTATGCGTCCGGAGCAGGCGGGAGAATTCCAGGCAAGGTACAATCTGCTTTCCATGACACGGGAGCAATTTTGCCGTTTAGCGTCTCAAATGCACCGGGGGATTGCCTCAGCCGAAGGCAGCGACGGCTGCGAAGGAAATCCCGGCAGGGGGGTAATGTGCCGGGCCGGAAGCACCTCCTTCTGGCTGACATGGGATGGCAAAATGATGCCCTGCGGCCAGATGGCGGAGCCGGCCTTTGACGTGCTGACCATGGGCTTTGCCGCTGCGTGGCAGGCCACACGAAAAGCCACCGCCGCCATTTGTTTGCCCCAGGAATGCAGCAATTGCGATTTGTATTTTCTATGCCATGCCTGCGCCGCCATGTGCTATGGCGAAACGGGGCATTTTGACCGTAAGCCGACGTATCTTTGCGCGTTAAATCGCAGCTATTGGCAAAAAACACAAGAATTATGGCAGAGCGTTTATGGAGGGGAAGAACCGTGAAACAAAAGAAGGAGTTTGCGCTCCGAGAGATTGCCGGAGAAACGCTCCTGCTTCCGGTAGGAAAAACGGCGCTGGACACCAACGGTATCATCGCCCTAAATGTCCTGGGCGCGGAGATTTGGGCGCTTTTACCGGAAGCGGTGGATGAGGAGGACATTGTGCAGCGCCTTTACGCCGAGTATGACGCGCCCATGGAGGTGATCCGCGCGGATGTTGCCCAATTTATGGGCAAGCTGCGTGGCCTGGCCATAATTTGAAGACCATCCATAAGGGACTGCTGCGGAAAGAAATTCTGCGGCAGTCCCTTATGGATGATCTTTTTTGTAAATTAAGGAGTAAGCTCGGCCGGATGCCCATGCATAGGCTATGCAGGCACCAAATCATGAGGGCCAAAATATGGCGGGAAAATCCAAAGGTGAAGCGGCGGATATTGGGGCGCTCGGCCAGCCATCACCAAAATGGGCAATAAAACCGAGAACAAGGGCGTTGGGAAAGCAAGGGCGGGCCGGCTAAGCTGGAAAGACCTGTAGGTTCTCCGGGCTGATCCGCTGTGCCGCTTGCCAGGGTAAGGCCGCGCTACCGTACCTACAACGCAGCAGGGACGATGGAACACATGAGGCGCGTCTTCCCGGCTGCGTAGATGCTGCAAAAACGCCGAGGATACTGCGTTTTTGCAGCCCTCGGCGTTCTTTTTTTGAACCGTTTTCTACAGTCCTTTTGCGTCCTCAGAGGAACACTTACTTCATGCCGCGCTCGTAAGCTTCGATCATCTTTTTGACCATCTGGCCACCGACGCTGCCAGCCTCGCGGGAGGTCAGGTCGCCGTTGTAGCCCTGCTTCAGGTTTACGCCAACCTCAGAAGCGGCTTCCATCTTGAATTTGTCCAGAGCTTCTCTGGCCTCGGGAACGACTGCGTTGTTGTTGCTTTTCACTTTCGCTCATCTCCTTGTGTTTTTTGGGGCTTTGCTAGTCCTATTTTTGCCCGAAGCGACAGAGTTATGCTTTTTTTGCCGTGCCAATTTATGCAGCATCCTGTAAAATCTGGGCCATACGCAAAAGAAAGACGCAAATGTGCTTCACAATGGGCACAAAGCGCCGCCGCATGCACAAGGCGTGCAATCCAAACAACTATTTTTCAAAGAAATTCAAAAGATATCTCCATATTTCCAAATGCCCGGTTTCGTTGATCAGCTCATGGCGTTTGCCGGGGAAAATTGTACGAATGATATGTTGATAGCCCACAGAGGAGAAGAATTTGTTGAGACGGGCAAATTTTTTTTCGCTTTGAATCACTGGATCGTCCCCGCCGGCGAGCATCAAAATGGGCAGGCTGGGATTTTGGCAGCCATATTCCTTCTTCCGAAACGCCAGCTGTACCAGTTCAAACAGATTCAAAAATCCATTGGAGGTAAACTGGTAGTGACAAAGCGGATCGGCATTATACTGGCGGACGGTTTCCATGTTGGAACACACCCAAGCGTTTTCATGGCCTTCAAACTTGTTGTAGCCACCAAAAACCAGCTGCTGCAGGCGCTTGCTGCGATTGCGTTCGCCTCGGCGAGAGCAATCGAGCTTGGCTAACGCAACGCCCACGCCGGCCAAAGGATTTTGAGTGGGCGGGCCGCAAAGCACCAGTTTGTCGATATGATTATCCCAGGATTGTAAAAATACCCTTGCCACCAGGGTGCCCATGCTGTGGGAAAACAAATATATCGGGCAGTTTGGATATTGCTTGCCAATCCACTGATTCACCGTATAAAGATCCTTAGCGATAACATGGGCGTCGTTGGTATAGAAAAAGCCTAAATCCTGGGCGTCACGGACGCTGGCGCCGTGGCCTCTATGGTCATGGATAACGCAGGTATAGCCGTTTTCCGCCAAAAAGGTCATAAAGGGGTAATAGCGCTCTTTATGTTCCACCATGCCATGAGAAAACTGAATGACCGCCTTTGGCTCTTTGGCGGCAATCAAGCTCGCTGCCAGGGGCAACTGGTCATATGGGGAGGGAATGATAAATTGCTCTGCCATAAAAAGCACCTCGTCTCTACATTATCTACAGCTTGCCTTTATTGTATGCCCCAAACCCCCGGCCAAGCCGGAGGTTTGGGGGAAAAATTAGGCAAACAGATAGCTGTAGCGGTCTTTCACCGTAAGAATGAGCGTCTCAATGCCCTTGGGCAGCGTGTTGTCGGCAGACAAATCATAATCGGCAATGCCGGTAAACAGACGGGCGCGGATATGCTGGCCATCCAGGAAAAGGAAGCCATAGTTCTGGGAATCCAGGAAATCTTCCTCCGTCTGGAAGAGGGTGAGCTTATCCTTGCAGGGCTGAGAAGCATAGGGACAGAAGCTGGTGCAGTTGCCGCACTCGTTGCACATTTTATCCACATGGATGATCTGGATGCTGCCGTCTGCCATGTGGATGGCCACATTGGCGCGGTTTGGGCACACATCCACGCAGTTTTCGCAGACAGTATTGCAGTCTAGGCAGCGGTCGCCCTCGCAGCCGGCGCTGGCGGACATCTGCAAAATGCCCTTTTTCTCGACAGCTTCCGCTTGAGTAGGATAGGCCGCGTCGGTAATGGTGTAGGCGTGCTCTTGGCCGATTACAATTTGCGCGAATTTGGCGGCGTCGGCAATGCCTTCCACCACGGTGGCCGGGCCGCGGGTGGCATCGCCTGCGGCGTAAACGCCTTCAATGTTGGTTTGGAAGGCGGGGCGCTTCTTTTCATTTAGGGCAATACCATTGGCGGCAAACAGCGCATCGTCTACCTGCTCGCCTACGGCGGAAATGACCAGGTCGCAATCGATTTCTACAAATGCACCGGTTCCCACAGGAGAACGTCTGCCGGAAGCGTCAGGCTCGCCCAGCTTCATTTTTTCACAGATCAGTTTGCCGTCGGCCTGCTTTACCGGGGAAACCAGTTCCAGGAAGTTGACGCCATCGGCAATGGCCAGCTCCAGCTCTTCGGCGTCGGCAGGCATGTACTTCTTTGTACGGCGATAGACCAAGGTAGAGGATTTCGCGCCGCTGCGTTTGGCCAATCTGGCCGCGTCCATGGCCGTGTTGCCGCCGCCAATTATCGCCACATGACCCAAAGGCGCGGTGTCGACGCCGGATTTGCGATCCTTCATCCACTGAATGACCGGCTTTACATTGCCCTCTAAATTCAGGCGGCCAGCCTTCCAAGCGCCTACAGCATAGAGAATGTGGGTATAGCCCTGGGCTTTCAGCTCGGCTACAGAGGGTGCCTCGGTGTTGGTGCGAATCTCCACGCCATAGGCGGAAATCAGAGCCACATCCTTATCGATGGCTTCATCAGAGATCCGGAAGCCGGGAATCACATGGCGGACGATACCGCCTAAGGTAGCTTCCCGCTCAAAGATGGTGCAGGCGATACCTGCCCGGCACAGGAAGTAGGCAGCGGACATACCGGTAGGTCCACCGCCGATGATGGCGGCTTTTTTGCCGGCCACAGGGGCGGGTTTCCGGATGGAGGCCATCAGCGCGTCAATGCCCTTTTCAGCGGCCAAAAGCTTGGTGGCGCGAATCTGCACCGGCTCGTCGTAGAAATTCCGGGAGCATTTGCCCATGCAGCGGTGGGCGCAGATGGTGCCGGTGATGAAGGGAAGGGCGTTTTTCTCCGTGATGACCTGTAAGGCCTCGTTATACAGCCCCTTCTTGCAAAGCTCGATGTACTCCGGAATATCTTGACAGATGGGGCAGCCTCCCTTACAGGGCGCGGTGAAGCAATCCAGCCAGGGCACAGGATCGGCGGATTTGCGGGAGGGCAGTGGCTTGATGGGCTTTACATGATGGTAATCGGTGCGGCAGGCTTGGCTGAGCTGGGCAATGGCGTCGCTGTCGGTGCCGGTGAAGGGGCCAAAGGGGATCGACTCTATCTTCTCACACATCTGAGCAAGACGGTTGTAGCCGCCGGGCTTAAGGATGGTGGTGGCCACGGTGATGGGCCAGATCCCTGCGGAGAGAAGCTTTTCACAGTTGAAGTACTCCGCGCCGCCGGCAAAGGAGATCTTCAGTTTGCCGTTAAACTGCCGGGAGATACGGTTGCACATTTCGATGGTCAGGGGATAGAGGGAACGGCCGGACATATACATTTCGTTGTTCGGCAGCTCGCCGCGGGTGGTGTCTACCGGGAAGGTATTGGACAGCTTTACGCCGAACTCTACGCCGTTGCTGTCGGCCAGGGCCTGGAGCCGCTCCAGCATGGGCACAGCATCGGCCCACTGCAGATCTTCCACAAAGTGGTGCTCATCAAAGACGATGTAGTCGTAGCCCATGGAGTCCAGAATGCCCCGGGCAGATTCATAACCCAAGATGGTGGGGTTACACTTGACAAAGGTGTTGACTTTCTTTTCGGTGATGAGATAAGAGGCGATCCGCTCGATTTCATCGGGAGGACATCCGTGAAGTGTAGACAAAGTGATGCTGTGGGATACCCTGGGAGAAATGGAGGCAATGAAATCCTTTTCCTCAGGGAAAAGCTCCGTCAGCACGGAAAGACATTCCTTAAACTGGGGAGTGGAAGAGGCGTCCTTCATGCTTTCTATGTAGTTGTCGACCTTTTCCCCGCGGATGCCCTCCAGGTCATAGCCAACAGACATATTGAACACGAAGCCATCGGATCCGCCAAGACCAAATTTTTTGGACAAAACCTTCAGGGCGCACCAGGCCTTAATGTATTCGTTGAGGGCCTGGGGAACGGTCAGCTCGGTAGACCACTCCTGGTTGTAAGCCTCATCGTCGGCCAGAATACAGGGGCGGGGGACACATACGGCCAGATCATGGCCGTCCATTTTCTGCACGGTTTTCACCTCAAAGAAACGGGCGCCGGCAAAATAGGAGGCAATGATGTTTTGCGCCAGCTGGCTGTTGGGGCCGGCGGCGGGGCCAAATGGCGTCTCGATTTTCTCCCCAAAGATGGGCAGGGTCTTGTTGGGATCGGCCTTATAGAACTTGTGGATACCAAAGACAGTCCCTTCCTGGGCATACTCGGTGAGCACCCAGTTCATCAGGGACTTAAAGGGGATGGGATACATTCTTTCGGACATAGCTTTACCTCCGTGTCTTTCTGTTTAGTATTGGCAACCGTTGAGATCGCCCCAAAGCTTTTTGGCTTCTTCCAGGATATAGGCGTTTTCTGCTTCCTCATCGATACCCACGAGCTCCCGATCCTTCATCAGTACCTTGCCGTTGGCGATGGTGGTTTGGCACTGGCGGCCGGTCATACCAAAGATCATGTGGCCATCGATGTTGGCGTCGGAGAAGGGGGTGAAGGGCTTGTAATCCATAACGATCACGTCTGCCGCCGCGCCGGCTTTGAGTACGCCCAGCTCGTCGGGGAAATACTTTGCGCAGATTTTAGCGTTGTTCTTAAAGAGCATGTCGGTGACCTCACGCCAGCCTACGTTGGGCAGGCAGGCGTTTTGCTTTTGGGCAATGAGCGCTACCTTGATGGACTCCAGCATGTCGTTGGTATAGGCGTCTGTACCCATGCCAAGGAGGATGCCGTTTTTATACAGGATCAGCACCGGGCAGGTGCCCACGGCGTTGCCCATGTTGGACTCGGGATTGTTGACGACCATGGTGCCGGTTTCTTTGATGATCTCAATTTCGGCGGTGTTCACATGGATACAGTGGCCAAGGAGCGTTTTGGGGCCAAGGATACCGTGATCCTGCAGCCGCTGCACAGGGCGGCGGCCGTAATTTTGCAGGGAATCGTACACATCGTTCATGCCCTCAGACACATGGATGTGGAAACCTGTACGGCCATTGTTGGCCTCTACCATCCGGTCAAAGGTTTTGTCCGACAGGGTAAACAGGGCATGGCCACCGAACATAGCCGCCAGCATGGGATCCTTCCGCTGGGCGCACTCGGTAATGAAATCGGCGTTTTCCTGAATGGCCTGCAGAGCTTTTTCCTCTCCATCCCGGTCGGAAACTTCATAGCACAGGCAGGAACGTATGCCGAATTTTTTGGCGGATTCGGCAATGGTGTGCAAGGTACCGGGAATCTCGCCATAAGAGGCATGATGGTCAAAAATCGTGGTTACGCCCTGCTTGATGCAGTCGATGTACAAGGCATTGGCCGAAGCGCGGGTACCGTTCATATACAGCTTGCGGTCAATATTCCACCACTGGCCATCGAGCACCTCATAAAAGGTGGTGGCGTTGTAGCCCTTGATGGAAAGGCCACGAGCTAAGGCGGAATAGATGTGGGTGTGGGCGTTGATCAGCGCGGGCATGATCACGCCGCCCTTGGCATCGATAAACTCTGCCTGGGGATACTTGGCTTTCAAATCGGCGGTTTTGCCTACCTCTTTGATTTTTGTGCCATCGATCACCACGCCGCCATCGGGCAAATAACCGCAGGAAGGATCGCGGGTGATGAGTTTGCCATTTGCAAGAATGTACATGGTTTGTGACCTCCTTATTGATGAAAAGAAAAAGGGGGAGAACCGCGCCAAAGCGCCGTCATCTCCACCCAGTACCCTGAGTGATAGTCGAAAGCCCGTGCGCAAAGCACTTCCTTACAGCTATCAGCTTAGATTATTCCACCGATATTATACCGTATTTACGGAAATTTTTCAATGAAAATTCAATGTCTATTTCTTACAAAAATAACGGCTCGTTTTTGCACACAATGCCAAAAAAGCCTGCCGGCAAGCCAAGGCTTGTCGGCAGCTTAGCGAACGGAAGAAAAAATTTACAGCAGCTCCCGCAGCAGGCAAACCGCTTTTTCGGTATCCTCGCGGGTACCAAAGGCGGTAAGGCGGAAGTATCCGGCGCCGCAGGCGCCAAAGCCCTCGCCGGGGGTGCCAAGCACCTGAACCTTGTTGAGCAGGTAATCAAAGAATTCCCAAGAACCCATGCCGTTGGGGCACTGGAGCCACAGGTAGGGAGAATGGACGCCGCCGGTGAAATAGATGCCCTTGTCGGAGAGCAGCTGAGCCATAAGATCGGCGTTGCCTTTGTAGTAATTGAGATTTTCCCGGCACTGGGCAATGCCCTTATCGGTCAGCACAGCCTGTGCGGCCCTCTGGACGATGTAGGGGACCCCATTAAACTTGGTGGCCTGGCGGCGCGCCCAAAGCTGGCCAACGGAAGTCCCTTCCGAGACAAGGTCTGTGGGATACACCGCCCAAGCGCAGCGCACGCCGGTAAAGCCGGCCATCTTGGAGAAGCTGCAAACCTCTACCGCGCACTGCTTGGCGCCGGGAATCTCATAGATGGAGTGGGGCAGATCGCCGCGAATAAACGCCTCATAGGCGGCATCAAAAACGATGAGAGAGCCGCTTTCCAGGGCAAAATCCACCCAAGCCTTCAGCCCTTCACGGTCATAAACCGCGCCGGTGGGGTTGTTGGGCGAGCAAAGATAAATGATTTGGGGTTCCTTTTTCAGCCCCTCAGGGGTGGGCAGAAAGCCGTTTTCCCGGGTGCTGGGCAGCAGGGAGATATGACGGCCGGCCATGAAATTGCTGTCAAAATACACTGGATACACCGGGTCGGGGATGAGCACCTCATTGGCACCCAGGATATCCGGCAGGTTGCCCACATCCGATTTGGCCCCATCGCTGACAAAAATCTCATCCAAAGACAGGCGTACACCGAAACGGGTGTAATAGTCGGCGATGGCCTGACGGAGGAAATCGTAACCATATTCCGGCGGATAGCCCCGGAAGGTTTTGGCGCTGGCCTGCTCATCCACGGCGGCGTGCATGGCATCGATGGCCACCTGGGGCAGGGGAAGGGTAACATCACCGATGCCCATGCGGATCAGTTGCTGATCGGGATGGGCGGCGGCATACTCTCGGGCACGGCGGTTGGTTTCTGAAAACAAATACCGGCCGGTAAGCTTACAATAGTACTCGTTTAGTTGAATGTTCATTACTTTATACTCCTTGCATATCTATATGTCTTGCTGTGTAGCAGAGCTAACGGTGGGGGATTTTTTTGTCCGGAAAATTACCCGGTACACCACAAAATAAAAAGCCACACTGTAGGGGATCGAAACAAGCACATCTATGATGGCATGCTGCTTGATCAGCAAAGTAGCCAGAGAAATCAGCACAACCATCAAACTGATGGCGATTTTGGGCCAGCGCCGGCGAACAGCGGGAGAGGTGAATATGGCAAACAGCGCGCCAAAGCCGCCTACCACGTGAAGGCTGGGGCAGACGTTCATATCGTTATCCAGCCGCTGAATGAGCAATAGAATTTTGGTGCAGATATCGTTGCCGGAAAGATCGCACAGTACTCGCAGATCCTGCTGGTTGGGAACCAGGGCGCAAAAAATCACGCCGGTAAAAAAGGTGATGCCAATATAGGCCATATAGCGCTTATAGCCCTCATGGTCTTTCGCCATAAGATAAAGCCCGGTGATCACCAGCAGGAAATACCAGGACACATACGCCCAGACGAAATATTTGCAAAAGGGGATGCGATAATCCATAGGCAAGGCCGTGTGCCAAACCACCATATCGGGGGATAAAAGCTGTTCTTCTACAAAAAATACCAAGAGATAGCCAGGCAGGATAAGCGTATACCACAGGTAGCGGTTCTCCGGCCGAAGCAAAAACGGACGCTTGGTTTTGGGGGATGAATTTGGGGAGATAAGCATTCGATTCCTTTCTGTCACTAGGACGAGAGCAAGGGCCGCAGCAGACGATAGCCAGAAAAACGCGTGTCCCGGGAATTGGTCAGAAAAACCATCTGGTCGGTATCCAACGCGGAATAGGCGGAAACTGTGGCGCTTACCGTAGTGCCGTCAATACCGGTGAAATACACCCGGGAGTTGTGATTATCTAAGGTAAAGCCGGCGTCCGGGTCGCCAAAGGAAATGGTGACGTTGCTGCTGGAGAAAAAGCGAATCAGTTCCTGGGCCGCCGTTTGGGTCAACTCCTGCCGAGTAAGCCCCTCAGGATAGGCGATCTGTTTGCTGTCGGGCAGGGAAAAGTCGGCAAAGATTACCTCCTTAAACCCTTTTTCCGACAATTCCTTGACGATCTGCACCCAGTAGGCCATGGTTTCTTCCGCTTGAGGATCGAGATAATTGTACTCGCCGTCAGACCAGCGTCCGCCGTCGGAGGCGGTAAGAGCGGCCTCCGGCGTTGCCTTGACAAAGGCGTTATCGCGGAAAGCGTCTATACGGGCAGTCAGCGTGAAGCCCTGGGATTTAAGATAGGAAATCAAATCGTCCACCTGGGTGATATCCACGCTGGCGGTTTGGGCGCCATCAATGTCGGTGGAGTAATAAAACTTACCGCTGGCGCTTTTAAGATCCAGCACGATTGTGCAGGGCGATAGCTCCTCTACCGCCTTTTGCACAGCGGAGGGATCCTGCAGCATGGATAGATCAATGTAATAACCGGCGATGGCGTCCGGGCCATAGCTGTTGTCGGCGGAGGCGTACTGGATATTTATCTCCGATACGGCGGTAGCCGGTTGGGTCGTTTCTTGTGCGCTTTGGGGCATGGTGTGGTGGAAGTCCAAATAGGTGCCGTTGGGGGTATATACCACATAGCGCTGCAGGAAAATCAATCCCACAATAATAAACGCCACCACCACGGCCAGGCACACCAGCGCCGCTTTCAGCCCGGATTTCAGCCGTTGTTTGGTGCGATAGGATATGGAAAACAAGAAAAACTCCCTCCCCTTAGCCTGCCAGCTTGGCGGTAAAGCAGCACCAATCCTCTGCGCTTTGCTTGCCGGTGCAGACAAGTCCCGCGGCGGTAAGAGCCTGCTGAACCTCGTCTGCCCGCGGCTCCAGCACGCCGGAACAGATTACCAGAGAGTGCTTGCCCATGAGCTTAGGCAGCACCGGCGCCATGGGGATGATCACATCGGCAAAAATATTCAGGCACACAATATCATAGGTCCGGCAAAACAGCTGAGACAGCTTATCCTGCTGGGTCACGATGTTGCCGGTAACCGCCGTGAAGCGGTCGGGGCCAATACCGTTGACCCCTGCGTTTTCCCGGGCAATATCCTCTGCCTTGGGATCTACGTCTACGCCGATGGCATGGGCGGCGCCCAGGAGCAAAGCGGTGATGGAAAGAATGCCGCTGCCGCTGCCAAGATCGATTACCTGCTCGCCGCCTTTTACGGCATCCTCCAGCGCCATCATGCACATCTGGGTGGAGGCGTGGGCGCCAGTGCCGAAAATCATGCCTGGATCCAGCAGCACAGGGATGCGGCCGCTTGCCAGTGAGGGAGACATCCATTGAGGGATGACGGTCAGCCGGCGGCCAATATGGATGGGCTGGTAATACTGCTTCCAGTTGTTTTCCCAGTCTTCATTTTTTACACTGGTAAGGGAAATGGCCAAAGAGCCTAAATCCGCGGCAGGATAATGCTGCTTGAGCTGAGCGGTCAGTTCCCGCAGGCGGCATACTTCTTCCATGGTGCCGGGGCCTTCTTCCAGATATAACCGCACTTGGGAAACGCCGCTTAGGCTGTTGGCCAAGTCGTCATCTACAATGTCCCAATAGTCCCGGTTGGTGTTTAGAAAGTCTTGGAACTCTTCCCCGTCTTCCACAATAAAGCTGTCGTAGCCGTTGTATGTCAGCATAGCCTCCAGCAGGCCCATACCTGCGGAGGCAGAACGGATGGTCACTTCTAACCACTGCATATGTCATAGTCCTCCATTTGGATATGCATGAAAATGCTACAGCCTATAGTTTACTAGATTTTTTCCATAATAACAAGTAGAATTTATACTTTTATTTTTCAAAAATTGATGTATAATAGGATGACAGTGGAAAAATTTGCCCAAATCGCCATTTGACAGGGAAATTTTCCCCCTAAAATCGAGATGAGATACGCGCCTTGATCAAAATGCCGCGTGTATTGTGTCCTTACAGGAAAAGAAAAAAAGGATGGTGAAGCTCTTGGAGGATCGCATGGCCCTGATGCCGGGGGTGTATCTTCGGTATATTCCTACCAACAAGTTTAAGACCGGATGCTTTAGCTTTAACTTTCTGCGCCCTCTGTGCCGGGAGGAAGCCGCAGCCAACGCTTTGTTTACCGGCTTGCTTTTGCGGGGCACGGAAAAATATCCGAACATCCGCAGTATTTCCCATAGGCTCGATGATTTGTACGGCGCGGCCATTGGCGCTCTTACACGGAAAAAGGGAGACGTACAGGCCACCGGTTTTTATGTGGATTTTATTGAAGACGCGTTGGTGGACGAGCCAGTGTTTGCGCCGGTGGTGGAGCTGCTGGGAGAGATCCTGCTTCATCCGTTAACGACAGAGCGGGGCTTTTCGCCGGAAATCTTTGCCGGCGAACAGGAAAATCTGCGCAACGCCATTATCGGCACTATAAATAATAAGCGGGGCTACGCCATACGCCGGCTGACGGAGGAAATGTTTGCCGGGGAAAACTACAGCCTTTTCCGTCTGGGAGACGTGGACACTCTGGCCCAGCTGACCCCTGAGGGACTATACGCCCATTATCGGAAGGTGTTGGCACAGTCCCCCATAGAGATCATTTATATTGGTCGTCAGCCACAGCAGGCCGTGGCTCAAAGCTTCCGGCGGATGCTGTCGCCGCTGCCCAGGGAGGGAAGCTTTTCTCTTCCGGCGCTGGGGCAAAAGGAGCCGCCGTGCCGCGAGCTTCGCACCACGGTGGAGACCATGCCTCTTTCCCAATCCAAGCTGGCCATGGGCTTTTGGGCCAAGCCTGGAACAACACCTCAGACCTTCGGGGCCTATATGGTGCTCAATGCCATCTACGGGGTAGGCTTTCGCAGCAAGCTGTTTACGCATGTGCGGGAAAAACGGTCGCTGTGCTATTACGCAGGTTCTTCCTATGAGCGGTATAAGGGAATATTTCTGGTATCCAGCGGGATCTCCGCCCAGCAGTTTGACATGGCAAGAGACGAGATGCTTCACCAGCTGGAGGAATGCCGGCAAGGGCATATTTCCGCCGAGGAGCTTTCCGCGGCAAAGCAGCTGCTTTTGTCGGCTTTGCGGGTAGAACTGGACGAGCCGGCCAGGCAAGATGATTTTTATATCGGGCAAACCTTGCTGGGGGTGGATTTTGGTATAGAGGCGCTGATGGCCGCAGTTGAGGCCACAGACCTGCCGGCGGTGATCGACGCTGCCCAGGCGGTGCGGCCGGATACCATCTATTTTTTGCGGGAGGCGGCAAAATGAAGCGAAAAGAATTTCCCCAGGTAGGGGAGAGCTATGTGGAGCACACGCTGCCCAACGGGCTGGTGATCCGCGTGGTGGAGAAGCCGGAATTTGCCAAGCTTCATGCATTGGTGGCGGTAAATTACGGCTCGGTGGATACCACTTTTGCCCTAAATGGACAAGCCTACCGCACGCCGGATGGCGTGACCCACTACCTGGAGCACAAGATGTTTGACATGCCCCAAGGGGATGCTGCGCTGGCGTTTTCCGCCCAGGGAGCCAGCTGTAATGCCGGTACAAGCTACGATAAAACGGTTTACTATTTTGAAGCCACAGAGAATTTTGAAGAAAACATTGCCTTGCTGGTAAACATGGTGTTTACCCCCTGGTTTACCCAGGAAAGCGTGGAAAAAGAGCGGGGGATCATTGCGCAGGAAATCAAAATGTACGAGGACAGCGCCGATGCCCGGGTGTTTGAGCTTCTCTTTGCCGCTTTGTTTTCTCATCATCCCCTGCGCGTGCCCATAGCCGGATCCGTTGCCAGCATTGAGGATATTACTGCCCAAACCCTGGATTTGTGCCACAAGGCGTACTACCGGCCAGATAACGCCATCTTGTGTGTGGCGGGCAACATAGATCCCCAACACGTGATTGCTCTGGCCCAAGAAAACATCCCCAGCGGCAAGCTTTCTAAGGCTGTGACCGATTATGGCCCGGACGATCCGGTGTGCTGTGCCACGCACCAGGTGCAAGAAGAGATGGATGTATCTATGCCTACCTTTGTGCTGGGCGTTCGCTGTGACGATCAGCGCCCGAAAGACGCTGTGTCCCCCTTGGCAGGGGACATTGCTGTGGAGCTGCTGGCCGGCGAGTCCTCTGCCTTGTATCAGCGGCTGTACGACCAGGGCCTGATCAACGCGGACTTTTCCTGTGGGCAGGATGTGATCCGCGGGAAGGCGGTGCTGTTTTTCGGCGGCGAAAGCCGGGATCCGGCAGCGGTGCGGGAGGCCATTTTGACCCAGGCCCGTCAAATGTGCCGGGAGGAATTTCCCCAGGAGGATTTCCAGCGGCTGAAAAAATCCGACTTGGGCCGCCGCCTTCGGGATTTGGATGACTTTCACGATATTTGCAGCCACATAGCCAGCGACTACTTTGACGGCATTGAATATTTTGCTTTTCCCCAGGCCTATGAGGCCGTTACACCGGAAGCAGTCCAGAAGGTGCTGGCGTGTATTGTGCCGGAGCGTTCGGTTTTGTCTGTGATCGTTCCCCGCAAGGAAGGAGGCGCGTTATGATTTGTTTGGCAGCCACCATATCCTTTCCCGGCCTGGGGATCAAGGCGTTAGACCTGCCCCAGACGCTGCCCATCGCAGTTTTTGGCAAACAGATTTACTATTATGGCCTGATCATCGCCATAGCCTTTCTTCTGGCGGGGTTGTACGGCTTTCACCGGGCCAAGGACTTTGGCCTGACCAGTGAGCAGGTGACCGATGGTATTTTGTATGCCGTCCCGGCGGCGATTCTTGGGGCGCGGGCCTACTATGTGGTGTTCAATTGGGCGGCATACCGGGACGATCCTATTTCCGTCCTGTACATCTGGCAGGGTGGCCTGGCCATCTATGGCGGGATATTGGGGGCAGTGCTGGGGCTTTGGCTGTGCGCCAAGCTCCACCATCGAAAGCTGATGCCCATGCTGGACATTGCCGCCCTGGGCCTGCTGATCGGCCAATGCCTGGGCCGTTGGGGCAACTTTTTTAACCGGGAGGCGTTTGGAGAGGAAATTACCGGCAATTTCTTTCTCCGCATGGGCTTGACCCAAAACGGCGTTACCACATACTATCACCCGACCTTTTTGTACGAGTCCCTTTGGAACCTTCTGGGATTTTTTCTTTTGCATCGGCTGTCTAAGAAGCGGAAATATGATGGCCAGGTCTTTCTGGCCTATGTAGCCTGGTACGGTTTTGGCCGCTTTTGGATCGAGGGGCTGCGCACAGACTCTTTGTACCTCTTTGGCACGGGCCTCCGGGTCAGCCAGTGCTTAGCCGGCCTCAGCTGTCTGGCAGCCGTTGGGCTGCTGCTCTATCTGGGCCGTAAGCAAAAGAGGCATATAGTGAATAATCTGTAAATTTTATCCTTAAATACCTATATTTTTTGCGCATTGTGTGGTATGATATAGATACATTTCCGTAGGACACGGGAAGGAAGGAGACGAACATCATGGCATTGAATGAAAGCTTTGAAAACATAAAGAACATGGCGGCAGACGCGGCCCAGACTGCGGCTCGGAAGGCAAAGGAATTGACGGTTATCGCCAAAGCCAATCTGGCCATCCGCGCGGAGCAGGACAAACAGCGCAAGGCGTATACAGAGCTTGGCAAGCTGTATTACCGGGACTATGTTACCGAAGAAGAGCCGGATGAGGCGGAATACATGCCCCTGTGCGACAAGATCTCTTCGTCTTTGCAGGCGGTCGCCGCGCAAAAGGAGATTATTGAGGCCGCCAAGGCGGCTAATCCTGACTGCGCGGAAGAGGAAGTTGTAGAGGCCGATTTTGTGGAAGCGGAGGAGCCTGCCGAAGAGGCTTCCGCGGCCGAAGAGGACTCTACCGAGGAATAATCGCCTAAGCCCCCGGCAGCGCGCCTATTTGCGGCGCGCTGCTTTTTACCACCAAAAGGCGTTTTCTCTTTTTCCGCCATTTTTTTGCCAAGGCTTGACATTCTTTTTTCCCATGATAAAATATTGGCGGCAATATCTCCGGTAAAGCGGGGAGAATCTACCAATGAGGTGACAAGATGAATATTGCGGTTGTTGGCAGCGGCGGCTGGGGTACGGCTCTGGCCACGCTTTTATACAAAAACAAGCACCAAATCACCCTATGTTCCTACAGCAAGGAGGAAAGTGACCATTTGCGGCAGACCCGGGAAAATCCCTTCCTGCGGGGCGTAGTTTTGCCGGAGGATATGCACTATACCTGGGAGCCTGCCTGTGTGGCCGGCAAGGATATGGTGGTGGTAGCGCCGCCGTCATTTGCCATTCGATCCACCGCGCAGGGCTTTGCCCCCTATCTTTCTCCAAAGACGGTTTTGGTTTCGGTGACCAAGGGCATCGAAAAGGACACTGGTATGCGGATGTCCCAGGTGGTTGCCCAGGTGACGGGTAAGACGGTTGTTGCGTTATCTGGCCCTTCTCACGCAGAGGAGGTCAGCCGGGGGATTCCCACTGGCGTTGTGGCTGCCAGCACAGAAAAGGCGCTGGCCTTGGCTGTGCAGGATGCGTTTATGAACGAGAATTTCCGGGTATACACATCCACAGACCCGGTAGGCGTGGAGCTTGGCGCTGCCATGAAAAATGTGTTTGCCCTTTGCGCCGGCATACTGGATGGCTACGGCTATGGCGACAACACCAAGGCCCTGCTGATGACCAGAGGCCTGGCGGAGTTGGCCAGACTGGGCATCGCGCTTGGCTCGCGGCGGGATACCTTTGCCGGCTTGGCCGGGGTGGGGGATTTGATCGTCACTTGTACATCCATGCATTCCCGTAACCGCCGGGCGGGGATCCTGATCGGCCAGGGCAAAACGCCCGAGCAGGCTATGAAAGAGGTAGGCGCGGTGGTTGAAGGCTACTACGCGGCAAAATCGGTCAAGGAACTGGCAGACCGCGCCGGCGTGGAAATGCCCATTACCCAGGAGGCGTACAGTCTGTTGTATCACGGCAAGTCTGTGCAAGACGCTGTGGCGGGCCTTATGCGGCGGGAGAAAGGCCAAGAAATCGAAGAGGCAAGCTGGTAATCCGGCAGAAGGAAAGAAGGAATAACCATGGACAAAATTAAAACTGCCGCTTATACGGCCGTGGGGGAACTGATCGATGCGGCCAAGCTGCAGCCGGGACAACTGTTGGTTATCGGCTGTTCCTCCAGCGAGATTTTGGGCCGCTGCATCGGTAAGGGCGGCAGTATGGAGGCAGCCCAAGCCGTTTGGCAGGGGATTGCCCCTGTGCTGGCGGAAAAACAAATCTCCTTGGCGGCACAATGCTGTGAGCATCTTAACCGCGCCCTGGTGATGGAGCGGGCGGACGCCCTGCGCTTTGGCTATGAGGTGGTCAACGCGGTACCCCATGCCCACGCAGGCGGAGCCTTTGCCACAACGGTATATCAGGCTATGAAGGATCCGGTTGTGGTGGAAACCATTCAGGCGGACGCGGGATTGGACATTGGCGGCACGCTGGTCGGTATGCACCTAAAGCGGGTGGCCGTGCCTGTGCGGCTGAGCTTGCAAAGCATCGGCCAGGCCCATATCCTCTGTGCCAGAACGCGGCCAAAGTACATTGGCGGCAGCCGCGCCCATTATTTGGAGCTTTAAGCCGATAGGAGCATAGGCTTCATTTTTCCATCATGTGGGAAGAATCAAGCCTCCCAAACGCAGAGAGACCTTTTGCGTGAGGGAGGCTTGACCGGATTTTGGGGAAAAGGCAAAAAATTTCAGTTTTACCCTTGACAATAGGACGATCAAGGGATATAATAGCCAAGCTGATTGGCGAAGTGCCGGTCAGCAAAGCCTATGGAGTGGTATCGAAGAGGTCATAACGAGCACGACTGGAAATCGTGTTGCCGTGATGAGCGGCACGCGGGTTCGAATCCCGCCCACTCCGCCAGATTTGCCGCATTGCGGCGCCTAAAGATAACAGAGGACGGAGGATTCCAGCGTGCATGGTTACGGCCTGCGGCTGCGGTTCAAGTTCCCTGTTATCTTTTGTTGTCTTTTTTTGTAGGAGGCTACCAATGAAAAACACACTGACCATCCAGGGCGCGCGGGAGAACAACCTAAAAAATGTAAACCTGCAGATTCCCCGGGATAAGCTGGTGGTGTTTACTGGGGTTTCCGGTTCGGGAAAATCCTCCCTGGCCTTTGACACCATCTATGCCGAGGGGCAGCGGCGGTATGTGGAATCTCTTTCCAGCTATGCCCGGATGTTTTTGGGGCAGATGGAAAAGCCGGATGTAGACAGCATCGACGGCCTGTCTCCGGCCATTTCCATCGACCAGAAAACCACCTCCAAAAATCCGCGCTCCACAGTGGGAACCGTTACGGAAATTTATGACTATCTCCGGCTGCTTTGGGCCAGAGTGGGAATACCCCATTGCCCCAAGTGCGGCAAAGAGATCCAGCGGCAGACCATTGACCAAATTGTGGACAAGATCCTGGCCTTGCCGGAGGGCACTCGATTTCAGCTGCTGGCCCCGGTGGTCCGAGGAAAGAAGGGTGAGCACGTCAAGGTGCTGGACAGCGCCAGAAAAAGCGGCTTCACCCGGATCCGCATCGACGGCAATATTTATGATTTGACGGAAGAAATCCACCTGGAAAAGAACAAGCGGCATAACATAGAATTGGTGGTTGACCGTTTGATCCGCCGGGGAGAGATCACTCGCCGCCTGACAGACTCAGTGGAGACAGCCTGTGCCCAAAGCAACGGTCTGGTGATTGTCCAGCAGGTAGATACCGGAGAGGAGATGATCCTTTCCCAAAACTATGCCTGTGAAGAATGTGGCGTGTCCCTGCCAGAACTGTCTCCCCGGATGTTTTCCTTTAATAATCCCTATGGCGCTTGCCCCACCTGCACAGGTCTGGGCTATCAGCTGGTGGTTGACCCGGAGTTGATCATTACCGATCCGGATAAATCCATTATGGATGGGGCCATTCAGGCCACCGGCTGGGGTAGCCTACGGACGGACTCTGTAGCCTTAATGTACTTTGAGGCTCTGGCCAGACGGTACACCTTCAGCTTGGATGTGCCGGTGAAAAAGCTTCCGAAAAAAGCCCTGGAGGTGGTGCTGTATGGTACCAAAGGGGAAAAGCTCAAGCTGTTTTACGACCGGGGAAATGGCCGGGGGACGCTGGAACAGGCGTTTGAAGGCATTGTACCCAACCTGGAGCGGCGTTATCGGGAAACCCAGTCCGACGCTGTACGCAAGGATTTGGAGTCGTGTATGTCTACCAAACCCTGTCCCGCCTGCGGCGGCGACCGCCTGTCGGAGATTTCCCGGGCAGTCACCGTTGGCGGTATGCGGATCATGGATTTTTGCAAGCTGCCCATCAGCAAGGAGCTGGCTTTTCTAGAACAGCTAAAGCTTACAGGAAATATGGCCTCTGTGGCGGAGCAAATTCTTCGGGAGATCCGTTCCCGCTTGCAGTTTCTGCAAAGCGTGGGCCTGCAATATTTGACCCTGTCCCGCTCGGCGGCCACTTTGTCTGGCGGCGAGAGCCAGCGGATCCGTCTGGCAACCCAAATCGGTTCCAGTCTTATGGGTGTTTTGTATATCCTCGATGAGCCGTCCATTGGGCTGCATCAACGAGACAATGACAAACTGCTGGGTACCCTAAAGCATTTGCGAGATTTGGGCAACACGCTCATAGTGGTGGAGCATGATGAGGACACCATGCGCGCGGCAGATTATCTTGTGGATGTTGGCCCCGGCGCAGGCATCCATGGGGGGGAGATCGTAGCGGCAGGCTCTGTAGAAGATATTATGGCTCAGCCAAGGAGCATCACCGGCCAGTATCTGTCCGGCAAGAGAAAGATCGATGTGCCGGCAAGCCGACGCAAGGGAAATGGCAAAGTATTGTCTGTTTTTGGGTGCCAGGAAAACAATTTGCAGAATATAGATGTGTCCATTCCCTTGGGAACTTTTACCTGTGTTACCGGTGTGTCCGGCAGCGGCAAGTCCTCTTTGGTCAATGAAATTATCCAAAAAAAGCTGGCGGGCGCGCTGAACCGGGCAAAAGTGCGGCCAGGAAAGCACCACCATTTTTCTGGCATAGAACATTTGGATAAGGTGATTTGCATTGACCAAAGCCCCATTGGGCGCACACCCCGTTCCAATCCGGCAACCTATACTGGCCTGTTTGGAGATATTCGGGATCTGTTTGCTTCTACCGCCGAGGCAAAGCTGCGGGGCTATGGTCCGGGCAGATTCTCTTTTAACATCAAGGGTGGTCGTTGCGAGGCATGTGGTGGAGACGGCTTAGTAAAAATCGAAATGCACTTCTTACCTGATGTGTATGTACCCTGCGAGGTTTGCTGTGGAAGCCGTTACAACCGGGAAACACTGGAGGTACAGTTTAAGGGAAAGAATATTTCCCAGGTGCTGGACATGACGGCAGATGAGGCGTTGGAATTTTTTGAAAACCAAAGCCGCATCCGTAGCAGAATACAGACCTTGGTTGATGTGGGCTTGGGCTATGTCAAGCTGGGGCAATCCTCTACCACCCTGTCCGGCGGCGAGGCGCAGCGAGTAAAGCTAGCAACGGAGCTTTCACGGCAGTCTACGGATAAAACCATGTATATTTTGGACGAGCCGACCACCGGTCTGCACATGGAAGACGTCCGGCGGCTGATCGATGTTCTGCAAAAGTTGGTGGACAAGGGAAACACCGTGCTGGTGATTGAGCACAATTTGGACGTGATCAAGGTTGCCGATCATATTATTGACCTTGGCCCGGAGGGTGGCGATGGCGGCGGCAAGATTGTTGCCTTTGGCACGCCGGAAGAATTGATCCGGGTGGAAGGCAGCTTTACCGGCCAGTATTTGCGCAGAGTGCTGCCATAACATGGGTCAGAACTTTAGTCTTATAAAAAACATCCTGGCGTTGGTACATCAGCACCGAACGCCAGGATGTTTTTTTCAGATATCATTCGTCCGAGAAAAGTACATTATAATAGTCTGTGTTCAGCACAGATCGGGAAAAGTTGATGCGGTTTTTCACAATGGTGGAAATGGTGCTGATATAGTCCTCACTGACGGCTTCTTCACCGACAGCGGGGGTAAAGGTACCGGTAGAGGAATCATATGTGCCTTTGTCGGTTATCCAACTGTAGTTTAACCAGAACACCAGGGGAGAGGCGGTGGAGAATACATCCCGGCCTACCAGCAAACGGGAGTCATATTCCACACCAAAAAGATTGGACAAGGTAGGCAAAATATCCAGGCTATACACCGGCGTGTCGATTTTCAGATGCATATCCTCAATGCAGCCGCTCCAGATGATCAGGCAGGTCTTGTCCCGGGTAAAGCAGTCATCCACCTTGGTGCCGTAAAGCTCGGAAAGATAGTCCTCGTCCGTGCCCCAGGCGGCGCTTTCATCCAAGCTGTAAGGATAGTGATCCGGGCTAATGACAATGACGGTGTCGTCGGCGATCCCCGCCTCCTCCAGCCCGGCAACCAAATGCTCCAGGGCGTATTCCAACTCCAACTGGGCGGCAAGATAGGCTTTTACCGCTTCAGAGTAAGGCAGGTCTGCCACGGCATCGTAGTTTTTGTTGGACATTGTGTTGCCGGTGCGGGAGTAATTTCCATGGCCGCTGACCGACATGTAATAGATGTTAAACGGCTGCTGGTCGATATACTGAGGCAGGGTAAAGTCGATCATCTCCACATCGCTTTCCGGCCAGCACTGGGTGACGCCCTCTTCCATGCCGTTTCCCATACCGATAAATTGTTCATAACCCAGATTGGTGTGGGTTTTGTCCCGGTCGTAATAGGTATAGGAGTTATTGTGATAGGCTATGGAATGATAGCCAAGCCGCATAAGCTGGTTTCCGATGGTTAGATACATGTTATGCCCAATGGTGTCTTGGATGCTGTTTACGCCATCTGTGGGAGCCAGACCCACTAAGTTGGAGTACTCCCCGGTGGAGGTGCTTCCACCCCAGGCAGGCTGGTAGTAATCGGTAAATTGAATGCCGCTGTTGGCCAGACGGTACAGGGTGGGGGTAAGATCCTTGTCGATGACATAAAGGCTCAGGGCCTCTGCAGAAATAAAGATCAGATTTTTCCCCTTGAACAAGCCGGTATACTCATTTTGCTTGGAGGGAGTTTGTTTGGCCACATAGCTGTGCACGGCGGCAATGGTTGCGTCAGTCTCGGTATCAGCCAGGGCGGCAAAATCAATGTCCATCACGTTGTCTGCATAGACCGTTACAGCGGGACTATCTGTAGATGCGGTGGCCTCCGGCGTGTCTAAGTCCACATCCACATCAGAAAAGCCGGTGCTTGTCGCCTTGTTGCTGCGGGTCAAATCCAGCCGCAGGGCGGCGGACAGCCCAAAGGCGTGAACAGCGTTGTCAAAGTCATATTCCGTATTATATTTTTTGGCGTCTGGAGACAGTAGCACCACCGAAAAATAACCCAAGCAAAAGGTGAACACACAGCCGAACAGCAGCGCGCAGCGAAGGGACGCCGAATGGATGACGGCTTTGCCATGGGTGAAAAACGCGTACAGTAGGATAGGCAGCGCCATAAGAAGGATCCGCCAAAATTCCTTAAGAATCAGCGAAACCACCACATTACCGAAATCACCTACCACATCATTTGCCCCTGTGGCGATGGAAGACAGGGACATAAAATTCATGAACGCGTCGTTGATGAGGTATTCTGTCATGTACAGTACGCAAAACAAAGTGCTCAGCACAATGGCAATTGCCCGGCTGAGAGCTTCTATTTTTCCAATGGTACATAAAAAACCAAGCAACAAGCCCAAAGACAAAGAAAAGAAAACCACACAAAGCAGCCGGCCCAAGTTCCACCCTGTGGAGATCCAAAAATGCAGGAGCAGCTCATCATAAAGCAGCGCAAGCGGGATAAATAGCCATGCAGGCATTTTTATCCGATGCCGGGGCTTTTCTAATTTATTTTTCATCGGAGACACAGCGATATTTCCTCCTCAATTATGGATTTGGCAGTCGGGGGAGCTTGCCATCAGCCAATATTTTGCACAAGCTCACCTTCTGGAATCTCTATCCGGCGGATGTCTGCACCTAGCCCTTGGAATTTTTCAATCACACGTTCATAGCCACGCTCGATATACTGAACATCCTCTACTGTGGTTTCCTGGTCAGCGGCGAGTCCGGCAATGACCATCGCCGCACCGGCCCGCAGGTCGCAGGCCTTTACGGCGCAGCCATGGAGCTGCTCCACACCATCGATTACGGCCACCTTTGTGTCCACCTGGATGCATGCGCCCATCCGGTTTAGCTCCGCACAATAGCGGAAGCGGTTGTCGTAGATCCCCTCGGTAATGATGCTGGTGCCTTTGGCCAGCGCCATACATACCGCGATCTGAGATTGCATATCGGTGGGGAAACCTGGATAGGGCATGGTCTTAACATTGGCCCGGCGCAGCCTGCCGATGCGAACTACACGGATAGCGTCATCGTATTCCGTTACCTGGGCGCCCATTTCCCGCAGCTTGGCGGAAATACAGTCCATATGCTTGGGAATCACGTTTTTCACCAGCACATCGCCGCCGGCGGCGGCAGTGGCGGTCATATAGGTGCCGGCTTCGATTTGGTCGGGAATGATGGAATAGGTGCCACCGTGGAGGGACTGCGCTCCACGAATCTTGATTACATCGGTGCCTGCACCGGAAATTTTTGCGCCCATAGCGTTGAGGAAGTTGGCCAGATCCACAATGTGCGGCTCTTTTGCTGCGTTTTCAATGATGGTGGGGCCTTTGGCAAGCACAGCGCCGATCATGATATTCATGGTGGCGCCTACTGACACTACATCCAAATTTACCCGGCCCCCGGGCAAACCTGTATCCGGGGCCTGGGCATACACATAGCCGTTGCTTAGGGCCACTGTAGCACCAATGGATTCAAAGCCTTTGATGTGTTGATCAATGGGCCGAGCGCCAAAGTTACAGCCGCCGGGCAGAGCCACCTTGGCGTGGCCGTATCGGGCCAGCTGGGCGCCGATGAGATAGTAAGAGGCGCGAATTCGCCGGACAAGGTCGATGGGCGCTACGGAATCTCGGGCATGGGTGCAGTCAATTTCCAGCACATCCGGCGCAAGACGGCGGATGCGAGCGCCCATGCTGTCGAGAATCCGCAGCAAAAGACGGACATCGGATATATCTGGTACATTTTCGATCCGGCAAGGGGCGCTTACCAAAAGCGTTGCCGGCAAAATGGCAACAGCGGCATTTTTTGCGCCGCTTATGGTTACAGAGCCGCTTAACGGCTTGCCGCCGCGAATACTATATTTAATCATACTATACCCTCTAAATCAGAGATTTTCTGTCAAAATGACGGATTTGTATGTAATTTTTTTCGGTATCTAGAAGATTATAACACATTCTGCAAATAATGTAAAGGGAAAAACCATCTTTTCAGTGGCGGCGCAGCCCTTTGGGATAGTGATTTTTCAGCGTGCCTCCGGCGCCCTTGGCCCAGCCAAGACTTAAACCGCCGGCACAAACCAAAGTCCAACCGGTGCAGCTGGTAGGCAAGGTGCTGCCTTGTAGGTATAGCCCGATTTCCTGGCTGTCCGGGGCAAAGTTAACCTTCTGTACCCCGTCGGACAGATGCAGCGCTAAAGCATGGCCGGGAATAAACCGGCCTTTTTGCACCGTCCCCACAATCAGACCGGCCCGCAGTACGTTGAGTCCGTCTAAGCTGGGGGTCTGCTGGGGGAGATAGCACAGGGTTTGCCCCATCATCCACGGCTTGCCCGGCAGAGAAACGGACAGGCTTTCGCCGCAGAAGGCGGCATATTCCGTAGGCAGCGGATCCTCCCGCATAGGGGGCAAAAGGCCGGTTTCTCCCCCTTGCTTTTGCAGCACGGCGGCAAAATGCCCCTCTCCCTTAAGTTTATGGGGCCAAAGCCGACAGGTCAAGGTCAACTCCGGATGACCACAGCTGATCCATGAGGGCCGACCGGAAGAAAACCAGGGCTGATCGGCGGCGACTAAGGAAAACTCAGGGTGATGGGTCAAAAAATCCGCAATGGTTCCCTCGTTTTCCTCCGGGGAAAAGGTGCAAGTGGAATAGACCAGCCTTCCGCCGGGCATGAGCATGGCGGCGGCAGAGGACAAAATCTCTCCCTGCCGGCGGCGGCAGGCTGACGGGCTGTCCGGCTGCCACTGGGCCGCGGCCTCCGGCTCCCGGCGAAACATCCCTTCTCCGGAGCAGGGGGCGTCCACAAGGATGCGGTGGAAATATCCACCAAACCGTTTAGCTAGCTTTGCTGGATGCTCGCTTAACACAATGCCACAGGTCACGCCCATTCGCTCCATGTTGCGAGACAGGATCTGGGCGCGCTTGGGATGGATTTCGTTGCTGATCAAAAGTCCACGGTTCTGCATGGCCGCGGCAATCTGGGTGGATTTTCCGCCTGGGGCGGCGCATAGATCCAGAATTCGCTCTCCCGGCTGGGGCTGGAGCAGGCTTACTGGCGCCATTGCGCTAGGCTCCTGAAGATAGTATAATCCGGCTTCATGCCAGGGGTGCAGGCCGGGACGCTGATTTTGAGGATAGTAGTACCCATCCTTAGCCCAGGGCACCGGTGTTAGCGAAAACGGAAGGGCAGGGGGCATAGGCGTTTTTAAGGGATTGATCCGAAGACCGGCCACGGCTGGCTGATCGTAGGCGGCAAGAAAGGCGGAATACTCAGCGTCAAGAAGCCGCTGCATTTTGTCACAAAATTCTCTTGGCAGCATACAAAAACCTCCGTATTGGGTTTTGCCAGCAATACTAGTTTGAGAATAATCCGCAATGTTAATCTATTTTATTCTATTTTCCAGTTTTTTTCAACAGGCTGCGGCAGAAAAAAGACCGCTTAAGTAAAAATCTCTGTGAATTCATTGACAATTGGTTCGGCAGAGGGTATAATATGAACGATTTTGGATAACTTCTGGCCCAAAAGACAACGAAACCCTTTGTGCAAAGCGGTTTCAGTAAAGGAAAGGATAGTTGCTATGATTTATACTACCGAAGTACAGCATATGTGTCCTGTAGCCAAGGGCGCGTATCATGGTCCCGCACCCATCCCCGAAGAGGGCAAGTGGGTTCAGGCAAAAGAAATTTCCGACATTTC